>JAGAVX010000062.1 GCA_017941705.1 Atopobiaceae bacterium
CCAATCAGAAGATTCCCTTGCTTATGCCACATGCAGGGAGCGTGACCCGCATGCGCCAGCAGTTCCTGCAATGGCGGGCGCTCTAATGACACACTTCATCGAAATGTTGGTGCGACATCCCATCCCCTCTCATCTGGTTATGTATCCTGAATTAGGTTTCTTTTGGTTCTAAAGGTGCGTGAAGGGATGAAACAGATGAAGAGACTGATTGTAGTGTGCACGCTGTTTGCCACCCTATTCAGCGTGACGGCATGTAGGTGATCATCCGAGAGCGTTTCATCCCCCACGACAGAAAGCGCTGTCCAAGAGGCAGCCGCTGCCGATACCACAGAAGCAGGCACGGAGCAGACCGTTGCATCAGCGCTGCGACCGCTCACGCTCACGGAGGTCGGCTCCATAAAGGAATTCGAAAGCCTGTCTTCGGGCATCCCCTGCAACAACAACGCCAATCAGTACTACACCGTCAACGGAGACCCGATCGGTGTGTACGATTACACTTCACCCATGGGCGACTGCATGTTCCATGAAGAGTGCATCCGGGGATAAGGTTGGGATTATTTCCCCCACGGACGGAGAGCTGCTCCCCTGTGAATACACCGACATCAAGGAGCTGTCGGTCCGGTTCTACCTTGCGGAAGGAACCGATGGCATACAGGTCTACGACGCGGAGCAGAAGCAGTTTGTTCCTGGCCTTAGCATCACTTCCGAGGATCGCGTGGACGCAACGATCGATCTGATATTTGTCGGAGAGACAGTCTACGAGGCAGACGGGACGGAGTTCGGTAAGGCCACCAACCCAGATGTTGAAGACTATTCATATGTCGCCACGGGCAAGGCCGGAGAGCACAGCGCGTACAGCTCGGACGGAACCAAGCTCTTCTTTAAAGAAGAGAACATCTCTCCACTTTCTGGAACAGGAGACTACTTCAAGATCTTTAACGATGAGGGGTGTGGCATCCTCGACAAGAAGGGAGAGGAGCTGATCTCTCCGCAGTACGAGAACATAAGCACCAACTCAGTAGGTGGCGGAACTCTTAACAGTGGCTGCCTCTGCGCACAGAAGAATGAGCTCTGGGGCATGATTGACCTAAACGGCAACGTAATCCATGACTTCACGGCAAGCTCCGTTACAGAGTACTTAGGCGAGGGCGTGTTCCGCGTTAAGGTTGAAGGCGACCTCGATACCTACTGGACTGCAAACGGGGGCTCATACACGATCAAGCCATCCGCTGACGGCAATAGCGCGACCATCGTTTCGGATGATGGCACAAAGACCACGGTAACGGCGCGCTCCTACAACACGTACTGCACCCAGGACGGAGACGGTCTCAAGTACTTCAACTGGAACACCGGAGAGATGGATATCCACGCCACAGACAACAAGTACTCTCGCTACGACCTCGACACAAGCCTAACACGCCAGGAAGGAGACCTCCTTGCGGTTCCCGCAGAGAGCGGAGAGTACAAGATCTACGACGTTTTTGGCGGAGAGGTCATCTGGAACGGCCCGGCCTATGAAGTCAAGGGGAATAACCGGTTCGTGTACATCTGCGACGGCAACACTGAGGTCTATACCGTGTATCGAATCGATTTTGCCTAAGGTACGCGCTCCGCTCGCTGGTGCCGTAACGGCAGAATGACGCGTCGCTCATCCCCCGACCGGATTGACGGCGCACAATCAGCCGAACCCCAATCGCCTCCCCGCAGCGCAAGTGCAGTACGGGGAGGCGATTGCCCTACCGGTTATGGAGTGTTTGGAAGACGCAGCGCATCCTAGCAGCTGTAGAACTTATGGGCATTGGTTGCAAACTCTCCCCAGTCCTGGTCATTGGGACGCGGCATGTGACCGCCGCCCAGGATGTGGATGTGGAAGTGCTTCACGCTCTGGCTCGCATCGTCTCCGGTGTTGACGAGAATGCGAAAGCCGTTGTCCAGCTTCTCCTGCTCGGCGATGGTCTTGACCACCGAGAAGCAGTGCCCTAGGGTCGCGGGTGGCACGTCGTCGGCAATGTCGCGGTAGTGGTCCTTGGGAATGATGAGCACATGCGTGGGCATCAGCGGCTCCATATCGCGAAACGCGATGCACACCTCGTCCTCGTAGACCTTGTTCGTGGGAATCTCTCCTGCGCCGATTTTGCAGAAGATGCAGTTGGGGTCGGTCATGGCAGCTCCTGTCGCTGGGCGCCCTACGGCGCGTGGGCTGTGCTTGCAGCACTGTAGCACTCCATTGTGTATGGTTGGTAAACGCTTGCGCCACAGGAAGAGTGGAGAGAATGCCACCGCAAAGCGCCGCCCCGGCACCTCACCAGAAGAGCCGGGGCGGCGATCGCTGCGGTTCTAGCCTTGTCTATGCGAGGTCGGCGGCCTGCGCCTTGAGCTGCTCGAGCCTCTGCTCGAGCTCGGCCTGCTGCGCCTTCTTCTTCTCGATGACCTCGGGAGCGGCCTTGGCGATGAAGCCCTGGTTGCCCAGCGTGCGCGACACGCCGTTAAGCTCCTTCTCGGCCTTGGCAATCTCCTTCTCAAGACGCCTTGCCTCGGCGTCGAGGTCAACGAGGCCACCAAGCGCGACGAACACCTCGAGCCCGCCGTCAACGGCGCTCACCGATCCCGCGGGCTTTTTCTGGTGCGCACCAAGGGCGAGCTGGTCCACGCGGCCGACGTTGCAGATGAAGTCACGCTGGCTCTCGAGCACCGCCGCATCGGCAGTGGCCGAACGAACGACCACGTCGAGCTCGGTCTTGGGAGACAGGCGATAGCGTGCGCGCGTCGCACGAACGACCTGTACCACGCGGCGCGCGAGCTCAAAGTCGTGCTCCGCCTTCTCGTTGACAAAGGCCGCAAGTGTGTCAGGCTCGGGCCAGTCTGCCACCATGAGGAACTGCGCGTCGTGGGCATCGAGGCCGCTGGCGGGAAGGGCATCCCAAACGCTCTCGGTGACAAAGGGCATCACCGGGTGCAGCAGGCGCATGCTCACGTCAAGCACGTAGACCAGGTTGCGCTGGACCTGCAGACGCTCCTCGGCGGAGCCATCCAGCAGGCGACCCTTGCACAGCTCGATGTACCAGTCGCAGACCTCGTTCCAGAAGAAGGCCTGGATCTCGCGTGCATAGTCGCCAAATGCGTAGGTCTCGAGCTGCTCGGTCGCGGCGGCGCAGATGCGGGCCAGTCGCGAGAGCATCCATGCGTCCTCGGGCGTCTCGGCCTTGGGCACGCCGGGCTCGTACCCCTCGAGGTTCATCTGCACGAAGCGGCTCGCGTTCCAGATCTTGGTGACGAAGGAGCGCGCCTGCTCGGTGCGAGGCGAGTCGATGAGCTGCCTGGTCTTCTTGTCGATGTTGGCGTCGAAGCGCACGTCCTGGTTGCCCGTCACGAGCGTGAGCAGGCCATAGCGCATGGCGTCGGCGCCATACATGTTCATGAGGTCCATAGGATCGACGCCGTTGCCCTTGGACTTGCTCATGCGGCTGCCGTCCTTGGCGAGAATCGTGGCATAGATGTACACATCGTGGAAGGGAATCTCGTCGCAGAAGTACAGCGAGCTCATGATCATGCGGGCGACCCACAGGGCAATGATGTCGCGGGCCGTGACGAGCACCTTGGTGGGGTGATGGCCTTCCATCTGCTCGGGATGGTCGGGCCAACCCTGTGTGGCAAAGGTCCACAGCTGACTCGAGAACCACGTGTCAAGCACGTCCTCGTCCTGATGGACGTGATGTCCGCCGCAATGCGGGCACACGTCCGTATCCTCCATGAGGGCGTCCTCCCATCCGCAATCCTCGCAGTAGAACACCGGAATGCGATGGCCCCACCACAGCTGACGACTGATGCACCAGTCCTTGAGGTTGTCCATCCACGTGAGGTAGGTTTGCGTCCAGCGCTCGGGATGGAACTTGACCTCGCCCGAGGTCACGACCTCGGTCGCACGCTCCTTGAGCTTGTCGACGGCCACGAACCACTGCTCGGACAGCCACGGCTCCAGGGTCGAGTCGCAGCGATAGCAATGCATGACGGAGTGCTCGTGCTCGTCAATATCACCCAGAAGGCCATGCTCCTCGAACCATGCGACGACGGCCTTGCGGCACTCGTCACGGTCCATGCCGGTAAATTCGCCGTAGCCGTCCACGACCACCGCGTGCTCGTCGAAGATGTTGATCTGCGGCAGGTCGTGCGCCTGACCCATGGCATAGTCGTTGGGGTCGTGGGCGGGGGTCACCTTGACGAAGCCCGTGCCAAAGCCGGCGTCGACATGCCAATCCGAGAATATGGGGATCTCGCGGTCAACGATGGGCAGCATGACGGTCTTGCCAACGAACTTTGCCTTGTCGGGATCCTCGGGGCTCACGGCAATGCCCGTGTCACCGAGCATCGTCTCGGGACGCGTGGTGGCAACCTCAATGTACTCGACCCCGTCGACCGGCTCGGTCAGCGGGTAACGCAGATGCCAGAGGTGGCCCTTCTCGTCCTGGTACTCCGCCTCGTCGTCGCTGATGGCGGTGGTGCAGCTCGGGCACCAGTTGACGATGCGCTTGCCGCGGTAGATCAAGCCGTCATGGTACCAGTCGCAAAAGACCTTGCGCACGGCCTTGGCGTACTCTGGGCTCATGGTGAACTTCTCGTCATCGAAGTCGATGGAGCAGCCCATGCGCTTGATCTGACTGACGATGATGCCGCCGTACTCGCGACGCCAGTCCTGGCATGCCTCGAGGAACTTCTCACGGCCGATCTCAAGGCGGCTGATGCCCTCTTCCTTGAGCTTCTTGTCGACCTTGGTCTGCGTGGCGATGCCAGCGTGATCGGTGCCCAGAATCCAGCGCGTCGAGCGACCGCGCATGCGGTTGTAGCGGACGAAGGCATCCTGGATGGTGTCGTCCATGGCATGGCCCATGTGCAATACGCCCGTCACGTTGGGCGGCGGAATGACGACTGTGCAGTCACCTACGCCCTTGCTGCGTTGATAGCAGCCGGCCTCCATCCAACGTTCGACAAGCTCAGGCTCCGCAGTCTGCGGATCATACGTCTTGGGCATCTCTTCCACGATTGCACCTTTCTTGCAAAACGGACATGCAAATAGACAGGATAGCACGTGTAAGCTGCATGCCCAAGCAAGTGCATAAACACAGGATATAGAGGAAGCCTCCCTTGGCGGCCTTATGGGGAGACCTAGGCTCAGGTATTTAGCGCCGACGACACTGATCAAACCGATGATGCATCGAAAGCACCCTCGATCCTGGTTCCCGCTACCGATTGCGAGCAGATTGGTAAGCACCACGGCTTTCGTGCCCAGACTCTGACTCCACTAGTTACCGTACAAACTGCGATAAATAGAGCTCAACTGGCGTTTTATAGCCCCTAACAAGGTTGTGCGGTAACTAGATAAAATAGACAGTTACCGCACAACTCATCATTAGATAAGAAACTGCTGGTAATTTTAAAACTGTCAATGTTGTACGGTAACTATTAGGTGGACCTCCGCCGCACAGGCGTGCACGCAGGGCACTTAGCGGCGAATCCCCTTACTGAATCGTGAGAGAATCACGATGATTGCCGCAATCTCCGCGGCATCGCGC
>JAGAVX010000007.1 GCA_017941705.1 Atopobiaceae bacterium
CCTCTCCCTCTCGTCGTCGCGCATGGCGGCGACGATCCCCTCCAGGCCCCTCGTGGACATGGCGTCTCCTCTCGCTCGGATACGTTGGAGAGGTTAGGCGAGGGGCCGGACAAGAATGTCAGGAGAGGGTTAACACAGCCTAGCGCCTAAAACGCACATACAAAGCAACTTGTAGGTGCGTTTTTTCGAGGCCTCTCAAAATAACGCCTACAAAGTCCATGGGCCCTGCCTTGCAACCCCATGTCAGAGACCCCCGCTGTGGCACCGCCCCTGACGCTCACGCCTCATGCCATCAGCAATTCCGACCAAGCAGCTCATCGCCCTTGTTTCTGCTTCGTTGATGTTGTTTACCAAGCCCACTCCGTCGCTGCCGTACTATAAGACGTGTGCATCAAATGACCGACTGCAGGCGCTCTTGCCAGGCAGGCGAATATGGCATACAAGCATGTTGGAAGGATTCTCATGAAGCATTGCGTCATCATCGGGGCTGGACCTGCCGGCCTGACCGCCGCACACGAGCTGCTGAGCCGCGCAGGCGACGACTGGAACGTGACCGTCCTCGAGTCCTCACAGGAAATCGGCGGCATCTCTCGCACCGTCCGCCACAACGGCAACCGCATGGACATCGGCGGCCATCGCTTCTTCTCCAAGGAGCAGCGTGTGACCGACTGGTGGGCTGCGCGCATGCCCATGCAGGGTGCCAAGTCGTTCGACGACCTCGTACTTGGCCGCGACTGCCCCCTCTCCGAGGGCGGCCCCGATCCCGAGCAGGACGACCGCGTCATGCTCTCGCGTCACCGCATCTCGCGCATCTACTACGACCACAAGTTCTTCGACTATCCCGTGTCCCTCAACCCCAAGACGCTGCGCACCATGGGCCCCGTCACCACCATGGGGGTCGGCACCTCGTACCTGCAGTCCGTTGCCAAGAAGCTCCCCGAGGACAACCTCGAGAACTTCTACATCAACCGCTTTGGCCGCAAGCTGTACTCCATGTTCTTCGAGGGCTACACCGAGAAGCTGTGGGGACGTCACCCGCGCGAGATTTCGGCCGACTGGGGCGCCCAGCGCGTCAAGGGCCTCTCGATCGTCGCGGTGCTCAAGGACGCCGTAGCCAAGGCAACCGGCCGCAAGGACGAGCAGGCCACCGAGACCTCGCTGATCGAGCGCTTCTCCTACCCAAAGTACGGTCCCGGCCAGCTGTGGGAGTGCGTAGCGGACGAGGTCCGCGAGATGGGTGGCACCATCGAGATGGGCTGCAAGGCCACCGAGGTGACCGTCGCCGAAGACGGCTCCCTCACTGCCGTAACCTGCGAGAACGGGCGCACCTTTGAGGCAGATTGCGTCATGTCGACCATGCCCCTCAAAGACCTGGTCGCCTCCATGCCCGACGCCACGCCCGCAGCGAGCGAGATCGCACAGGGCCTCCCCTACCGCGACTTCGTGACGGTTGGCCTGCTGGTGCCGCAGCTGGCGCTCAAGAACGAGACCGACATCAGGACGCTGGGCAACATCGTGCCCGACAATTGGATCTACGTGCAGGACTCGTCGGTCAAGCTGGGACGCATCCAGGTCTTCAACAACTGGTCGCCCTACCTGGTCGCCGACCCGGTGCGCACCGTGTGGATCGGCCTGGAGTACTTCTGCGCCGAGGGTGACGACTTCTGGAACATGGCGGACGGCGAGCGCATCGCGTTCGCAACGAACGAGCTGGTTCGCATGGGCGTCCTTGACGGCACAACCAAGGTGCTCGACAGCCACGTCGAGCGCGTGCAGAAGGCCTATCCCGCCTACTTTGACACCTACGACCGCATCGACGAGCTCGTATCGTGGCTGGATACGCATCCCAACCTCTTCTGCCTGGGACGCAACGGCCAGCACCGCTACAACAACATGGACCACTCGATGATGACGGCGTTCGAGGCCGTCGACGACCTGCTCACCGGCAGTACCGACCGCAGCAACGTGTGGCAGGTCAATACCGAGACCGAGTATCACGAGGCCAAGAGCGAGTCGGCCGAGTAGTACGAACCCCCAGCATAAACCCTAAGACAAGGTGCCGCTCCCCCACATGAGGAAGCGGCACCTTCTTTCAACCCAAGCGAGACCGCAAAAAACCGCCCGCGGGATTCCGCGGGCGGCAGCAATCGCTCTTATGTCAGGCGCACTAGGCGACCTTCACGACCCAACCGAACTTGTCCTCGATCTCGCCGGCCTGGATGCCAGTCAGCGTCTCGCGGAGTTTGGCCAGCACGGGGCCGACATGCTCCATGCCAGCGCCAAAGACATGCTCGTTGCCCTGGAGGTCGACAACCTTGCCCACCGGGCTGATGACGGCAGCGGTTCCGCACATGCCGCACTCGACGAACTGGTCGATCTCGTCAAAGCGCACCTGGCGCTGCTCGACCTTCATGCCCAGCATCTCCTCGGCGACCTGCACGAGCGAGCGGCGGGTGATGGAAGGCAGGATCGAGTCGGTCGCGGACTGCGGGACGACAAGCGTTCCGTCCTCCTTGACCAGCAGGAAGTTGGCGCCACCGGACTCCTCGACGTAGGTGTGGGTCTGCGGGTCGAGGAACATGTTGTCGGCGAAGCCCTCCTCGTGCGCCAGCACGCTGGGATACAGGCTCATGGCGTAGTTGAGGCCGGCCTTGATGTTGCCGGTGCCGTGCGGCGCGGCGCGGTCGTACTCGGGGACCTTGAGCGCCACAGGCTGGACGCCGCCCTTGTAGTACGGGCCGACCGGCGTGACGAGGATGCGGAACTGGTACTCGGTCGCAGGCTTGACGCCGATGACGTTGCCGGTTGCGATCATGAACGGACGGATGTAAAGCGTGGCGCCGCTGCCGAAGGGCGGGACCCACGCGAGGTTGGCCTCGACGACCTGCTTGACGGCCTCGACGAAGCGGTCCTCGGGGAACGGCGGCATGCAGATGCGCCTGGCGGAGTCAGCCATGCGGGAGGCGTTCATATCGGGACGGAAGCAGACGATGCTGCCATCCTTGGTGGTGTACGCCTTGAGGCCCTCAAAGACCTCCTGGCAGTAGTGGAAGATGCCAGCGCACTCAGAGAGCTGAAGCGTGTGGTCGGGCGTGAGGATGTCCTCGCCCCAGGCGCCGTCTTTGTAGTTGCAGACATAGCTGAAATCGGTCGGGGTGTAAGCGAATGTGAGGCTACCCCAGTCCAGGTCCTTCTTCTCCATGGCGAACTCCTATCTAAAAGACCGCATGCCTGTCTCATGGCACGCACAAACTGTTGCCTAGGGTACTACCGATATGCCCTACCTTGCAAAATCGTGCCATCACCGAAACATTCGCACGTGGGAGTGCGGCCTGGGGCGTGTCCCTAAGACCACACTCCGCCAGTCGCGGGCGTTAGCGGCTCAGCTCCTCGTCGCTCTCGTACGGACGAAGCTCCGCCAAGAAGCCCAGGCGCACGAGCTCCTCCTCGATCTCGTCGAGCACCTCCTCGGAGTCGGCCGAGACATGGTGAAAGTGGTAGCCCGAGGTGACCTTGCACAGCAGCGTCGACTTGCTGGACAGCAGGTCGTCAAGAAAGCGCTGTGCCTCACGTCTGCTCGACAAGTCGAGCTTTGCATCGATCTTCCCAAAGACGCGGTGGTTGACGATGACGTCCTCCACCGTACCGCCGAGGTCGATGATGGCGAACAGCTCCTCCTGCACGCGATCCTCGTCGTGGCAGACCTTGAACAGCCTGCGGCAGGGGCCACCGCTTCGCGCGAGCACGTATCCGCCGTGCGTCGACACGATGTCGTTTCCCTCCCTGCGCAGCAGGGCGATGTCATGCACGATCACCTGGCGGCTTACCCCGCAGCGACGAGCGATCTCGGCCCCGGGTATTGCCTCGGTCGACCCCTCCAGCAAGGCCAGGATCTCAAACCTGCGCTCATGACCCTTCATGTCGCACCTACCCCAAGACCGTGAGGTGCTTGAGCGAGAGGTCGAGGATGGGGGCGGAGTGGGTCAGCGCGCCGGACGAGACATAGTCCACGCCCAAGTCCACGAGCGCCGCGGCGTTCTGCGCGGTCACGTTGCCCGAGACCTCCACCTCTGCCCTACCGTCGATGAGCTCCATGGCCTGCGCCATGGTGTCATGATCCATGTTGTCGAGCATGATGATGTCGGCGCCGGCCTCGAGGGCCTCGCGCACCATGTCGAGCGTCTCCACCTCGACCTCGACCTTGCGCACAAACGGGGCATGGGCGCGCGCGGCAGCCACCGCCTGGGCGATACCGCCTGCCGCGTCGATGTGGTTGTCCTTGAGCATGACACCGTCCGAGAGGTTGTAGCGGTGGTTTCCGCCACCGCCCACGCGCACGGCCTCCTTCTCGAAGACGCGCATGTTGGGCGTCGTCTTGCGCGTGTCGACCAGCCGCGTCTTGGTGCCCGCAAACAGGGCCGTCATGCGGCGCGTGTAGGTGGCGATGCCGCTCATGCGCTGCAGGTAGTTGAGCGCGACGCGCTCGGCGGACAACAGCGCCCGCACGTCCGCCTCGACCACGGCGAGCTCCTGGCCCGTGCGGACCTCGTCACCCTCGCTGACCTGCGCCGCTATCCGCGCGGTCGGGTCCAGCAGCTCGAAGACGAGCGCAAACACATCCAGGCCGCAGATGACGCCGTCCTGCTTGGCGATCAGATGCACCTGCCCGCGCGCCGCGTGCGGCATCACCGAAGCCGTCGAGACGTCCTCGCTGGTGATGTCCTCCTGCAAGGCCATGCGGACGAGCGGCTCGGCCTGAAGCTTGAGCGTAATGGGATTCATGCTAGTTTCCCTTCTTCGTGGCAGCCTGGGAGCTTGCGATGTCGAGCGCCGCACGGCGGGCAAAGACCATGCTCTCGAGCAGCGAGTTCGAGGCCAGGCGGTTCTTGCCGTGGACTCCGTTGCAGCTGGTCTCCCCGGCCGCGTAGAGGTGCGGCATGGTGGTGCGGCTCTCCGAGTCGACGTGGATGCCGCCCATGAGGTAGTGCTGCGCGGGGACCACGGGGATGGGCTCGCGCGTGATGTCGTAGCCCTCCTCCAGGCAGTGGCGGTAGATGTTGGAGAAGTGGTTCACGATCACGTCGTGCGGGACGTTCTCGAACGAGAGCCAGACGTGCTGCGTGTGGTCGCGGGCCATCTGCTGGTAGATGGCGTTGGTCACCACGTCACGCGGCTGAAGCTCGTCGGTGAACCGCTCGCCCCCTGCGTCGAGCAGGATCGCCCCCTCGCCGCGGCAGCTCTCGGAGATGAGAAACGAGCGATCGGGCTTTGCGGTGTACAGGCTCGTGGGATGGATCTGCACGTAGTCCATGTTCTCGAGCTCCACGCCAGCCTCGCGGCAGATGCGGCAGCCGTCACCGGTCAGGCTGCGGAAGTTGGTGGAGCGCGGGTACAGACCGCCCACGCCGCCCGTCGCCAGCAGCACGTCGCGGGCATGGAACATCAGCGTCTCGTTGGCGCCGTCGGTTGCGAGGACCCCCTTGCACACTCCGTCGTCGACGAGCAGGTCGCGCATCGTGGTGTACTCGTGGATGGCGATGTTGGAGCGCTGCTCGACGGCGGCACGAAGCTTGGTGGTGATCTCGGCCCCGGTGAGGTCGGCGCGATGCAGGATGCGCGGACGCGAGTGCGCTCCCTCGCGCGTGTAGTCGA
This sequence comes from Atopobiaceae bacterium, assembly GCA_017941705.1. Classification (GTDB taxonomy): domain Bacteria; phylum Actinomycetota; class Coriobacteriia; order Coriobacteriales; family Atopobiaceae; genus UBA1367. Next base: position 5,653 of record JAGAVX010000007.1, read on the forward strand.
GCTCCCCGGCAGGCGTGCGATCGAACTCCACGCCAAGCGAGATGAGGTCATCGATCAGCGCACGGCTCTCGCGGATCATGATGTCAACGCTCTCGCGGCGGTTCTCGTAGTGGCCCGCGCGCAGCGTGTCCTCGAACCACGGGTCGTAGTCCTCGTCGTCGCGCTGGACGCAGATGCCACCCTGCGCAAGCATGGAGTCGCAGCTGGCCACGTCCTCCTTGCAGAGCATCTCGATGGAAAGGTCCTGCGGAAGGTTGAGCGCGGCATAGAGGCCCGCGACGCCGCAACCGACTATCAGCACGTCGCAGCTGATCTGCTCGCAGCCTTCCACGTCAATCTGAGGGGCGGGCGCTCCCGCGCCAAAGGTCATCATCGGGCCGCCAGCTCGAGCATGCGCTCAAGCGGGGTCGTGGCCTCTGCGACACAGTCAGGCATCCCGACCTCGCCGGTGCCGTCACGCAGGCAGGCAAGCACCTTCTCGGGCGTCACCTTGGCCATGTTCACGCAGATCGGCGTGGTCTTGGTGAAGTAGAAGCGCTTGCCCGTGCCCTCGGTGGCCAGCTCCATCTCGCGGCGCACGCCCTCGACGGTCAGGACGATGAACTCCTTTGCGTCGCTCTTGGCGACGTAGTCGATCATCTGCTTGGTCGACCCGATGTAGTCCGCCTCGCGCAGGACCTCCTCGGTGCACTCCGGATGAGCGACCACCACCGCCTCGGGATGGGCCATCTCGAGCTCCTCCACCTCGGCGGGGATCATCTTGTGGTGAATCGGGCAGTACCCGCGGTTGAGGATGAAGCTCTTCTCGGGCACCTGCAGGCTCACGTAGTGGCCCAAGTGCATATCCGGGATGAACAGGATGTTGTGCTGCGGAAGCTCGCGCACCACCTTGACGGCGTTGGACGAGGTCACGCACACGTCGCTCCAGCTCTTGATCTCGGCGGTCGAGTTGATGTAACAGACCGTGGCCAGGTCGTCGTAGCGCGCCTTGACCGCGTCCACGTCCTCCTTGCGGACCATGTGCGCCATCGGGCAGTCGGCCGTCACGTCAGGCAGCAGGACCGTGCGCGTGGGGTTGAGCATCTTGGCGCTCTCCGCCATGAACGACACGCCGCAGAGCACGATGGTCGAGCAGTCGAGCTCGCGTGCCAGTCTGGCCAGGTAGAACGAGTCTCCCACGTAGTCGGCCAGGGCCTGAGTCTCTGCGGGAACATAGTAGTGAGCGAGGATGACGGCATCCTTCTCGCGCTTGAGCTGCGCTATCTGAGCGGCAATGTCCATGCGGACCCCTCTCGTACTTCTGTAGTAGTGCAATGTTGAGGGTAGTATGCCACTGGCCTGTCAATCTGTAAATACATCTGTAAAGACAGTTCTCATCTCCACGGTTTCCGCAAGCACGAGCGTGGCACGTTGATGACACGGCATGTCAGCCGCAATGGGATGCAAATGAAACACTGCTTGGCCCAACTGCTCGACTCCGCAAATTGTGGGGTCGAGCAGTTGGGCCAAGCAGTGTGCTGTTAGAACGGATACCTTGCCAGAAGAACCGTCGGCTTACTTGTTACGTGACTTGGGGCCGCCACCCTGGGCATGAGGTGCGGTCCTGCAACGTCACTAGCCGAGCGTGTAGAGTACCTCCACCTCACGAGGACAGGGAAGCCCAGGGTAATCGGTACCCGATGACTTGCTAAAGTCGCTCGCCGCAATGCATAGCTCGGTTCCGGTATCTCCGGTACCATACTCCTCCCACGCGGCAACACCGTCTTCGTCATCGTAGCTCCCGCTGTAAGCGTTGTACCTGCGTATACCCAAAAGGATGCAATCGTAGGTTCCCGATACGGTGGAGTCGGCCTGTAAGATTCCAAAGATCTCTGTTGGCTCGTCAAGGACAAGCAGGGCGTACCATGACGCTGCGTTTGCCTCAATTCCCTTGTCACCGTTTGCGTAGAAGGTTTTTTCGCCGGTATAGGCAATGGCGTCCTCGCCCTGCACGACAACCACGCGCCCCGTCAGCACCGTCTTGCCTGCCGCTTCCGCCTCAGAACGCAGCCGGTCGTGTTCGCTTTCGCTGTCCTGAGTCGGCTTCTCTTCTTGGGGCTGAGCGCTGCCGCCGCGCAGCTGGTCAAGTGGTGCCTGGTCACTCACCGGCACGAATTCGAAGGGACTCTTGCTCTCCTCTGGCATTGCGCCATCCAACTCTTCGCGTACGAGCGTCGCATCGTCCACCTTTACCTGGTAGTACAGCGAGTTCATGCCGGCAGCATAGCGCAGCTCCTCAAAGAGGGCGTGATTTGCGGCGTCATAGTCAATGAGTGCATAAGGCTCGTTGAAGAGCTCGAACTCATCACTCGATGCCTGAACGGCAGCATCGGAGGTCCCGTCATGAGTGAAGACGAGCATACGATAGCCCCCCGACGTGTGCGAGCCCACGTTGCTGTAATGGGTGCTAAGCAGCAGCTCGGGAATATCGTCGTCAGTAAGATTGACCAGCGCATAGGTGATGTCGGCATCGGGCGTCTGGCCGTACCATGGCTCTGCAAAGTAAGCGCCAGCGTTTGCGAGGATGGCCTCGTAGGCATTGGCTGCGCGCATAGCCGGAGTCTCTTTGGCAGTCTGTTGGCTTTCCTCATCAGCATCCGCCTTGGATGCCTCTTGCTGCTCCTGCTTAGCAGGTTCTGCCGGCAGTTCCTGTTTGGGAAGGCTCCTGCTGGAGGAGAGGAAGTACCAACCGCCTGCCACAAGAGCCGCCAGCAATGCAATCGCAGCTACGATGGCGACAGGCGTAGTCTTCTTCTCCTTTGGCGATTTGGCAGTTGGTTCAGAGGCCGGTGCGGATGCGCTCTGAACGGCGGAAGAGCTTGATGCGCCGGCATCTCCAACAGCATGCCCGCAGTTGGCGCAAAACCCGTCCTCTTCAGATACAGGACTACCGCAGTTGGGACATAGCACTGTAGGCCATCCTCTCTATCATTGTCATTTGATTCCATCAATCGAAAGGCTCCCAGCAATAGGAGCCGTTCCAATGATACGTGTAGTGGTACCCGGCGCAGGCACCCTGTTCACACCACACACACTTAACAGCTGCCTCCATCTCCTCCCCTGGCGTCATCTCACCTCCAAAATGATGAAAAAGAGCCCGCCGGCGTTGTGCCGACGGGCCCCATAGGCTTCTTGTGACCTGTACTACGAAAGCAGCGTGTCAATCTGGATGGAGGCGTTGCTCAGGATTCCGTTCAGGTACTCGGTCCAGGTGTTGGAGAGCTCAGACTGCTTCTCGCTGTACTTCTGGTAGGCAACGTAGTATGCCGTCTGGGCAGTGTTGTACGAAGCGCCGTCGGCAGAGAAGTCGCTGTCGGCGAGGGCGGTGGCGTAGGCGCTGTCCTCGCTCTTCCAGGTGCCCTTCTTCTTGCTCCACTCGTCGCCGGCGAGCGAGATGATGTAGTCGGCGTACTCCTTGGTGACCTCGGCCTCCTTGCCCTCCTCGGCCTCGGTCGGAGCGGCGGGCATCTCGGGAAGCTCCTCGCCGATGACATCCTCGCGCAGCTTGTTCAGACGGCAGTTCTCGATGATGAGGTCCTTGACGGCGTCGACCTCCATGCCGTACTGGCTGGCAATGGCCTCGAAGTCGCTGGTGCCCAGGGCAGTCTCGGCGTAGGCGGCAGCCTCCTTCTCATCGACCTCGATGCCGCGCTCCTCGACCTCCTTGCTGAGGATCGCCGTACGGACGGTGTTCAGCGCAAGCTCGGCAGAGGGAAGTGCATAGTTGCCGTCGGCATCGGCCTGGAGCGTGCCGTTCTGCTCGATGATCTCACGCACAGTGACTGGCGTGGTCGTGCCCTTGTAGTTGTAGGTGGCATAGGTCTTGTCGAGATCGGCCTCGGCCAC
>JAGAVX010000063.1 GCA_017941705.1 Atopobiaceae bacterium
GGCGGGCGATCGCCCGCCCATCAACGCTCTCCCCTGCCTGAGCGATGGCCTGCTCGACCAACGGCACTAGGCCATCTGCTGTACCATCACCGTCCCCACCGACAGTCTCGAACTCCCTGCTTGATGCGCAGAACTCCTCGCGAAGCTCCTCGAAGCCAGCAAATCCAACCTCACGGCAGAAGCGAGACACAGACCCGATCCCAACGCTGCAGGCCCGCGCCAGCCCCTTGACCGACAACTCATCCAGCTGATCCTGGTGAGCCAGCAGATACCTCGCTATATGTGCGTTAGTCGAGTCCCACCGCTCGGACGAGAGCGTTCCTAACAAGGCAACCGTCAGCCTGTCGTAAATCATCTCTGCCTCCCAGCACCCGCCTGCAACCCATGGGCTCATCCCAGAATCGGCCTGCGATTTCAACAAGCATACTCTACGCAGACCGCCAACCAGCTGACACCCACCAGCCAGTCATTCAACCCTCCCGCACGCCCGCACAGAGCGCCATGCTTTAATCGAACCCAAAAGCAACCGAGGAGGTCGCCATGAATCTTGGAATCGTCGGAACCGGCGGAATCGTGCACGGCATCGGACCGCACCTGTCTTCATGGGGTATCAGTGTCTCTGCCATCGCGGGAACGCCCCGATCGCACGCCAAAACCGTCGAGCTTGCCAAAGCCCTTGGTGCCTCGGCGTGCTACGACGACTATCGCCTGCTAATCGAAGATCCTCAGGTCGACACGGTCTACGTAGCCGTCCCCAACTCCCTCCACTACGACGTCGCAAGAACCGCGCTCATGGCCGGCAAGGATGTCATCTGCGAGAAGCCCCTTACCTCCACCGAAATCGAGGCAACGGAGCTCGCCGAGCTCGCCCGGTCGCAACAACGGTACCTTTGGGAGGCGGTCGTCACCACACGGCAGCCCAACTTCAGGCTCATCCGCGACGAGCTCCTGCCTCGCATCGGCGCCGTAAAGGTCGCCACCGTCAACTACAGCCAATACTCGAGCCGCTACGATGCGTTTCGCGCCGGCACCGTGCTGCCCGCGTTCGACCCCACCAAGTCGGGCGGGGCAATCATGGACCTGGGGCTGTACACCCTCACGTTCACCATCGGGCTCTTTGGCGAGCCCCTCGCTGCCGCCTATCACGCCAACATCGAGCGAGGCATCGACACCAGCGGCGTAATCACGCTCGACTACGGAGACTTCAAGGCCATCAACATCTGCGCAAAGGATTGCGATGCGCTCTGCTTCTCGCAGATCCAGGGAGTTGACGGCTACCTTGTCTCGATGACCAAGCCCAACTCCTGCGGGGCAATCACGCTGCACCTCAACGACGGTACGGAGGAACACTACGACCGCTCGCTGCCCGTGATGTGGGAGGGCGAGTTCCGCGAGTTCCTCCGCCAGCAGCAGGATGGCGACCTCGCCGAATGCTACCGGCAGCTCGAGACGAGCCTCACGGTCAGTCGCGTACAGAACGCCGTGCGCAGAGGCGCAGGCATCGTGTTTCCTGCGGACGACCTCCGCTAGCGATTGCCACGACAGAGAACCGCCCTGAACTGCCAGACATCTGGGCAGTTCGGGGCGGTCCTCAAGTAGCGTTCGTTACGTGGCAGCGCGGACGCCAAGCTTAGTACAGCTCGTCACGCTTCCAGTCGACGAGGCAGGAGTCAAAGCCGGTAATGACCTCGTCCTCCTTCATGTGGCGGCCAATCACGACCAGCTTGGTCATGCGATCGCCCACCTCGGGATCCCACTGCTCCATGATCTCGGGGTTCTCGGCGATGATCTTCTTACGCTCCGCCTCGGGCGCAGAATCAACGAACAGGCCGTTCTCCTGCAGGTGGATCTGATGACCGGCCTGCTCGAAGACGTATGCCATGTTGGGATCGTCGGCAAACCAGGCAAGGCCCTTGCAGCGGATGATCTCATCGGGCCAGTTCTGGGCAAACTGCTGAAGCTGGTCCATGTCAAAGGGCTTGCGGCGCTCGTACACGAAGGTCGTGATGTCGTACTCGAGCACCTCGGGATCCTCATGCTCCTCGGGATGCTCCATGGCGTCCATCCATGCAGCGGACTGATAGGCCTGGTTGAAGTCAAAGCGATCGGTCGAGAGCACCTCGTCGATGTCGACCTTGCCCTGCTCGGCCTCGATGATCTTGGCGTCCTTCTGCAGGCCGCGCACCAGCGCGCGCAGCTCGGCCAGCTGTTCGGGCGTCACCAGGTCGGCCTTGTTGAGCACCAGCGTGGTGCAGAACTCGATCTGCTGGATGAGCAGCGCCTCGATGTCCTCGTCGTCGATGTCGTCGGCCAGCAGGTCGCGACCATTGTCAAACTGGTCGTACATGCGCTTGCTGTCAACCACGGCGATGATGTTGTCAAGGTCGATGTCCAGCCCGCGCATGGCCTCCTGCTTGCAGAAGTTGTCGATGGTGAAGGCGATGGGGATTGGCTCGCAGATACCAGAGGCCTCGATGATGATGTGGTCGAAGTTGCCCGACTCGGCAAGCTCGGTCAGCTGGCGCGCGAGGTCGTCAGCAAGGGTGCAGCAGATGCAGCCATTGGTGAGCGGCACGAGGCTCTCGTCTGCCTTGTTGACCACGCCGCCCTTGGCGATGAGGTCGGCATCAATATTGACTTCGCCAATGTCATTGACGATGACGGCGGCGCGCACGCCACGGTCGTTTGCCAAGATGTTGTTGAGCAGCGTCGTCTTGCCTGCCCCAAGGTACCCGGTGATGAGGGCGATCCTCACGGTATTGCTGTTGGACATGTCGAACCTTCCTCCTTGGTTTCGTTTCACAAGTGAGAAGTATACCCACCCAAACACCCGGACCAGTCGCAAACGTGGCTCATGCTGGAAGAAATGTTCAGGCGCACACAAGTCAGAGGCCTTTTGAGGGAAACCAGGTTCCCAGTAGGCTCCGAACAACCCATTGGCGCACGTCAACGCGTATGCTATGACGTGTAGGCAGCGCGAAGGACTACATGCAAAGGAGCAGCACATGGCAGACCGCATCCTCAACATCGGCTTCATCGGCAATGGAAAGGGCACCAACCGCTATCACGCGCCGTTCTCTCTGGCGCTACCCGAGAAGTTCGCCATCAAGACCATCTACGCCCGCCACCTCGGAGGTCCGTGGGCCGAGATTCCCGGTGCCGAGTACACCACGGACATCGATGTGCTGCTCAGCGACCCCAAGATCGACATCATCGAGATCAGCACCCCGCACAACACCCACTACGCCCTCACCAAGCAGGCGCTCGAGGCCGGCAAGCACGTCATGTGCGACAAGGCGTTCGTGGGGACCGTTGCCGAGGCCGAGGAACTCTACGCCCTGGCCGAGACGAAGGGCGTGACCGTGCAGTGCTACCAGAACCGCCGCTTTGACTCCGACTTCCTGACCGCCAAGAAGGTCATGGACTCCGGCAAGCTCGGGCAGGTCTTTGAGGTCATCACGCACTATGACTACTGGCGCGAGGAGTACCTGCGCTACGCCAAGGAAGGCACCTACGACCGGCTGATGGGCATCTGCTACGGCCATGCGTGCCATAGCGTCGACCAGCTCATATCCTGGTTTGGCATACCCGATCGCTGGAACGTGGAGACGCGCCAGCTCTTTGGCGAGGGCCATCCCGAGACCTTCTACGATTTCGACCTCTATTACGACGATCTTGGCATCAAGGCCACGGCAGCGTCCAACTACCATGCCGCCATCCAGCGCCCGAGCTTTGAGGTCTACGGCACACGCGGCACCTTCATCAAAATAGAGAAGGACCAGCAGGAGCGCGACCTCAAGCACTTCTACCTCCCGGCAGGCCATCCCGACTTTGGCCTGGACACGCCCGAGCAGTGGGGCACCCTGCGCTACTACGACGAGGCTGGCACCATGCACGAGGAGCGTGTCGAGACCGTGCGCAGCACCTACAGCGGCTTCTACGAGGCGCTTTACGAGACCGTGGCAAACGGTGCACCGCAGCTCGTCAAGCCCGAGGAGACC
>JAGAVX010000064.1 GCA_017941705.1 Atopobiaceae bacterium
CCAGGTCAGCCGGGTCGGTGGGCAGATCCACCATCTCTTTGAGCCACTCATATGAAACGCGCATATCTCAAGCCTTTCTGGTACGCGATTGTTTGCATGACCAGTGTGGTCTGGGGGACACGCCCCTAAACCACACAAGTGTGGTTTAGGGGCGTGTCCCCCAGACCACACTGGTCATGCAAACAATCGCGTACCAGAAAGGCTTGAGATATGCGCGTTTCATATGAGTGGCTCAAAGAGATGGTGGATCTGCCCACCGACCCGGCTGACCTGGTCGCCGAGTTCGTCCGTACCGGCACCGAGGTCGAGGGTGTCGAGGACACCGGCGCCGCGCTCAAGCATGTGGTCACTGGCCACGTGCTCGAGGCCGTGCCGCACCCCGACTCCGACCACATGCAGGTCTGCAAGGTCGATGTGGGCGCAAAGAACGTCGATGCGAACGGCAACCCCGAGCCGCTCCAGATCGTCTGCGGTGCGCCCAACATGCGCACCGGGCTCGATGTGGCGGTGGCGATGGTCGGGGCCGTGCTGCCTGGGGACTTCAAGATCACCAAGGCCAAGAAGCGTGGCGTCGAGTCGTGCGGCATGTGCTGCTCGAGCCGCGAGCTTGGCCTTGACGGCGACCACAGCGGCATCATGGAGCTGCCTGAGGGCACCGAGCCCGGCCTCGACTTTGCGCAGTGGGCCGGCATCGGTGACACGGTCATCGACTGCGAGATGACCCCCAACCGCCCCGACTGCCTGTCGATGACGGGCGTCGCCGTCGAGGTCTCCGCCATGCTTGACGAGGACACCCACTTCGATCTGCCCAAGATCCAGAAGGAGGAGGGCACGCCCACAGCCGACCTCGTGGATGTGACGATTGCCGACCCAAACCTCTGCCCGCGCTACACCGCGCGCGTGGTGCGCGGCGTCAAGATCGGCCCGAGCCCCGACTGGCTGGCCAAGCGCGTCATGGCTGCTGGCGCTCGCACCATCAACAACGTGGTGGACGTGACCAACTACGTCATGTTCCTCACCGGACAGCCTCTGCACGCCTTTGACCTCGGCAAGCTGACAGAGGTCGATGGCAAGCGTCACATCGTGGTTCGTGCCGCCCGCGATGGCGAGGTTCTCACGACCCTCGACGGCCAGGAGCGCACGCTCACGTCCGAGAACACCGTCATCTCCGACGGCAACGACCGCGCGGTGGCTCTTGCGGGCGTCATGGGCGGCCTCAACTCCGAGATTGATGACACCACCGTTGACGTGCTCCTGGAGAGCGCGGCCTTCAACTCGGGCAACATCAGCCGAACCAGCCGCATGCTCGACCTCATGAGCGAGGCCTCCATCCGCTACGAGCGCGTGGTTGATCCCAACGGCTGCGCCAACGTGAGCGACATCGCGGCGGCGCTCTTCGAGAGCTGCTGCGGCGCAACGGTCTGCCCGGGCATGGTCGATGCCTATCCCGCACCCGTCGCCGCCCCGCAGATGGGCTTCCGCCCCGACCGCGCCCGCCTCATTGCCGGCGCCGCGCTCGAGGACGGCTTCATGGCCGTGCGCCTCGAGCGCCTCGGCTGCACGGTCGACCGCGCTGACGCCTCGTCCTGGAACGTCACCGCACCGACCAACCGTCCCGACCTCACGCGCGAGATCGACCTCATCGAGGAGGTCGTGCGTCTGTATGGCGAGGGCGACATCGAGCCGACGCTGCCTGCCGCCCGCAACCATGCCGGTGGCCTCACGCCTGACCAGCAGCGCCTGCGCACGATTGGCGCCACCATGCGCGCCTGCGGTCTTTGCGAGACGAGCACCTACTGCTTCGCCGACCCGCGCGACCTCGAGCGCCTTGGCATGAGCGCCGAGGGCAAGGGCGTGCCCGTCAAGATCATCCGACCGCTCGTTGCCGACCAGAGCGAGATGCGTCGTGACCTCATCCCCGGCCTGCTGCGCGCTGTTGCCTACAACAAGGACCATGGTGTCGCCAACGTCCACCTGTACGAGATCGGTCGCGTGCTCTTTGGCCGCGAGAACAAGAGCCTCCCCAAGGAGCCGACCTACGTCGCCGGCGTCCTGAGCGGCAGCTGGGACGATGACGCATGGAACGCCAAGCATCCCAAGCTTGACTTCTTTGACGCCAAGGGTGTGGTCGAGCAGCTGCTTTCGACCCTGCGCATCACCAAGGTCAAGTACAAGCCGGCCGACCCCGAGCGTTACGGATGGCTGCAGCCCGGCCGTGCCGCAGAGGTCATCGCGCAGAATGTCTCTCTGGGCTGGATAGGCAACATCCACCCCACGTCGCTCAAGAACTTTGGCGTGAGCGATTCCGTCGTGGCCTTTGAGCTGTCCGTCGACGCGCTCCAGAAGCTGGCCAAGAAGCAGCTTCCGTACCAGGACGTTCCCACGCTGCCAGGCGTCGACGTCGACCTGGCGATCGTGGTTGACGAGTCGGTCACCTACGAGATGCTCATCCAGCGCATCACGAGCGCTGGTGGCAAACTGCTCAAGGATGTCCGACTGTTTGACGTGTACCGCGATCCCGTTCGCGTCGGTGCTGGCAAGAAGTCCATGGCGTTCTCGCTCACGTACCGTGCAGACGACCGTACGCTGACCTCCGAGGAGGTCGAGAAGGCGCACGCCAAGCTCGTGACCAAGGTCATGAAGAGCACGGGCGGCGAGGTAAGGTCATAGACCAGGCCAAGTGAACGTAGATAACCGAAAAGCGGCACCTCTCCTCTTGGGTTTGACAGTTGGGGGGGAGGTGCCGTCTTTTGTTCAGCGCATCTTTTGGTACCCTTTTGCAGAGTCTTTGCCAGCTGATTGGCCATGACGTACGGGAGGAATCCATGCTTTGCTCTGAATGCGGACAGGAGATTAGTGCGTCATCCGTATACTGCCCCTACCCTAGAACAGACTCTCGGTACCGTTCCGCAGGCAAGCGTATGGGAGAGCCTCTACGAGATCAGTGATGCCGACCGACTCTATGACATGCGAGGAGACCTGCAGGTCGTTAGGGGTATAGGTGAGTTTGCGTGGGTGACGAAAGCCGCCACAGGAGCTTCGTTGCTCGAGTATGACGCGAGGCCACCCATTGGTGCGGCCAATGTGGCCCAGACGGGACTCACGGGCATAAAGCTCGGCGAGGATACGCTGCTCTGTCGATATGGGTCAGAGCTCGTGTGCATCTCGCCACTCACGGGAGAACGTCGGTGGCAGGCGCGCCTTCCATTGGCTGACAACGACCTCAGCGCTTCTGTCGGGAGTGACGTGCTCTGCCTCGTGGGATTACGTCAGTTTGTCGTTCTCTCGATGACCGCGGATGCCGAAGATTCTGCACGCTGCCTCCCCACGCTCGGTTTTTATGAGGAGAGCACGGGCCGATTGGCGCAGACGGTGGCGTTGCCAAGCATGCTCGTTGGCGATGGTGCGCGTTTGGACGTGCGTCATGACGAATCCGTCTTTGCCGTGGGCATGGGAAACCAAGTGGCTGTCTTTGACCAGGGAGCCTCCGTTCTCGTCAGCGGTATGGCGGCAGACGTGGCCGAGGGGTTGAAGGTGGTCGAGCTCTCCAGCGCTGACGGGACAACAAAGGGTGCGTGGGCGTTGGGCGAGGGCATCCTCTCACTCAACCCGACTGACGTGCGTTTTACGCGCATCGTCTCCTGGGAGGGCGACAGCGGGGTCATGCTGTTCGCCACCAGCCAAGGAGGCAGGATTGTCAACCTCGATGCAAGCACGGTGGCCTCAAAGTTTGATTTTGAGGAGGGGCGGTACTTCGCGACGTCTGGGTATGCGACGACAGCGTCATCACATATCAGATGGTTGGCGTTCACGGTAAGTTCGTGGCGTATAAGACGGAGTCGGGGGCAAAGGTCTCAGGCGATCTTACCCGCCAGTCCGCCTATGAGGGGTTCGACAACCTAGTGGTGTCCCTGAGCCAAGACAGGGCGGCGATTGTGGTCAAATGCGCCGACGGAATCGTGCGCGCGTACCATACGGCCGACTGCTCGCCTGCGTGGGAGATGCCCTCATCGATGCGACAGGTGCAGTTCGTGTCGTACGTGAGCCCCGTTCGTGTTCTCCTGCAGGATACCTCTGGGAAGTGCACGTTGGTCAAAGCCGAGACAGGCGCTGTCTCGCAGACGTCAGACACCGTGCTGCCCTCGATCTCGCATTGCTCGTTTGACGAATCCTCCGAGCTCGTGGTTGCGACGTTTGAGAACGACGACAGCGGCACGCCGCAAGGGCTTGTGGTCGTTTCGGTGGACGAAGGTGGGTTTGGCTCAGAGAGCCTCATCCGTCATGGTCTGGCCGTCTCGAAGGACAGGACAAAGGCGCTCTGCTACCTCCCGTGGCTCGACGACTATGTTGTGTACCCGCGATACAGTCTGGCGGAGCTCATCGCACGCGGGCGCGAGGAGCTTGCTCTCTATAGGCAGTCGACGGCGAACGAAGAGACGCCTTGACGAGGGCTCCGTCAACATCACTTGACGTCTGGCAGTGCGGTGCGGGGGAATGCTTTTTGTCAGGAGAGCCACTCTTTGCGATAGGCAGGCGCTTGACCTAGACTATACGCATTATTGACGGGAGGGGCCATGCACTGTGCCGAATGCGGGTCGAACATCAATGCGACTGCTGTGTACTGCCCATACTGTGGCGAACACGTTCTGGGTGTCCAGGAGAACGAGGACTATGTCTATGAGGCATTCATAAGCTATCGGCACAGTCCCATCGATCGCGAGGCGGCGCTCAAGATCCAGCATCGCCTCGAGGGCGCCTCGATCCCCAAGGACCTGCGTACGCCTGAAAGGGGAAGCCATCTGGGAAGGCTTTTCCGCGATGAGGACGAGCTCACGACGGCCGACTCTCTTCCCGAGCTCATCCTCGACGCGCTCAATAAGTCCCGCTTCCTCATCGTTCTCTGCAGTCCTCGCTCGCGGCAGAGCGAGTGGGTCATGCGTGAGGTAGAGACCTACGCCCAGCTGCACGGAAGGAACCGCATACTTCCCGTTCTGGTGGATGGCGAGCCCGATGAGGCCTTTCCGCCCCTTCTGCTGACGCGCATGCAGCGAGATCCCGAGACGGGGATGTTCATGGAGGTTCCGGCAGAGCCGCTTGCCGCCGACCTTCGCAAGACAGGCAGGAAGGAAGTCGACAAGGAGATCACGCGTCTCGAGGCGGCCATCCTCGGATGTGGCCTTGATGACCTTCAGCAGCGTATACGCATGCGCCGCCTACGTATGAACGTGGCCATCTCGCTCTTAATCGCGCTCGCATCGCTTGCTGTCGGGGCGTTTGCTCTGTATCAGCGCGGAGAGATATCTCGCAATCTCCGTCAGTCGCAGATCAACGAGTCGAGGATCCTCGCTCGCGAATCGCAGGACAAGCTGGATGACGGGGATCGCTACGGCGCGTTGAAGACCGCCCTTAGAGCCCTGCCCCGCGATGAGGCAATGAGCAGCCGGCCTTTCGTGCCTGATGCGCAGTTTGCTCTCGAGCGTGCGCTCGGAATCTTTCCAAGGACTTCGCCGTGGTACGGATACATGGTCGATGGCGCGGGCGAGCGCTCTGACAGCAGGGACGGCATAATCGCCCAAGAGCTCTACGGCAACACCGTCATGGTGAACGACCTTGAAACTGGTGCGCCCCTGATCAGTGTCTATCCATCCGACGGCGGTCCTGAGGGCGATGCCGCAGCGGTCAGTCTGTCGAACTTCAAACTTGGTGACGGTACGGTCCTATCGCTGTACGGGAGGACGGCCATTTGCTACAACTACGATACGTTGGAGCTGCTTTGGCATGTCGCGCTGCCGGGAAACGTCCAATCGACGAGCAACGTACTCTATCTCGAAGAGGCCGAGCAATACGTATTTGTCGCCGAGTCTCTCGACAATGAGGGCGAGCTCTTCGTTCTCTTCTGTGACGAGATGACGGGGGATTGCGTACGCAATGTCCGCATAAGCAAGAAGGACGATATGGTCAACCCGTTGCGCCTTGCGGTTTCGTCTGACGAGAAGCGACTGGCAGTGGTTATCTCTGATGAGGCCTCTACCTGCAGTCTCATGGTAATAGGCCAAGACACCGATGATGCGACAGCGGATGTGCCGAGGACACCATTGGCAGAGTTGGATGTCGTTGACCTTGCCTTCTATGGGGATGATTTGTTCGCTGTCACAATGGAACGGCAGTTCGGGGACGACGAAGAGATCGAAGGTAACGAAGATGGCATAGAGTCAGTCGTGACCTTCGAGTCATTTGACGGTAGTCTCGGCAAAAGGTGGGAGTACTCGGAGATGGTCTTCCAGTCATCCAAGGAGTCTGACTTTGAGCTGAGCTCGACAATCAGGTTGTTAGGGCCTAGTCGGGAAACCGAGGGCTCCGAACCGCTTCTCGCTTGTACGATCAATAATCAGATCGTGTACCTTGAGTACGCTACTGGCGAACAGTGGCGTACAGACACCTTTGATGCGCCCATCGTGGCTGCGGCCTTCGTGCCCCAAGATAACGAGCCATGCATTGCTGTCTGCACGAATGAGGCAAGGGTCTCTCTCGAATATCCGTTTGCCCAGGAGGACAAGGGCGAGGAGGCATACACCGCCTCCTTTGCGTTCGATACGTACGAGGCTTACCCCATCATCGATGGGGGTGCATTCAGGGGCTTCTCTGCATGGACCTCCTATCCTCCGTCATACCACGCCCTGCTGATGGACGAGCATACCGATGGCTTGAATTCAGAGCCTGCCGAAGATGTGGAGGGTATGGTCGAATACAACGGTGAAAGCATCATCACCGTCACCGATGATGCGGTGAATCTGATTGACAACAGAACCTTCAAGAAGCTCTGGAGTGTCTCCTTTTCATCCCTTGGCTTTGATTACGGAGTGGAGCTCTCCATTCATCTGGCAAAGGAGTCGGTGTTCATATATGAGGCGTATGCCGATGTCGGGGAGCAGAATCAGCTTGAGGTATGCGAGCTCTCGCTCAAGGATGGATCGCTGGTCAATAAGTACCTCTTGCCTTGGAGCGATGATCCGCTGGCCGCTTCGACGGCTATCAGCGGCTTCGATGTTTACCAGGGCAAGGGAAGACGGTTGGCAGTGTTCGGCAACATGCATGCATGCATGGTGTATGACCTTGATGCGTCGGAGGTCATCCTGGAGAAGGCCAGCGGGGATGGATCGGTGTTCTATGAGTTATACCTGTCACCGACCAGCTTGGTGACATGCTCCAGTTCCGAGACACGATGGGCGGTGTTCAATCAATATTCGCTGGATACGGGCGAAGAAAAGGACGAAGAGACTACACCGCTGGTGGGAATGGCGATGCGAACGGACTTGATTCTGGCCGACTTCACCTCAGAGGATCGCAATGCTTTGGCTGTTCGTTGCTTTGACGGTGTGATCAGGACGTATAGCACGCTTGACGGTTCGAAGTTATGGCAGTCGGACGAGATATCCAACATCGTGTTCCTCGCACGGGTGAGCTCCAACCGCCTGCTTGCGCAGGATTCTTCGGGACGATGCTATCTGCTCGACAGCAATACGGGCAAGCTGATTGGCAGTTCCGAAGTAAAGCTTCCCACGCTCGTGGGCTGCGACAGGATGGATAACGGGGTTGGCCTGGCGGTTCTCCACTACACGATGCGAAAGCCGTATACAGGGCAGAGTCTGGTGACATTCAGTCTCGACGAGAGCGACGCGAACGGCTTTGGTCCCATAGGTGAAGTGAACTACGGCGTGTGCTTCGCAGCTGAGGGAGACCACGTGCTCATCAACGCCCCTTGGAATGACGGGTATCGCATCTACGATCGTCCCGGACTGTCGGAGCTTATCGCCATGGCCAACGAGCAGGTCAACATTTCAGAGGGAAACACCAGGCAGTAGGCGAACGGGAACGAGACAACGCCATTGGCCGGATTGCGGCCGGACCACGAGGCTCTCAGCCGCTCTGGGGCCTCACTCGGAAACTTGTCAGTGCTTTTTTGAGAGACGCTCCCAAAACGCACCTACAAGGTGACTTGTAGGTGCGTTTTGGGGGTGCTATTCAGGTCATATAATGAGCGAGACCCCAAAAGTTGCATACAAAGTGCCATCTGAAGCTCTGAGGCAGCATTTTGGTACCTACAAGTTGCTTTGTAGGTACCTCATTCTCAACCAGGGTCGCTGCCTTCACCAGGCCAAGGTAGCGGTGCATACAAGTGATTATGTAGGTGCTTTGCTCAGGCGATATCGGCTCGAATATCACTTTGTAGGTAGTTTTTTCACTTCCGCGTAGGTGCCCGAGTGATTTGGTACCTAAAACGCACATACAAAACCAATCGTAGGTGCCTAATTCCAGAGTGCCCGAAAAAAGCGCTGACAAAGTTACGGCAGCGCGGACAGACGCTCGATCAAGGAGCTCGATCCTGTCCGATTTGCCTTGTGTCACATGCTCTGTTGGGAATTGCTATTCCAGGTCGCCGGCAATGTGTTTGAGGTTGAGGACGATTTCGTCATCAAGATGCTCGTAATCTCGATCGCTCATCTTGTTGGTCATCTTGTAGACAAAATCGCTTGTAGCCTGCAGATCCTCGAAGGGAACCAGGCAGACGTGCTGCCTTGACATGCGGTTCTGGTTCTCGCCTGTGTCAGCAAAGAAGGCATTGAAGGTCTGCTCGTCAGCCACCTCGTATCCCTCGGAGCGCACGTATGCCGTCCAACGGTCGTGCTCCATGATCGTGATCCAATCCAGCTCCTCGTCAGTGGCGTGGTCGACGTAAGCTTGGTATCGGTCAATCAATGAAAGCATGGCTTTGTTGTCTGCGGCTTTCGAATCTAGCGACATGAGACGGCCCTGCCAGTCGGCGGTTGATACGTCGGGGACGACTCCACTCGACAGGACATGGCGACGGATGTACGCGAAGAGCGTGTACTTGAGGTGAATCGCCGTGGCTCGAGAGGAGCGCTGGTTGTACTCGAAGCGCTCGTAGCTCGCATCGGCCTGACGGCGCAGCTGAGTCGCATCCTCTGGTGGCAGCGTCGACCCCGTACTGTAGTAGCCCCAATACGCACGGTTGACATTGCGCCCCATGAGATCGATTTCGGGCTCGAAGAGGTTGTCATACGAGTAGGTGTTAGATCCGGTGCCCACGGGGATGATCTCGTAGTTCACTCCACGACTGGTCTGCATCTGCTCGACGGAGTTGGCGATGGCGTTGCTGTCGATGACGGTGCAGATGAGCGGGCGGTCGACGCAGTCGGCGCTGCGATCGGGGCTGTAGCGACCCTGTTCCAGGATTTCGCGCGTGCGCTTGGCCACCTTGGCATTGAGCAGGTCATTGCCCAACGCGATGAGCACATACGTCAACTCGTTGCGGTTGCTCTTGAGATAGTTGAAGTACGACTCTCCCTCGGCGTTGAGTCCGAGGAAGTTGATCTCGTACTCGGAGCCCGGCTCGCCGGTGCTGAGGTGGGCGATCTCGGGGGCATCCATGCCAAAGTGGTCGCGTGCGAGCTTGATGCCAGAGAGCTGGTCCCTGGGAAGGCCGATTATGTCAACGGCATAGCGCAGCCCATCCAGCTTGGAGCACCAGATGGCAGCCTTGAGAAAGTCGCTGCCTATGGTTCCCGATCCGACAATGGCGATGCGGCGCTTTGTCTTGGTGTAGAACGGATCGGTTGCCTGCGGGATCACGTCCTTGCTTGGCTTTTCCACCAGAAAGAGTGGGTATTGCCACAAAAGCGAATCAATGGTGCCGCGCAGGCGGTTAAGGCGCCTGACCGATACCAGCGGCATGGACTTGTCGGGCGACATCTTCCTGATCTTTGCCGCTGTCGCATCGATGAAGTTCTCGCCGGTTGCCGATGACGAGAGAATGCGCACTTCGGGTCTCGGCCTCTGCCCCGTCCCCTTTCGAGACAGCTCGTGCTGGGCAAGCGACTCCGCAAAGGCGATGCCATTCTGAAGGTTGTTTGACTCGTCGTCGCCAGAGATGATGAACACGCGGCGCGCCTTGCTCCAATCAAGGAGATTGATGCACTTGGCAATGGGATGGTTGACGCAGAGCATGGCCTTCGAGACGGCCTCCTCGTATCGGGCCGACTTGTTCTGGTCTTTGGTGTTGGCAAAGACGATCAGGCATGCATCGCTCTCTCCCACAAGCTTGGTCGTCTCATAGTGGTTGGCTATGCTTGTGGCAAAGATGAGCGACTGGCTTGTGAGCTCGGAGAAGACATACGTGTCACGGTTTCTTGACTCGATGCGCAGAAGGGGCGTGTTGATGAAGCCGGTCACCAGCAGGAACACGCCCATCAGTGCGTCAATGGGCGCCGCCGCATGTGCCATCGAATTGGTGCAGTTATAGAGGAAGGTGAGGTTCTTGGGAAGGTACTCGGCCAGCACGTCCGCAACGATGGGGGTGTCGGCGTTGGCCCCAAAGAGCCTGATCGTGCTGACAAACGAGTCGATGATGGGCACCGAGCCCTCATACTTGACGATGCCCGACAGCTGCTGCGAGAGCAAGAGCAGGTACGATGAGGCGACAAGTGCGATGGTCGTGAATCCCCAGGGGTCGAGGGGGATACTGCGCACCCAGTTTCTCAGCCGTTGGCTTGCGCGCACGGCAAGTCCGAGCAGCATGCTTGCGACCGAGGTGAACCAGGCGAAGTAGACAAAGATCTTAAGGGCGATGCTGGGATCTTTCATTGTTGTCTCACCTATGTCTTCCAGCGCACGGCGAATCTATGCGCGACGGGTCTCGCTGGAGATGATACAGCGGTTGGCAGGCATCCAGACGCTGCCCCACTCTATGGGTGCGCCGTCTTCAAGAAACACGAGCTGGTCCATCACGAGCACGGGAGAATGCTCGTCGCAGCACAGCCAGTCACCACGCATCCTGCCTATCGCGCGAGCGCTGTACGAGACCTCCGAGCGTCCGACGCTGCGACCACCGAGGCGTTCGACGGCGGCAAAGAGCACCTCGTGCTCGAGGTCGGCACGGTCGAGGCCCGGACAGGCGGAAAGTGACAGGTGGCTTTCGATGAGCATGACCGGGAGGTCGTGGACGTAGCGCACGCGCACGAGGTAGAGGTGCTCGTCGCCAGGCTGGATGCCCAGATTCTCCGCACATACCCTGCTGGCCTGCTCCACGCGGTGCTCGACCACCTTCGTGGCGTACTCGATGCCCTGTTCGCTCATGGACTCGCCAAACGAGAGCAGGCGGTTGGAAGAGGGACGGGTCATGACGGGCTGTGTCACAAAGGTACCCCGCCCACGTTGCTTGACGAGGAGGCCTTCGTCCACGAGCTGCTGAATGCCCTTCTGCACGGTGCCGCGCGAGAGCTGCAGCATGTCCATGAGCTCGTGCTCAGAGGGAATGGGCTCGTTGACGCCCCACTCCCTTGAGTAGATCTTCTCGCGGACATAGTCAGAGACCTGCTTGTAGAGCAAGTTGCCCTCCGACCTGTCAAAGCGGGGCATTATGACTCAACTCCCCACGTGGGGTCTCCGGCGGCATATGCCAGCAGCCCCCTGCGTATGTGCTCCGTGACCTTGTCGTAGGTTGTGGCAAAGAAGTCGCTGCCCAGCATCTGGTAGTCGGGCGTGCCCTCTATGTGGTGGCTTGCGTTCTCCTCGATGATCCGCTCCATGGCAGCCTGCGACTTGAGCAGATCCTCCTCCACGAGCTCGTACTGGGTGAAGGAGGCGCACTGGTCGAGAACGCTGCTGGTGATGTGCGGGGCCATCGAGATGCGCAGTGTCTTGCCAAACAGGTCAAAGTCAGCTTGCTTCTTGACGCGCGTCTCGGTGCATGGCTCGATGCCGTGGGCGCTGATGAACAGGTTGACATGCTTGTTGTAGTCATGGTCGGCCACGAGGTGCGCCCAGCAGCCGAGCACCAGATCGCTCACGCGTCCATCGACGTCCGGATTGGCATACCCCTCGATGAAGGCGCCGTAATCCGGCTCTGGCACGAAGTTGGGGTCGGCAAAGTGGGTCTCCTGGTACTCGATCTTGCGCGTGATGTCGGGAACCATGTAACCAACGTAGATGTCGGGGAGGATGTTCCCCAAGAGGAACGCATCGACGTCGCGGATGCCGAGAGCAGCCGCTCCGTCTTCCTGCAGGAGCCGCTCGGCATGTGCGGTATGTATGTTCCAACTAGGCATAGTGCGCCTATCTTATCACTGGCTGGCCTCAGGTTCGAAGCATGACTGTATGGTATTGGCGTTTTGGCCGCTCGGCGCCGGTCTGTGCCACTTCGTCACGGTAAACTAAAGCGGTTGCGACGACGAAAGGAGACCAGCTATATGAAGTCAAGGGATAATCCGAAGTTTTTCGAAGCTGAGTAGATTTACCCGATCAACGCACTTTGACAGCCGAATATCGAATGCTTTTGGGCGCAATGGGGCGCATCGTGGATGCGA
>JAGAVX010000065.1 GCA_017941705.1 Atopobiaceae bacterium
AGACTAGCAGTCGTGCGTCGAGACGGACACGCCCACGGGCGGCGCGCGGCGGGGCGAGCCATAGAGAAGCGGTCCCGGCCCGAAGATTCTCGGGCTGGGACCGCTCTGCCTCTTGACAGATGAATCTACATATCAGAGCCCAAGCGACAACTGACCTTGGGCAAGCAGGCTCTTTTGCACCGTGAAGCTCACCTCGTCGCCATCCTGGAGGTGCCCAAGCAAAAGCGGGCTCTCTGGATCGTGGTTGGTGCGGTAGTTGTCCAGCGCCTTCTGGGGACTGCGGTTAGCGTAACAGTAGCGGCACCCGTTGGGACAGCTGTCGTAGGCGCCGATGTCACGACTCTCAAAGCAACCGCAGCCGGTGCGCTGCCCCTTATGCTTGAGGTCGCGAAACTCGACCCCGTTGGCGGCACCGAGCATCGCAAGCGTTGTGCAGCCGCTGCATCCGATGCCGTATTGTGGCCACAGTCCGTTGTTCCCGCAGGTCTGGATGGGTATCCCATGCTCGCCGGCAATGCGGCCGAGTCCGGCGGCGAGCGCGTCGCGCTGCTCGGGTGTGGGAAACTCAAGCTCGGGGAAGTTCTGCTCCAGCTTCTGGTAGCGCTCGACGAACGAGAAGATGCAGCGGTCGACATGGCCAGCAAGGCAATCACACAGATGCGAGAAGGTCGCTAGGTGCCGGTCTATCGTGTAGACCTCGGTCAGCAGCACCGGGTCGTAGCGCCAGCAGATGCGACGGGCGCCAACGATGCGCTCGAGATCGCAGAGGGTCTGAACCGAGTCGTCGATGCTCGGCACCAAGGGCTCGATGTCGCGCCCGTACGCTGTGATGGTGTAGTGAAAGTGCGTGTTGAACCTGTCCGTTATCTCGTGCAGGCGCGGCAGCAGCGGTGCGTAGTTCTTGCTGCAGAACTCGACGCAGTCCACGACCGCCGGATCGAGCTCCAGACGACTGACCTTGTGCGGGAAGAGCGGGTTGCGCACAAACACGAACCCCTCCTCAAAGCGGCGCAGCAGCCAGGGAGCATACCACTGGGCCGTGTCGGTGCGCGCTCCTGTATTGATGATCATGGGCGCCTCCCAGGGTTGCGCTCTCGAAACCTATGCTGGCGACACCCACAATTGACGCGTCCGTGCGCGACCGGCTCGCCTGTGACGAAAGTGCGTAACTCTCCCCTGTGACTCATCAGGAAAATGCCTGTTGAAAGACGTATCGCATCGCTGGAGCCGGGTCAGATGGGTGAAAACTTACGCACTTTCGTATCTATACCCCAATACTGGGCCATCTTTCGCAGCGTGCCACCGCGCCACACCATCAGTTGCACAGGACCTCTGGGTGCATGGCCATCTGGCGGATACGTCTCACGAACGCCGCGCGAAGCATCCACTCCTCGTCAACCGCCTCGACCGAATCGCAGCCAAGCGCTTTGGCCACCACGCTCGCGACGCGTTCAAGCTGCACGGGATCAGAAAAGATACCATTTGTGACCGAAATCACGCGATAGCCCATCTCCTCGAGCACATTGCGCCGCATGGAGTCCACGGTGATTCGCTCTGCCGCCGTATGCTCGTCATCGCTGTCGTATTCGATGGCGAGCTTCGCCTCCTCCCATAGAAGATCGGGAGTGATTGAATCGGTATCCCAGAGTCTTCGAGCCTCGCCTTCAACAGGAAGCGAGCGATTGAGCTCAGGTGCGGGAAGACCAAAGCCGCCCGCATCGCGTGGGATGGTCAGGCATATCGCCAAAGCGGACTCCATGGGCGAGGCCGCTCCGCAGAGAACGTGTGACAGCACGTGCACCGCTCTCTTGCGACCATGAACGCCAGAACACGTTGCCAGAAAGGCCTCGACTGACGCAGGCGGGCAGACACACGGACGCATGAAGCTCTTGCCATTGGCGATGCCATACCGACCGCACAGCTCGAAACCCAAAAACAGGAGCCGCTCCTCATCAAACAGCCGCGCCATCTGCAGGAAGACGAGTTCCGGGGCCGAGCAGAAAAGACCGGGCTCTATGCGGAAACAAGGGTACAAGCCACCTGGCAGCGACATGGCCCTGCAGATTGTCTGCTTGGTGCGCCTGCGATCTTCCCTGTTCCACGTGATCAGCTGAATGGGGCGGGACAGGCTCTCGATTGCGGACTGATGGCGCTTGAGCCGGCGGAGGCTTCCCTCAAGCGAGTTGTAGGGAATCACGTAGCGCTGCATGGCCGCCATCGAGTTTCGTTGGATGCGAAGCCATTCGATGGCCGAGCCCCCGCTGAGAAGAAATGCCACCCGCTCCCCCATCCCCCTACGTTTGCGAAAGTGCGTAAATCGGAAGCTCTCCAATCGAAGCACTAATAAGCATCTCACTCTTGACCTGCTATTATACATATTTTAACCATATGGAGTTACGCACTTTCGCTTCTTGCCCTCATGGGGACGGCCGAAAACGTACATCTATGCGTAGAATGGATGGCTCCAAGGCCTTGACGAACGGAGCGGCTATGACTTGGGATCTGGAGACAATACGAAAGAACGCCTGGGCGACCACATTCGGACGTGGGTGGCGGGCATGGCTGAAACTGGTCACGGTCTGCTTCGCCTTCGCCTTCATTGGGGCGACCAATGCCACGCAGGCGAACTTCGTTGACATCCTCGACCGCCTGCTGGGTTCGAGTGACGTACTCCAGCCACACAACGCGCCTATCATCGAAAGTTATTTAACAGGCCTTCCCTCGGTGCACGAACTCATCGAGAACCATCCAGATCTTGTCGACGTAATCATCAACGGCGTGACGGAACGAGCCTCCTGGATAGTCAGCATTCTCGCACTCAATCCGCGCTACCTTGCCGACAATCCCGAGGAGGCTGCCACCATGGCTTTCGTCGCGGCCATCATCGGCTTCTTCATTCGCTTCTTCGTGCTCAACGTCATAGCCATCGGGCAGTATCGCTACGTGATGGAGACGCGTTTCTCTCGCAATGTTCCCTGGCAGCGCACGCTGGCGCCATTCCACCTTAAGACCCTGCCCAACGTGCTCTGGGTGATGGTCTGCTATCACATCTCCCTCCTGCTATGGACCCTCACCATTGTGGGCGCCTACAAGGTCTACCAATATGGCCAAGTTCCTTACCTACTGGCAGAGAATCCCCAGATCACGTGGAGGGAAGCAAGGCGGCTCTCCACGCGCATGACCGACGGCTACAAGCGGAAGATCCTCGCCGCCCAGCTCTCGTACCTCCCCGTCCTGCTGCTCCGGCTCGTGCCAGTTGTGGGCATGCTCGTTGCCGTGCCGCTGTTCGAGGAGCTCAACGCGGAGATCTACTTCACCCTCCGCGCGAACCCAGCACTTGATGATGGGCTGACCGCCCGCGTCTTTGTCGAGCCGACCTTTGGCTTGCCCGCCTATGCCACACTGCCCGCCGACGAGCAGCAGGCGATTGACGTCCAGACACCGACGTACGTGCTCGAGGGCCTCGACGTCAGCAAGCCGCAGGACGTGAAGGGAATGCTCCCCTACAATGTCATCGACCTCGTGTACATGTTCTTCATCTTCTGCTTCATCGGTTGGGTGTGGGAGGTTGGCCTGCACTTCTTCCAATGCCGCGAGTTCGCCAATCGTGGCACGCTCTATGGCCCCTGGATTCCCATCTACGGATTTGGCGGCGCGGGCATGGTCATCGCGCTCGACCGGTATCGCGAACAGCCTGCCAAGCTGTTCGCGCTGGCCGTCGTACTGGCCGCCGTGCTCGAGTATGCCACGAGCTTCGTCCTCGACTTCATGTTCAACGCCTCATACTGGAGCTACAACGACATGATGTTCAACGTCAACGGACGCATCTGCCTAGCTGGCCTTTTGGCCTTTGGGCTTGGTGGGATCGTCGGCGTATACCTTGCCGCACCTGCTATCAGCCGCGCGGTCAACAAGATGCCTGTCCGCACGCGCCACCTCGGAGCAACCGTCCTGCTGGCCGCCTTCTGCAGCGACTTCGTCTACTGCCTGTTCAACGGCTTCAACTCGGGTGCTGGGGTTGGAGAGGAACTATAGCGCATCACCCTAGCAGGCGCTCGCGCAGGAGGGACAGTTCGTCTCTGGTCAGGCCACAGGCCTCCACATACCGCCCGACGCTTCCGTATGACGAAGCGATTGCGTCATACACGCGACCCACCGTCTGCAGCCTGCCCTCGAGCCGTCCGCCCGAAAGTGACTCCGGCACCTTCCCCGTTGCCATGAACGCATCGACCTCGGGTACCCGTGCAAACGAGTATAGGTAGTCGCGCACGATGTCGTCGCGTGACACACCTGCCACGCCGAGCAGCAGCATCGCAACCATCCCCGTACGGTCCATCCCCGCCGCACAGTGGAAGAGTGCGCACTCCCCCTGCGGCACCGTCGCCAGAAAGGCAAGCACCTGCCGCACCGCCTCGTGGTTGCCCAGCATGGCGAGATACCCACGGGCAAGGTAGTCGAGGTCACGCTGAGCCGCGACCAGCTGCGGGTCCGACAGGTTCTGGCCAAAGAGCGAGACGTTCGCCCACGTCATGCGCCGGTCGCGCGCAAAGGGACAGGTCTGCTCGGGGCTCTCGCCAAAGCCACGCAGGTCAAGTACATGCGTCACACCGTAGTCGTACAGCCGGTCGCGATCCTTCTGGCTCATGCACCGCGTCGAGCCGCAACGCAAGAAGCGATGCGCCGCCGTCGTCCCGTCAGGCGTCTCGTAGCCGCCCAGTTCGCGCAGGTTCATGGCGCTCGGGATGTCGAGTATGCGTACCCCATCGGCGCCAGGCGTATGGACCTCGGCAAACAGGCGATCTAGGAATCCCATGGCACACCGCCTTTGCAAGCTACGCGCGCAGCATGCGCTCTTCGACCAGCTGGACCGCCCCATACACGAGCGCGTCACAGAAGGGCTTCTTCTCGTTCCCCGCCTCCGCGTTTGCTCGCAGCAGGTCCGCACAGTCGATACAGCCCCCGTGACGCTTGCGCACACGTGCCACCAGCCACGCCAACGTCTCATCGTCAGCCAGCCCCAAAACGCCCAGCGCCATGAAGGCGCCGGTCACCGCCCCGCACGCACCGCCCATACGCATACCGCCGCCAAACGCCTGCGCTACTCGATAGGCCACGTCCGCATTTATGCCCTGGCGCTCTGCAAAGGGGATGAGCACCGATTGAGCGCAATTGTAGTGAGGCTCCTGTATGGCGCGCAGCTCCTCCGCGCGGTCAAGATACTCGCTCATGCAACACTCTCCCACAACTCGTGCCGCACACTCAGACGCATATGCAGCTCTTTGCCTCACTATAGTGTCACCAAATAGGGTTTCACCTGATAATAGTATCCAGACGGGAATCGCGCGGGCAGAACGCCTACCATGGTCACGAATCGCCCCGCTTCGCCCACCATCCGAGGAGCAGAGATGCACGCAAACGACTACCAAGCACTCGCAATGCGCACGCTCAACCCCAAGCTCGACACATCGGAGGTGCTGGTGAACGCGGTCATGGGACTGTGCGGAGAGAGCGGCGAGGCGATCGATATCGTGAAGAAGCACCTGTTTCAGGGCCATGAGCTCGACCGGAACGCCCTAGCCGCCGAGCTGGGAGACATCGCCTGGTATCTGGCCGAGGCGGCGACGGCACTCGACCTCAGCCTCGATGACGTGCTGGCAGCCAACATACGCAAGCTTGAAAGCCGCTATCCCAAAGGCTTCTCGGAAGAGCACTCCATCCATCGCGAGGCATAACGTACAGGTGGCACACTTGCTCCCCGGGAACTCCTGTGCCATCAGCAACGATGGCACAGGAGTTCCCGGGGAGCAAGTGTGCCACCTACGCCTGCTGGGGAGGCCTGATCTGTCCTGCCTTATGGTGCCGCCGACATACGCTGATGTACGAGTCGTTGCCGCCGAGCTGCACCTGGCTTCCCTCGGTCACCATCACGCCATTCTCGTCAAAGCGTGCCACGCATGTCGCCGCCCTACCGCACCAACACACGGTCTTGACCTCCTCGATCTGGTCGGCCCATGCCATGAGCCAGAGCGAGCCCTCAAACAGGTTGCGTTGGAAGTCGGTTCGCAGACCATAGCAAATGACGGGGATGTCCAGCTCATCGACGATGTCGGTCAGGCGCGCGACCTGTTCCTTCGTGCAGAACTGCGCCTCGTCGACGATGACGCAGTCGTAGGCGCCCAACTCCTCGTTGCTCATGTCGACCAACCGCTCTACCGAGATGCACGGCCGCGATAACCCTATGCGCGACGCCATGATTCCGTCACCGTCCCGGTCGTCCAAGGCTGGCTTCGCAAGCAGCGCCCTCTGCCCCTTCTCCTCGTAGTTATAGGCAACCATCAGGGCATTCGCCGTCTTGGAGCTGCCCATCGAGCCATATCTGAAAAAGAGCTTTGCCATCGTCGCTTCCTCCAGTAGCCACACGTCCGTATGCCCTTTGATAGTAGACGAAAGCGGGGATCGCCGGGGTGCGCCACCAAGACCTTCACGCGCGACCCTGACCGCAACCGCGACAAAACCTGAAAGAGACTTTGGCTTGGCAAAGGACGCATGAAGACCCGCACTTTCAAGGTTTCTTAAGGCTTACAACGTACGATGGTTTCGCCAACCTTGAAAGGAGAGCACAGCATGATTTCCAGTCAGAACGACAGGTCACTTGCAGCCAAGCTTTGGACGCTTCCGATAGCCTTCAGCCTTGTGCTCGCGGGATGCGGTGCCGCAACTCCCGAGACCTCGACAGACGCGGTGGACGGCGCAGCCAGCCAGGAGGCAAAGGGCCGCGAGTCGATTACGAATGACGCTGATGGCGAGCATGCCATCTCCGCTAGTGGAGAAACGGCCTCGTACCAATCCGTCGACGTCAGCAAGACCGGCGAGGCGGACGGCGACGAGGCGGACTTCTATGGAGTCAACTCGGCCATCTATGCCGAGGAGGGCGCCACGCTTGACCTCGACGACCTCACGGTGACGACCGCTGGTACACACGCCAACGCCATCTTCTCGTACGGCGAGGGCACCACCGTCAACGTGTCCAACTCGACCATCGACACGACCGGAAACTGCTCCGGTGGCATCATGGTCACCGGTGGCGGAACCCTCAACGCCACTGATCTCACCATCCACACCACGGGCAACTCGTCGGCAGCCATCCGCTCGGACCGCGGTGGCGGAACCGAGAACGTGACCGGTGGCACCTACACCACCGACGGAATGGGCTCGCCTGTCATCTACTCGACGGCTGACGTCACTGTGAGCAACGCGACCCTCACGTCGACCTCCGCGCAGGGCGTGGTCGTCGAGGGCAAGAACTCGGTCACGCTCAACGACGTCGACCTCACCGCCAGCAACACCAGCAAGAACAGTGACAAGTCGTCGTTCTACCAGGCCGTCATGATCTACCAGTCGATGTCGGGTGACGCGGCGCAGGGCGAGGCCACCTTCTCGATGAACGGCGGTACGCTCGACAACAAGAACGGCGACATCTTCTTTGTCAACAACACCGTGACGACCATCAATCTCGCGAAAGCCGCCATCACCAACGAGGACGAGAGCGGGGTCTTTCTTCGCGCCGCAGCTGCAGGCTGGGGGTCCGAGGGCAGCAACGGCGGGCACGTGACGCTCAACGCCTCGGGGCAGGAAATCAACGGTGACATGCTCGTCGACGAGGTATCCTCACTCAACCTGTACCTCAAGGACGGGTCGACCTTTACCGGCTCGATCAACACCGACGGAACGGAAGGCGAGGTGTACGTAGAACTGGCCGAGGGCAGCACGTGGACCCTCACCAGCGACGCCCACATCACAAGCCTCACCTGTGACGCCAACGCCATCAACCTCAACGGCCACACCCTGTATGTGGGAGATGACACCTACACTGAGGGCTCAGCGTCGAGCGGTGAGGCAATCGTCGTGACCGTCGAGTCGAGCGGTGGCCCTGGCGACATGGGTGGCGAGCCTCCCGCAAAGCCCGATGGGGAGGGTGGACCTGGCGGTGCGGGCGGCGAACCCCCTGCCAAGCCCGATGGCGACGGAAGTGACAAGCCTCCCGCAAAGCCCGAATCATAACAAGCGCGTGGGATCGGCGGCGCGTCATAGAGCCAAGGCAAGACAAGTGAGGGGGCACCTAGGCATCATGCCAAGGTGCCCCCTCGCCTATCGTGCTCGTGTGACCGCAGCGGCAGCCTATCGCATGACGACCGAACCGCTGGTGGCTCCCGAATCTAACGCTCGATGGTGAAGACGTCGACCAGACCCGTCATGTCGAGGACGTCGAACACCTCGTCGTTCGGGTTGTGCAGCACCATCGTGCCACCGCGCTGCGTGACGATCTTCTGCGTCGTGACCAGGACACGCAGACCCGCACTCGAGATGTACTCAAGATCCGCAAGGTAGAAGTCGATGTTGGAAACCGTAGCCGGCAGCTTCTCGACCTCGCTCTCAAGATCGGGGCTGGTGGTAACCGAAAGCCTGCCCTCGATCGTCAACGAGGCGTGATCTCCATCAATAACAGTCTGAACGTTCATCTGACCCCCTTAGGCAAGTGGACAGACTCCACTCTACCAGACCTTGTGGAACGCAACCACATTTGCATCATTGTCACGTATGTAGCTCAGGTCGTCGACCATTCGCTTTGCCATGAAGATACCCAAACCGCCGACACGCATATTCTCGGACGATGTAATCATCGGTGGCTCTTCCCGTTCGAGCGGGTTGAACGGAATGCCCCAGTCGGTGATTTGAATCGTAATCTTGCTTGGCGACACGCCATAGACGTAGTTGATGCGCATGTCACCCGGGGAGTCCTGATCCGCGTACGCATAGTTGCAGACGTTGACCAAGAGCTCTTCCAGAGCGACGTCGATTTGTCCCTGGACGCTGATTGGGCAAAGGCGGCGCGTCAGCTCGTCGTGGATGAACGTCGCAACCTGCGCCAGGCTCTTGAGCGTCGCCGGGACCGTAAGCTCGCCTGTCGCCTCGGGAGCGATACCATACTCGAGCGCCAGCATCGTGATGTCGTCCGATTGCTCGGCGCCCTTCGTCCACTGGGCGATGCTCGCCCGCACGTCATTGATGATGGCATGCGGATGCTCGTCCTCATGCTCGGCAAGCACGCGTTCGAGACGCTCCTCGCCATACGGCTCATCCGTCGCCGAGAACGCCTCGGTAACGCCGTCGGTGTACAAAAGGAGCTTGTCGTGAGGGTCGAGCTGAATGGTATGCGCCGTGTATCTCGCCGCCTCGAATACGCCCAGGAAGAGGCCGCTTCGCTTGCGCAACCATTGCCACGAGCCGTCATGCCAGAGCACCGGAGGGTTGTGGCCCGCATTGACGTAGGTCAGCAGGCCTGACTCGTAGTCGAAGGTCGCCGCCCAGACGGTCACGAACATACCGGTCTCATTGCCCATGCACAGGTGATAGTTGGCCGTCTGGATGGCCTCGGCCAGCTCGACCCCTCCCGCAAGGTAGTTGCCGATCTCGGTCTTGGCGGCCATCATGAACAGCGCCGCCGGGATTCCCTTGCCCGAGACGTCCGCTATCAGAAAGCCCAGCGTGTGGTCATCGACCAGGAAGAAGTCGTAAAAATCGCCACCGACCTCCCTCGCGGGATTCATCGTGGCAAAGATGTCAAACGAGTCAATCTGCGGAAACGGCGGGAAGGTGTTGGGCAGGGCGTTCTCCTGGATCGCCTGGGCCGTGCGCAGCTCTCGGGCGATGCGAGCCTCCGCCTCCTCGATTGACTCCCTCAGCGCACCAACCGTGGCGTTAATGCCACCAGAGAGCCGCGTGAACTCGATCGAGTCGTGCACGTCGACCACCTGGGAGAGGTCGCCGCCCGTGATGAGCGACAGGGTTTCGTTGGTGCGATCGAACCCGCGCATCACCACGTTCTTGAGCAGGAGCGCAGCCAGCACGTAGACCGAGGCAAAGACGATCAGGAAGATCAACGAGACCACCATCATCAGCACCGTGCGATACCTGAAGACCTCGGTTGCCGGCAGCGCCACGAGCAGCTGGTAGTCGCCCCTCTGGGCGATGCGCGCATATCCGATCTGCGCGACGCGCATGTACGAGAGCATCCCGCCGCCCATGTCCCACTCGCTGGAATACCGCTGGTCGTACAGCTGGGGGTCAAAGCCGTCGCGGAGACCCCTGCCGACGATCTCCTCAAATGGCATGCCAACGTAATCGGGCACATTGGACGAGACCACCACCCCATCCTCTGCCACGGCAGTCACCCCGTTGTCCCCGAGAACAAACCCGCGGGCGACACTCTGCATCGACGTCGCGTGAATCTCGGCAAGTGCCGCATCGCTCGCCGAGAACCTGCGCGCCGCCCCCTCGATCATCTTGTCGTGCGCCGCGAGCTGATCCTCGAGGTAGGTGAGCTGGGCTTCGAGCGTGCGCTCGGCCTCGCCTCGACACATGATCGAGACTCCCGTGTAGGCAAACGCGGACGAGACCATGTAGGCGATGAGCACCACGATGCCCAGCCAAAACTGGAAGGTTCCGCGTATGGTTCGCTCGGAGCCACGCGACTGCAACAAGCCCACGGCGTGATCGGCGCCGATCGAGAACATGGCCATCAGGCCAAAGTTGGCAAGCGCTTGTGAGAATACCTCGTGCGATCCCGTGAGTTGCGCGAGCAGGTTGCGGGGAAGCTCGTAGGACATGATCGAGTTGATGAGATAGGTACTCTGGTGAAAGAAGCAGGTAAAGAATGCCGAGCCGATGGCGCAGCACAAGGCGAGGCTCGCGTCGCGTTGCCATCCCCTTCTTGTGCCACGCTCGTTGACCCAAGCAAACAACAGCCCCATGAGCAAACCCGTTAGCCCAAAGAGCCCGATGGAGTTCCATGGAGCGATGAGGTACTTCTCGTAGTAGTCGAGCGGCAACACGATGGCATGCACCAGCTCAGCCGCACCCGCAAGCGCACCGACAGCGCCCGCGGGCACAGGACCAAACAACAAGGCACAGGCAGTGATGGGCGCAAGCACCACAATCATGTGGGCGTCACCGACAATCAGGTAGTTGAGCTGCGTGGCAACCATCGCCACGCACGCTATCGCAAGTATCGTCAGGCCGGCAACCCTCGCCCGCCCGTCAGCCGAAGCCATGGGGCCTCGCCATCTCACAAGAGAGTCGCGTGCAGGTTTGCGTGCGCCCCGCACGTCATCGGGCGCACCATCAGTATTTGGCATCTGGTCACATCCATTCAAACCGCATGCGGGCCATCGGGCCATCGCTGGACCTCATTATAGTAAGTCGATGACACCCGACGATACCCTTGAGGTCGGCATCGTTGCCAACGAGGCATCATGATAGGATTGTGCTGTCTGTCAATAATAATGACGAGGAGGATGAAGACATGGGCAAGATCGTATTTCTGGATGTGGACGGAACCCTCATCAACTACGACGCCATCTGCCCCGAGTCGGCGTTCAAGGCCGTCGAGATGGCACGCGCCAACGGCCACAAGGTGTACATCTGCACCGGTTGCTCCAAGGCCGAGATCGAACAGCGCGTCTTGCCCGAGCTTGACGGCATGATCGGCGCCAACGGCGGGTACGTCGAGGACGCAGGCGAGGTGGTCATGCACCAGGCACTCACGGTCGACCAGGTCAAGCACATCGTTGATTGGTGCAACGAGCGCGAGCTGGGCTTCTACCTCGAGGCCAACAGCGGCATGTACATCAACCATTGGTTTGAGGTGCAGGCTCCTGCAACCATGTACAAGTACGCAATGGGCAAGGGCGCTGACGAGGAGTCGGCCAAGAAGGCTGGGCAGAGCTTCGTCAACTCCATGATTCGCACCGACGACCTCTATCGTGACGACGTCAACAAGGTGAGCTTCATCCTCTCCAGCTACCAGGATCACGTGGACTCCCGCACCGAGTTCCCCGACATGGAGGCCAACACCTGGGGCGGCAAGGACGAGCAGGCGCTGTTTGGCGACCTTGGCCCCAAGGGCATCACCAAGAAGCACGCCATCGAGGTCCTGCTTGAGCATCTAGGCGCAGACCAAGCTGACACCATCTCCTTTGGCGACGCCAAGATTGACCTCTCGATGTTCGAGCTCTGCGCGTATAACGTGGCCATGGGCAACGGCGGCCCCGAGATCAAGGCCGCTGCCGACTACATCACCGATGACGTGGACGAGGACGGCCTCTTCAACGCGTTCAAGAAGCTGGGCTTGATCTAGTCGCTGTGGCACAAGCAAGAAACTACCTGGATCTAACCAATTCCCGTAAGAGTTGATCTTGCCCGTAACACTTTGTCAGCGCCTTTTTCTGAGGCCTCGAGAAAACGCACCTACAAACTATCTTGTAGGTGCGTTTTTGGGTACTTTTGAGGGGCCTATTTCAACGGGACCTCTAAAACTACCAACAAAGAGAGAATTAGCTCTAATTCGCTGTCGTAGGGCACCTACAAATCAGATCGTATGCATCACAGTTTTCAGTCCAACGAGCATGCTCAACCCCAAATTCTTCAAGCACCTACAAACCAGATTGTAGGTGCCAAATGGGCGCTCTAAGAGTCTCCGCGCACATTTGGTTGTAGTTTTGAGCTACTGCAAAATCCAACACTCAGATTTCAAGCCTAAAACGCACCTACAAAACAGGTTGTAGGTGCGTTTCTTTGAACCATCAGAAAAAAGC
>JAGAVX010000066.1 GCA_017941705.1 Atopobiaceae bacterium
GATGCGGCAGTCGGCCGGGACGGCGTCACCGGCCTCGAGCACCACGATGTCGCCGGGCACGAGCTCGGCCGAGGGCACCGTGACCTGTCGGCCGTCGCGGATGACCTTGGACTGCGCGGCGCTCATCTCCTGCAGGGCGGCAAGCGCGTTCTCGGCCTGGTACTCCTGGACGACACCCAAAACCGAGTTGAGGATCACGACGAACATGATGATGAAGACGTCGGCAAAGTCAGCCTCGCCTTGCGCCATGCCCGTAACGGCCGAGATGATAGCCGCGATGATGAGCATGATGACCATGGGGTCGGCCATCATGGAGAAGAAGCGCTTCCACAGCGGGTCCTTCTCTGCCTCCTTGAGCTTGTTTGGCCCGTACTTCTCGAGCCTCGATGCCGCCTCCGCGGCGGTGATGCCGTTCGAGGCATCAGTCTTCACCTCGGCAAGCACGTCGCTTGCTTCGGCAAGGTACTCCCTCATAGCATTCCTCCTGGGTCGTATACCTTTTGCGGTCAGACAGATTGATGCCCGATCATAATTCCCCAGGAGGGGCAAGGGCTCACCAAGGCTGCCTAGTCAGACCGCCGTTCACATAGAGCATATTCTAGCGCATCGGAAACCGCCTTACGCAGGCGTGCCATCTATTTGATGATTCCCTTACTGGGCACGGCAGACGGATACCCAAAAAGGGCCCCGCGTCGCTGACGGCGACCGCGAGGCCCTCTCTCACAAGGCTACTTCGCGACTTCGCCCGAAGTGGGGTTGTAGGTGCTCGCACCGCGCGTCTTGCCCATGACGTCCTCCTCGGAGAGGGTGACCCACTTGACGCCCTTGCGCGTCTCGTAGGCATAGGCGAGGTGCAGCATGCCATCAGCGGCCTGCATGATGCAGGGATACTCGTACTGCATGTTGTTGGCCTTGTTCTCGTCGCCGACAAAGCCCTGGCCACGCTCGATGTGACGGATGAGCGGGAAGGTCTTGCCGCCATCCTCGGAAAGGGCGATGCTCACCGGGCAACGCAGGCCGGGCCATGCGCCACGTTCGGTATAGCTCGCCGGAGCGCTGGAGTGGTTGTAGGTCACCGCGATGCGTCCGCTGTTGAGCTTGATGGCGCAGATGCCCGAGTTGTTGTTGGGCAGCACCGTCGGAACGGGCTCCGTCCAGGTGTCGCCGTAATCGAATGACTCGCTGAGATAGATCCAGTCGGCCTCGCGCGAGCGCATGAAGTTGACCAGGTGCCCGTCCTCGAGCTCGACGACGGTCGGATGGACGCGTCCGGAGGAGTTGGGCACCATGACCTGACGCCAGGTCTTGCCCTCGTCATCGGACAGCTGGAAGGCGGACGGGTCGCCAGCAAGCGCAGAGGCGCTGTCCGTGCACAGCCAGTTGCCGTAGATCCAGCGGCCGTTGGAGAGGATCTGGATGGGCTGGCGCGAGAAGGTGCCCTCCTCGGGGAAGACGACCTCGGGCTCGCTCCAGGTCAGGCCGTCGTCGGTCGAGACCTGACGCTTCACGACCGCGGTGTACTGCATGTTGTCCTTGCCGGGCTGACGGCCGAGCTGGGAGGTGTACATGCACCAGATCTCGCCGTTGGGCGCGAGGAAGAGCGACGGGTTCTGGTCGCTGCGATCGTCGTTATGCGAGATGTAGGTCGGCTCGCTCCACTTGTCGGATCCCTTCTCCAAGCGAGAGACGACGATGTTGATGTCGGTGTCGCCCTCGTAGGTGCCCGCAAACCAGCAGCACAGGATGGTTCCCGCGGGCGTCTCAAGCAGACCGGGGCCGTGGGCCGTGGTCCAGGGGCCGGGGTTGACGAAGGCCTCGGTGATCTGCATCTCGGAGTCGTAGTAGACCTGTCCGTCGGGAGTGAGTCTGTCCAGTGTCTTGATAGCCATCTTGTTCCCTTTCCTCTCGTTTCCTGCATGCCCTCATGGGCGTATCCACATCTGGCTCGGCCCTGCGGGCCACCAGACCATTACCTAACGGGAAGCTTCATCACGATCTTGCGGTATCCGTGGGGGTAGGAGCTGTGCGCACAGGGACGATGGGCGTCATGCGGTAGCGCCGCCCAGAACATGCCCTCCTCTACGAGCATGCTGTGCCCGCGCGGTCCGTCCAGACGCTCCGCGTCCTTGGACTCGTCGTAGGCGATGACCACATCGAGGCTGTCGCGATCCGCCCACGCGACCTCCTCCCCACCCTCCAGCAGGATCTGCACGTCGATGTAGTTGCGATGCGCCTCGTATGTCCCCTCGTCCAAAGGCGTCGTTACGCCCTCCTGCACCATGAGGTAGCCGCCCTCGAAGGTGTAGCGACCCACCTCGAGCCCCTCGTGGCCTTCCACGAAGTCCATGCCGGCGCCGATGCCCGGCAGCAGCGCCTCGTAGTCCCTTATGTGCTCGATGCTGTCAACAATCATTGATCGTTCCTCTCCCACAGATAGTCGCGCCGTCTATTCCGTATATGTCAGGCTTCCGTCCGCCTCGCGCGCATAGCCACGCACGCACTCCCAGCCGAGCTCGAGCGCACGCGGGTCAACCGCATGCTGAAGTCGCTCGACCGTCACAAACCGGTAGAGCACCTGCGCTTCGTCGTCCGACGAACGCCAGCCCTGCACGTTGAAGCGGCCGCATGCGCGGCTGAGCACGTCGGATGAGAAGCCCGAGGGTGTCGTGGCATCGAGGGCCAGCTCGCCACAGCCGTTGTACGCAAGCCAGTAGGACAGCGTGCCCTTCCAGAGACTCTCGTCCTCGGCCGAGATCGGCCAGGTGCGACCGGCAGGCAATCCCATGCCATCATCGATTCCCACAAACTGGACAAGGGGCATGCGGTAGGCGAAGGCTGCCTTCTTGCCGTCGGCCACCGCGCGCAACGGGGAGACGTCCTCCCCCGAGGGCTGCAGCTCGCGCAACACCGAGTCGCGCCTGAACGCAAGCAGCATCGGAGCGCTCTCGTCGAGTGTCGTCAGGTAGCTCTGATGCGGGCCGTTGAGCGCAATGGCTCCCGCAAAAGTCTCGGGATGGGCGCATGCGAGCGCGTTGGTCATCATCGAGCCCATCGAGAAGCCCGAGACGTAGATGCGCCTGCGGTCGACGGGAATGACCTCCCCCATGTGCTCGACGAGCGCCATGATGAAGTCCATGTCACTCGGAAGGCGCGGATCGTCCCAGCCGTTCCAGCGGTCCTCGATGGTGGCGTCGGGAAAGACCACGGCCAGGCCATCCCGCTCCGCAAGCTTGATCCAACCGCTCTGCTCGGCACCATAGAGGCCGCAGCAGTTGATGCCGTGCAGGTAGAAGACGAGTGGCACGGGCTCTGAGGAGTCGCGCACTCGCGCGGGAACGTACTCGTACCACGTGCGTGGCAGCCCGTCAGAGAGGTCGAGGCTCGTGTCTTTCACATGGGGCACGAAGCCCAGCGCCGCAAAGTCGGGACGAGGCTCATAGATGCCGTAGGTGTCGTTGCGCCAGCGTCGCACCTGCTCGAACATGAGGTCCCAGGCGCACGCCAGAAAATCCGCCGTCAGGCCCTGATCGGAGCAGTAGAGAGCCACGTACGGCTCGTCGGCATTGGCCACGCACGAGATGCCCTTGGCGGGAATGCTCGCCACGGTCGCCGCGTCGACCTCGGTCACCCAGCGCTCGAGCTGCGGGTTGTATCCGTAGACCCAAGCGACCTGCTGGGCCCGCGGGGCCTCGGGAAGCCGGTAGCCCTCGGGGCATGCCCCGACCATGATCGCCGCCGCGTCAAGCGGTCGCGTCAGGGCCAACGACGTCACCATCGCCGAAGACGCGGGCGTAGTAGCCAAATGACAGATCATGCCATTGAAGCCGGCCACACCGCCCTTGGATCCGGGAAGTGCGGCAAAGCAACGCACGATGAAGGCCGCATCGTCCTCGCGGGCCTGGTCGAGGGCATAGTTCCAGCCCTCCTCGAGCGGATTGGGAAAGACGACAATAAAGTGTCCCTCCTCGGCAAGCCTGGCGATTGCGAGCTCATCCAGCAGCCTCGAGGCACTCTCGAGCGTTGCGTCATCGCGCAGCACCATGAGGACCTTGGTCTGCTTGGGATGCGGGCAACCGCTCTTGGGCACGTAGACGAACATGGAGCGGTCCTGCCCGCGACCTGTCTCGACGTTGTTCTCGGGGTTGAGGTTGCCCGAGGTAGCACCCGCCACCAGCTCCTCGACGAGCGTACCTGCAAAGGGTGAAGTGCTGACCAGGGGATTCATGTCCCTACGCATCGCTAGACCTCCTCGACCTTCTTGGATCCAACAGGACGACAGAAGCGGCTCATAAACTCCCATGCCGCGCGTGCCTCATCGGCGATGGCCCCATGCGGCATGTCACGCGCGACCGTCAGCCCCACACGGGGACTGCCCTGCGCGTTGCAGAACACGCGCGAGCTGATGCGCATGCCCTCACGATAGCCCCGCTCGCTGGTGTAGCGATTGCTCTCGTCCCACACCCTCTCGCTCTCGGCGGTGGCGCCGTTGGGCGGCAGCACGTCCGCCAAGTCTGCGGTGCGATCGGTGACGCCCTTGTCATCCGAGTCGCCCGTGCAAATCCAAAACGGCAGCTCGTAGTCACCCGCAGCAAACGACGGATGGTAGAAGTAGTCACCCATGCCGCTGCCCGTGATGGCCTCCTTGGAAGGCGCGTTCCACGGGGACACGGCGGCAAAGAGCCACGGGCGCGTCGTCGCCTGCTGACAGGTATAGGCCCCGCCATTGGAGAACCCTGTCGCGTACACTCGCGTGCGATCACAGCCATAGGCGTCGGCAACGTCATCGATCAGACGCTCGAGCACCTCGGAGTCCCGGTCGGCCAGCCATACGTTATAGGGAGAGTCAGGCACGGCCACCATGAACGCGCGCGTCTCGTCGGCCAAGGCCTCCCAACCGTTCTTATCGGCAAACAGATGCGAGGGCTCCCCCCTGCCATGGATGGAGATGACCAGCGGCAGGCCCTGCGCCTCGTCGCGCGTCATGCCATCCGGCAGGTGCAGGGCATAGTGGTAGGACGTATAGCCCAGCTCCACCACGCGGTGGTCAAAGCGATCGCCCAGGTAGAACTCCTGGCGGCTCTGGTGCCAGGCAAGCTCGCCGTCAGGGCCATTCTTCCATCGGATGACATGGCAGACAAACTCGCGCATGGCCTGCGCCGCCAAGGTCGGGTCGACGCCCGCAAGCTCGGGAGACATCCGCAAGCTCCAGCTGGGACCACCGGCGGCACGCAGGTGCGCGACCAGAGCCTCGTCGCAGGCAGATCCCATCAGCCACGCCGCCACCGGCACCTCGCGGTTGAGCGCATGGCAGGCATTGGACGGGTGGGCGACAAACCAGTGGTCCGAAGGCTCGTCACCACACGAGAGATCCGATGGACTGCCATCCACGAGCACATACGACGCCGCAAAGGCCGGATGGGCCACCATCACGCCTCCGACATGCACGGCTCCCTCTTGGTAACCAACCAAGCTGATGAGCGGCTCCCATGCCCAGAGGCCACCTGCACGACCGGGAATGGACATGCGCGCCGGGGCAACAAGTTGCCTGCACGCCTGACGATACGCCTCACGTGCCAGGTCCGCAGGGGCATGGGCCCAGCCTTGCGGCACGACCGGCGCCACGATGACGCCACCGTCGGCCTCGACCTCATCCATCCAGCCACTCTCGCGGGCAAACGTCGCCACGCCACGGGCGGACCCTGCATACTCGTCGGGCGCGCACAGGATCACCGTGCGAACAGGATCGGCGCACGCCCTCGTTGAGACATAGCTCCAGCACTCGAGAGAACCCATACGTGTCACGCCTTTCCGTGAGCGAGTGGACAGATGGACAGGGTCGAAGGGGTGCCCCGCCCGCACTGGGCGGGGCACCGGAAGGAAGGGCCTACATCGGGAACACGATCACCGCGCCGAGGGACATGGCGGCAATGCGGATGAAGTACATGGGAATGGTGAACTTCCAGAACTCGGGAAGCGAGTACTTGCCCATGCCGTAGATCATCGCCGGCAGACCGTCGACGGGCATGTAGCCGCCCTGCCAGGCGGAGAGCATGACGGCGGCGCAGGCGGCAAGCGGGCTCACGCCGAGCTGGATGCAGGTGGCAACGGCAATGGGGCAGAAGATGAAGGCGGAGCCGATGTTGGAGCCCGTGAAGGTAGCGCAGGTGGAGGTCAGCAGCGAGAACACGAAGACGATCAGGAACGGCGACCA
>JAGAVX010000067.1 GCA_017941705.1 Atopobiaceae bacterium
AAAGGGGACATGCATGGGAACCCTCGTCTAACCCGCGGGTTTCCATGCGTGTCCCCTTTGCCGTCGCGAGGTGCTGGCGCATTCTCACCACTTGCGATGTGGCCTCGGGTTGGTCAGCTTCTCGATGCACAGGGCCAACTCGCCAAGGTAGATCAGCTCACGGTGGTCCTCGACCCAGATGAGCGGCGGAATGAAGCTCTCGGGAATGGTCTTGGCAAGCTCCTCGTGCAACGCATCCATATCGTTGACCAGGGCAGAGTACACGTAGATCGCGTCAGGGGATATGGCGCATATGCTCGCGGAAAGATACGCGGCGATGATCTCGCGCATGCCCTCGTAGATCCACACCATCTCATGGGTCTTGCCGCTGTAGTTGAAGCGCTTCGAAAGCGATGACATCTCGCCGGCAAAGTTGAGCCTTCCCTTGGAGAGGTGCCCGTCAACGACAATGCCCTCGCCACAGAAGAGATTGCCCGTACGCTGCGCATGGAACACGACCGTGTCGTAGTCAGTCTGGCTCATGTAGCAGCCCATGGCAGCAGCATTCGAGTTGTTGTCGATGTAGACCTCGATGCCATAGCGCTCCTTGAGCATGCGACCTTGATCGTAGTCCTTGATGTCGCTCGACGGCATCGAGATCGAACCCCTGTTGATGACGCCGGGCAACGCGATGCCGATCGCATCGAGCTCGCTGACATTGAATCCATCGAGCTTGACAGTCGAAATCACGTCCTCGATGTCGCGGAAGTCCACATGCCGCTTGTACACGGTGCCGGTCAGGGCAACGCCCTTGTCCTTGAAGATGCGATATCCGATGATTTGCGAATGCACGCGGCGCACGACCGTGACCACCATGACATCCTTGGTGTCATCAATCGGACGCACAATCTGCACCGAGCTGCCTGGGTCGTCCTGATGGATTCCCTCTGACATGGCGTCCAGCAGCAGATGCAGCGTCGCACGCACGTCAAAGGTGGCGAAGATCTTGTCGGGAATCTCGATGACGGTCGCGTTCGGAAAGGCCTTGACGGCATCCTTGTAGCGATAGCCCATCTGGGGGGCGACCATAATCACGTCATAGCGGCTATTGTGCGCAATCGCATCGTCCAGTGGACATGCCGTGAAGTCGTAGTTGAGCGAGAGTCTCTCGGCGAGCTGAGTGAGCTTGTTCTCGTACATCGTGGTCGTGATGCCAGCTGCGCAGCAGAGCAGCACGCGCGTCATGCCCCGAATGTCGGTGCGGTCGAGGACCTCCGCCATCTCGAGGAACAGCTCTTTTGCACGCAGCTCGTCATCGAGCTCAAAGCGCACGCGGAACATAGGCGCACCGTCTGCCCTCCGCGTGATGCGCATCTCGACGATCTCGGGATTGTCTCCCTGCGGATGGAAGATGATCCTGCCAAACATGCTGTTGGTGGCAACGCGTATGTGCTCGTTGTCCTCCCACGTGATGGTACAGCCCTTGATCTGGCGTGATAGCACCCATTCGCGGTATCGCTCGCCCGCCCCGTTGATTCCGATCCACGACTCCTTGCAGTACGGCAGATGACGATGGACGGTGCCATCGGGTAGGTCGCCCAGCTTGACGATCTGGTTGTATAGCTCGACGTGGTGGCGGTCCCTGAGCATCATGTCGTCGTGATAGTGTCCTGCATACCAGACCTTCAGGCGACGCTTGTCAAGACGGTCATCCACCTTCTGCAGGAAGGCTGTGAGCTCGTCGTCCTGTTCGCGCGAGGGGTCGTAGTGACGCACCATCGCATGGCGACGCAGCTTGCGGGGCACCTCATGCGTGAAGACGTAGTCAACCTGCCAGTTGACACGCTCGAGGTTGGCTATGGCCTCGTCATACTCCTCCTGGCTGGGCATCTCCCGCGGCCACCAAGACTCGCCCTCCATACGGCCTCCGATGTCGTGGGAGGGGGCACCGCCCATGCAGAACCAGCGACCGAACTTGCCCATCTCGTACACCTGCCCACGAAGCAGATGGATGATGTGCTTGGTCCCCGGGATGCGCGAGACCTTGCCGCCACGCCACGTGCAAGTTGGAAAGCTGTCAAGCAGGTCGTAGTTCTCGTGGTTGCCATCGATGAAGAGGGTCGTCCAGGGCCTGTTGTCGAGCCAGTCGATGAAGAACTTCTCCTCGAGCGTTGGAGGATCCGTCCATACGAGGCCAAAGTCGCCACAGATGATCAGGAAGTCGCTCTTGCGTAGCTTTGAGCCAGCGGGCCAGCGGTCTGGCGTGAGCTTTCCGATATCCAGCCAACCGTGTATGTCACCTGTCACATAGACCGCCATGGCCGTTCCCTCCACCCGGCATGCGTATGCTATCCCTTCATTTTACGACACGCTCTAACGAACGTCAGAGCCTTTGGGGCGAGCGGCAACCCATGCCAGCACGACATGTCACATGGTTATGGTCAGGCGGTGTCAAGGAGATTGGACGTCAACCGTCATTGCCTCACAGGAAGAAAGATCACCGCATCTCCGTCCCCGATAACGTCAAACATATCCATTTCTTCCGTGTCGATGCGAGCGACCAGATTCCGCGTGCCGTCATCTGCAATTGGCTCGAGCACGACCTGGACCTCGCCGGCGTAGTGCTTGTAATTGTCATTGACGATTACGACGTCGCCACGCTCGAACGTCGTGCCCACATGCCTACGTGGAGCGATGCTTTCGCTCGCAAACACGACGCGCTCCATACGGCTGCGCCAGATCCATTCGGAGCTGTCGCCCATGTCGAGATGCGGATAGAAGTCAAAGAGGATTTCGCGCTCGACTGGAGTTATGTCAAAGAGCGGCTCGATGCGAACCTTCTTCTGCTTTAGAGCGCCTTGGCCGGACACCTCGAGGAACGAGACGATTGATTCTAGGGCCTCACGCGAGCCAGGGCGGGTGCACTGAGGCTCGTATGTCGCCACTGCCTCAGCCACCGCGGCGAGCTCCTTCTCGCTCGCATACGCATTACCAAAGAGTATGTCAGTGACCGTGCCCGTAGCCGCCATGATGCGCGCCTGCAGGTCCGCAGGATAGTCACGAAGACGCTCCACCGTCGGTAATCCGCAGGTTGCGTCCCATACGCCATGCGTACCAGGCGCCTGAGATGAGATAAATGCGCCAACACGTATCCCCAGTGGGGCAAGACGTTGGTTGACCTGATTGAACTTGTCCCAGCTATAGCCCGTATAGCGTTGCGGGTAGAAGTTATGGCAAGCAAGAATCCTCTCGCGGTCGACACCTCGATCGACTAGCGAGACGATTGTCTCGGGAGCAAGGGCTGATGCGTTGTACTCGATCTTGATGCCGTAAGGATTGCGCAGCATCTCGAAGTTCTCGTCCTCCGCATAGGCACCGTCCATGCGGAGGATATCGGCCTTGATCTCATCAAAGACCGACAGGTCTGCCGGTGAGGCACCCAACCGTTCAAGGCATTCAGGATTTACATCAAGGGCGACTTGCATACCCACTTCATGGGCCACGGCATCAAGGTCGCGAAAGTACGCAAGCACCACATCGGGCGTTCCCTCGACCGAGAACATGCTGGTAAAGATGCGGGTATACCCATATCGTGCGGCAAGTCTCAGATAATCGGCGATCTCTGACAACGGACGGATGTCGGGATAGACGGAAACGCCGAGGGTAATCATGGCAACCTCCAAGCGGGACGGGACCAACTCGTTTGTCAAAGAGACTACCATGTATGGACAGTCATTCGGCCTCAGGTGAAGGTTTACCGCCTGCCTCGCCGCAGGCGCCACCCACCGTCTGAAACGAATGCGCCGACGCACAAAGAAAGGCGGAGGGGACCAAAATCCCCTCCGCCTTGTGCATGCATGCCTGAGCAAGAGTTACTTGCCGAGCCTCTCGTAGAGATCGATGAACTCGACGGCCATCTGCTTGAAGACTTCGCAGCTCATCATCTGGTCCTCAGCGTGGATGAGAAGCAGGCAGACGAGATCGGCGGAGTTCTTGCCCTCAACGGCAAGCTGGGCCTCCTGGGCGAGCAGCTTGGCATGGGGATCATGGGCCTGGGTCATGAACTCGTCGCCGTCCTTGACGAGCTGCTTGGCGGCGTCGATGTTGCCAGCCTTGGCCTCCTGGATGGCGCCAACATAGTTGGACTTGGAACCACCGGCAGCGGTGATGATCTGGAACAGTGTGAGCTCGAGCTCCTCGGTCATGGTGTACTCCTTCTTCTCTTCTTCCCTATCCCTTTGCTAATAGCAAACTGACTCCCGCGTTTACGGGAGTCAGCATGTTCTAAAGTAACTTACTTGTTGGCCTCGATGAGCTTCTTGGCGAAGGCCAGGACGTTCTTGCCGTTGACCATGCCGTAGTCGGCCATGGGGATGACGTCGCAGGGGACGCCCTTGGCGGCGGCGGTCTTCTGCATCTGGGCCTTCATGTAGCCGACCTGGGGCCCCAGCAGCGCGCAGTCGACGCCGTCGAGGTGCTGGTCCATCTCGCCCACGGGGTAGGCGACGATGTCGACCTCGGTGCCCTCGGCCTCGGCGGCCTCGATCATCTTGCGGACGAGCAGGCTGGTGG
>JAGAVX010000068.1 GCA_017941705.1 Atopobiaceae bacterium
GAGGGCAGCGGCGCGGTGCTGCGCGGGGCCAGGGACCTGGGCAACGGCACGGTGATGCTGGCCGACAACGACGGCCGGCTCGCCACGGGGTCGGGGTTCGTCACGAGCGGCAGCTACGGGGTGCCAGGCGCAACGTACCACCTCAAGCCTACAGGTTCAGGCTACTCGGTAGCACAGTCCGGGCTTTTCGTAGTCGGTGGACACCACTACTGGGGCCAGTCCAACACGGCTGCAATTCTCAAGGGAAACCTGATCATCGACGATGGCTTGATGATTGCCGATAAGAACACAGGCATACTTGCCTGGGGAGATGGCTGGTACGTTACCAATGCCTACGACAAGGACCTGCAGCGTTACTACATGCACACGAGCAGCAAATGGGGCGTAAGGGTCGCAAAGATCGGGCACTTCGTCGTCGATGGGAAGCACTACTTTGGCCTCTCTGACACCGGCTATGTAGTTCGCGGCAACCAAAAGGTAGGCAAGGGCTTGGTCTTTGCTGATAACGACGGTGTGATGACGTGGCACAAGGGCTGGCTCGTGACAGACAAGCTCGCGGGTTCGTTGGAGCGATACTACTTTGACGAAGTCGACTCCAGGGGCCTGAGGGGTGCGTTGACGGGACTCTTCACGGTGGATGGAAAGCGCTATTACGGTCGTGAAGACACGGGCTTCGTAGTACGCGGCGTATATGTGATATCACGTTTCTACGGAAACTCGGCAAACGCCTATGGTGATGTTTGGCACGACGATGTCGTGGCCATCGGTGATAACGATGGTGTGCTCATGTCACGAGCTGAGTTTGGCGACAGGATTGTCAGAATCGCTCGTACGCAGATCGGCGCATCTTATACCACCGAGGATAACGCCTACTACCCGAATGTCGCCTTCAACTGCTCGGGCCTGAG
The DNA here is from genome assembly GCA_017941705.1 of Atopobiaceae bacterium. Taxonomy (GTDB): domain Bacteria; phylum Actinomycetota; class Coriobacteriia; order Coriobacteriales; family Atopobiaceae; genus UBA1367. Next base: position 909 of record JAGAVX010000068.1, read on the forward strand.
CTATTGGGTCTACGATCAGATGGGTATCCACATCCCGCATAACCAGGGCTATCATTCCTACTACTACCAGCAGGAAAACATCTACAACAGCCAAATGTACAGCGTCGAGAAGCGTGGGGCATGGAAGAACAGCACCGCCGGCTTGCTACCTGGCGACCTCGTGTTCTTCTCGCCCGTTGGCGACAAGTACCGTACGGGCCATGTCGGCGTATATATCGGCAACGACCAGATGATCGACTGCTCGACCGGTGGGTGCTACGTCCGTAACGTGTATGGCACCAAGGGCTTCGTTGGCGGAGGATGCCCCATCACGCTGGTGTAACCAGATGGGAGGCTGACCATGAGGTCGGCCTCCCTCGTACGGATCGAACGATGTCAGGAAGGTTTCATCTGTGGAAGCAGTAACGCAGTTCGTACTCTATGTCGTAGTCGGTGGCATAGCGACGGTGGTCGAGTGGGCTTGCTTTTGGGTCTTTAACCGCTGGATGCATTACACGCTTGCTACGGCGCTCGCATTCGTGGTCTCAACGTTTGCAAACTGGCTGGCGGGACGCATCCTGGTCTTCAAGGAAAGTGACCAGAGCCTTGTGTCAGAGCTTGCCAAGATCTACGGGGCCTCTGTGGCCGGTTTGCTTATGAATCTCGCCATCATGTGGGTGGCGGTGGAGCAGTTTGGCGTCAAAGAGATGATCGCAAAGATAATCGCGACTGGCATCGTGTTCTTCTGGAACTTCCTAATCAGGAAGCTGTTGATCTACAGGTCCTAATACTTAAGGGATAGGTCCTGCAACCTCATACGCTAAATCGAACTTGACGAGTGCTTAAAGGGAGTGCTTTATGAATGACGGCCTTTACTTCCCTCTTGAGTTGCCGCTTGTTGTGGCGACAATCTCTGTCCTGTTCAGGGCGTTGATAGAGGGCCTGCGCATGATGAGGCTACAGAACCCCTGCATGGTGGGGCCGCAGGGCACAAAAGCTCCACGATGGGGTCGTGGAACCCCATTATGAAGGGGCTGAGGGGAGAACCGTCGCAAGAAAGCTCAGGTAGACGACTCGATAGCCCTAAGAGTGGCTTTAATGAGCTTCTATGTTGGGGTGGCAGAACCCCAGCGCAACGCATTGGGGCTCCAGAACCCCGGGATGCAACAGCCATCATGCGCACCGTTCGCACTGTGCAAAGTCTCGTGTAGCCTTTGTGCACGTAGCGCCAACGTGCTAGTATTAATCGGTCATTACCCCGTACTTGGAGGCTCGCCACACCTTGACGGCCATCTCAGTTCGGGGCGGATTCATGTAGAAAGGTGGTTTTAGTCATGATTACCAAGGAGCGCAAGGCCGAGCTCATCAAGCTATACGGCAAGGACGAGAACGACTCCGGTTCCGCCGCCGTCCAAGTCGCCATTCTCACCGATCGCATCCGCGAGCTCACCGAGCACATGAAGACCCACAAGAAGGACTTCCACACCCGTCGTGGTCTGCTCATGCTGGTCGGCAAGCGTCGTCGCCTGCTTTCCTACATCAAGAAGGGCGACATCGAGGCCTATCGTAGCCTGATCAAGAGCCTCGGCATCCGCGACAACATCCAGTAATCGCAGCGTAGGTAGTAATGGGGGCGCCTCCGGGCGCCCCTTTGGTATGTGTCCGCACGAAAGCGGGCGCGTGGGCAAAAGGAGCCCACAAGACGGCCCACCTGCAATGGGGCAGGTGGAGATGAGAGGAAAAGAAAACACATGGCAAAGGTTACTCACGAGTTCGACCTCTACGGCAAGCATTACGTCCTTGAGACCGGCGAGCTCGCGAAGCAGGCCACCGGGGCATGCCTGGTGCGTCAGGGCGACACGACCGCCCTCGTGACGGTCGTCGTCTCAAAGGAGCGCAAGGACTACGACTTCTTCCCGCTGACGGTTGACTTCATCGAGAAGATGTACGCGACCGGTCGCATCCCCGGTGGATACCTCAAGCGTGAGGCGCGCCCCTCCGAGAAGGGCACGCTCACGGCTCGTATGATCGACCGCCCGCTGCGTCCGTCGTTCCCCGACGGCTTCCGCAACGAGGTTCAGGTCGTCGCCACCTCGCTTGTTGCCGACCAGGTCAACCCGATCGACGTCATCTGCACCATGGGCGCAAGCGCCGCCCTCACGGTCGGTGGCGTCCCGTTCGAGGGCCCGCTCGCCTGCGTCCGCATCGGTCGCGACCGCGATACCCACGAGCTGCTCGTGAACCCCACCTATGAGGAGCGCGACAACTCCGACCTCGACCTCGAGCTGGCCGGTACCGGCGAGTTCATTAGCATGCTCGAGGCCGGCGCCGAGGAGATCAGCGAGGAGGAGATGCTCGAGGCGATGCTGTTTGGCCAGAAGGCCATCGGCGAGTTCTGCGAGCAGCAGAAGATCTTCTTCGACAAGGTACGCGAGGCCAACGGCGAGTTCCCTGTGCGCGAGTACGTCCTCGACGAGCCCAACCCCGAGGTCCACGAGCGCGTGTTTGCCCACATGGACGAGATGGACACTGCGCTGCGTGACGCCAACAAGGCTGCGCGCGTCGGCAAGGTCGAGGAGCTCAAGGCTTCCATCCGCGATGAGTTCACCGAAGAGGAGCAGCTCAAGTGGAGCCGCGAGCTCAATGTCGAGCTCAAGGCGCTCGAGAAGCATGCCATGCGCCTGATGGTGGTCAACGATGGCGAGCGCGTCGACGGTCGTAGCGCCACCGAGATCCGCCCGCTCATGGTCAAGCCCGACTACCTGCCGCTCGTGCATGGGTCCGGCCTCTTCCAGCGCGGCCAGACGCAGGTGCTCTCGATCGCTACCCTCGGAATGCTCAACGAGTGGCAGCGCCTCGACACCATCGAGCCGGTTGACGGCAAGCGCTACATCCACCATTACAACTTCCCGCCGTACTGCACGGGTGAGACCGGCCGCATGGGCGCTCCCAAGCGCCGCGAGCTGGGTCATGGCGCCCTTGCCGAGCGTGCGTTGCTGCCGGTGATCCCCTCAGAGGAGGAGTTCCCCTACACCATCCGCGTCGTCTCTGAGGTCATGGAGTCCAATGGCTCCTCGTCGATGGCTTCGACCTGTGGCTCGACCCTCGCTCTGATGGATGCCGGCGTGCCCATCAAGCGCCCCGTCTCCGGTGTGGCCATGGGCCTCATCCAGGAGGAGGGCAAGACGGTCGTCCTCACCGACATCCAGGGTCTCGAGGACTTCCTCGGCGACATGGACTTCAAGGTCTGCGGCACGACCAAGGGCATCACGGCCATGCAGCTGGACAACAAGGCCACCGGCCTCACCACCGAGATCTTCCGTCAGGCCTTTGCGCAGTCCCATGAGGGACGTATGCACATCCTCGACGCCATGATCGAGGCCATTCCCGCTCCGCGCGAGGCAACCAAGTCCACCGCACCGCAGATCATCAGCCTGCAGATCCCGACTGACAAGATCCGCGACGTCATCGGAAGCGGCGGCAAGGTCATCCGTGGCATCCAGGACGACACCGGCGCCACGATCGACATCCAGGAGGACGGCACCGTCTTCATTGCGGGTGTCGGTGGTGCTGGCGAGGAGGCTGCGGATCGCATCCGCGCCATCGTTAAGGTACCCGAGGTTGGCGAGATCTACACCGGCCGCGTCGTGAGCATCCAGGCATTCGGCGCCTTCGTCGAGCTGCTTCCCGGCAAGGATGGCCTGCTGCACATCTCACGTGTCGCGCAGGGTCGCGTCGACAAGGTCGAGGACGTGCTGTCCATCGGCGACGAGGTCAAGGTCCAGGTGCTCGAGGTCGACGAGAAGGGCAAGATCAGCCTCGACCGTCTCGACAAGCCCGAGGCACCTGCGGCAGCTCCGCGCAAGCGTGAGCCTGGCAAGAACACGCGCACGCGCAAGCCTGGCGAGGGCACGCGTGGCAACCGTCAGCCCCGCCGTCACCACGAGGGGTAGGCTGATAAAAAGGTCAGGCGTCTAGCGTAAAACGCTCAACCGCATGCCGCCGGAGGGATGACCTCCGGCGGTTCTTGTGTGGTCCAGGGGACACGCCCCAAGGCAACAGAAATGCGAGTTAGGGGACACGCCCCAAAATCGCATTTCTGTTGCCTTGGGGCGTGTCCCCTGGACCACACAGCGAGCCACTCTGCGCTTTAGGTCATTTTGCAAGGGTGGGCAACGTAGGTGCATTACGTGGAGTGTTTGATTACAATCTATAGGGATTGTGACTTGAACCGCGATGCACTCGCGGTAGACATATGCAACTAAAACGTACGATGGAAGGAACCTGAACCACATGGCAAGAAAACAGACGCCCCTGCGGATCATTCCGCTGGGTGGCCTCGATGGCATTGGCAAAAACATGACGGCTTTCGAGTACGGCGAGGACATGGTCCTGGTTGACGCCGGCCTCATGTTTCCCGACGACGAGCAGCCGGGAATCGACCTTGTGCTGCCCGACTACACCTACATCCTCGAGAACGAGGAGAAGCTCAGGGGCATCATCATCACTCACGGGCACGAGGACCATACCGGCGCCCTGCCGTACCTGCTGATGGACCTGACGCGTAAGGTGCCCATCTACTCCAGCAAGCTCACGCTGGGCTTCATCGAGGGCAAACTCTCGGAGCACAAGCTTGTCGCACCCAAGTTCCGCGAGGTCTCCGATGGCTCGCATCTCACGCTTGGGGCGTTCAACATCGACTTCTTCTCGATGACGCATTCGATTCCCGCTGCGCTTGGCGTGTTTCTGCGCTGCCCGGCCGGGTCTGTCATGCACACGGGCGACTTCAAACTCGACCAGACACCCATCGACGGAATCACGCCTAACTACCAAGCGATCAACCGCTTTGCGGGCATGGGGGTCGACCTGCTCATCTCCGACTCCACCAACGCCACCGAGCCTGGCTTCACGCCCTCCGAGGCGGCGGTGGGTCCGCAGCTGCGCCATATCATCAAGAACGCGCCTGGCCGCGTGATCGTGGCCTCGTTCTCGAGCCACATCCATCGCCTCCAGCAGGTCTGCGACGCATCGGTAGCCGTAGGCCGAAAGGTCATCGTAACCGGCCGTTCCATGGTTACGAACACCAAGGTGGCGCGCGAACTCGGATACCTGCATATCGATGAGAACAACATCATCGACGCCTTCGATGACAACGACATCCCAGACGAGAAGATCGTCATCCTGTGCACCGGTAGCCAGGGTGAGCCGCTCTCCGCACTATCGCGCATGGCAAACGGAGCGCACAAGTCGCTCTCCATCAACGACAATGACACGGTCATCATCTCGGCGACGCCCGTACCGGGCAACGAGAAGAGTGTCGGCAGTGTCATCAACGCGCTCGCAAAGATCGGGTGCACGATCTATGACAAGTCGAACACGCTCGTGCACGTCTCTGGTCACGGTAGCCAGGAGGAGCTCAAGCTCATGATCGCCATGGCGAGCCCGCGCAACTTCATGCCGGTCCATGGCGAGGCCGTGCACCTACGTGCGCATGCCGACCTCGCGCGCAAGATGGGAATCCCCGACGAGAATATCTTCATTGCCGACAACGGTGACACGCTCGAGATGCGTGGCGGCAAGGTCACGTGGGGTCAGCCCGTCGACTCCGGTGTGGTCTATGTGGATGGCCTCGCCATCACCGATGCCGACCCGTATGTGTTCCGCGACCGCAAGAAGCTCTCGACCGATGGCATCGTCACGTGCGTCGTGACGGTCTCGCACCATCGCACGAAGGTCGGCGAGATCGAGATTGCCGCGAGGGGCGTCTCGTTCTCCTTTAACGATGCCGGCAATGTAGAGGCGCAGGAGGCTGTGCGCCAGCAGCTCGCCTCCCTGCAGAAGAATGGCAACCCAAGCGTCGAGCAGCTGCGCAAGGGCGCGCGCAATGCCTTGTTGAGCTATCTCTGGAGCAGCACGAGGACGCGCCCGATGGTCATCCCCATCGTCATGGAGGTCTAGTCCATGGCGACGCGCAAAAGGACAGGTTCGACGAGGGGGTCGCGAGCGCGCCAAGCGCAGGTCATGACCATGCCGCATCTCAGCGGCACGGCCAATGACATCGTGGGCCTGATGCTCGTGGTCTTGTCGGTGGCCATGGTCGTGTCGCTGATGCTACCAAGCACAGCTCCCGTGACACATATAACCGGGGAAGCCCTGACGCTGCTCTTTGGTACCGGGGCGCTGCTCTTCCCAGCCGCGCTCTTCATCTTCGCCATGACCTTCTTTACCGAGGAGGACGAGCGGCTTTCGGCGCGTGTCGCCTTCGGTCTCGCCCTGATCACTCTTTCCGTGCTTAGCATCGTGTCGATCACCTGCGCCGGCGCTGAAACCGACAGCTCTATAGTGCTTGCGCACGATGTCCTTCGCGAGCGTGGCGGCTACCTGGGCGGTGGCATTGCCTGGTCGCTGCTCCAGACGGTCGGCCGTGAGGTCGGCTTGGTCGTGCTCATCGGCGCCATCATTGCGGGTGTCGTCATCTGCGGCTTCTCAATCTCCGACGCGGTCGCGCATGGTCGAGCCGCCGTCGACTCTGCCGCAGCATCCATCCAGACGTTGGGTGAGGAGCACCGTGCCCGGCGTGAGGAGCGTCGCGCCCGTAGGGCAGAGGCTGCGGCGTACGGCAAGTACGATGAGTACGAGTACGACGATGAGTACGAAGAGTATGACGCGTACGATGACCAGCCTGCTTACGACGAGCCGAAGACGACGTACATCGGTTCGCGCACCTCGACGGTGCTTACGCGTGGTGGCGCAAGCCTGGCTGCCGAGAGCGAACCGGCGCCGATTCCGGTGCCCGTCACCGAGCGCAGGCCAAGCGTCTTGGGAGATGCGGTGACTCAGCTGCTGCAGCGCAAGCCAAAGGAGCCGAGGGTCGCAGAGCCAACGACCGCGGCAGCCTCGACGCGCACGGCAGCAGACAAGCTCTCCCGCGCCATTGCCGACGAGCAGGAGGCGCTGCCTTGGAACGATGTCCCGATGGATGGGCTTGATGGCGAGGATGACTCTTCAATACCCGAGTTCCTCGTCAAGACCGAGAAGAAGGCTGCACCAAAGCGGAAGGCGACCAAGAGGACGGGGGAGCGTAAGCAACGCAAGAAGACCGCGGAGGCTGATCCGGCCACCCCTGACACCACACAGGAGCGAGCTTCTGGCCAGAAGGTGTCCGACCATAACGTGAAGCTCTCGTCGAAGGCCCAAACGCCGCGCCCCGGCGATGGTGACGAGACCTACGAGCTGCCTCCGCTGTCGATGCTCTCTTCCAACCCTCAGAGCGCGCAGAGTGCAAGCAGCAAGGCCGAGCTCGACCAGACGATGGCCAAGCTGCAAAGCACACTGCGCGAGTTTGGTCTCACAAGCCGCGTGGTCGATTATGTCTCGGGCCCGCTCGTCACGACCTTCCGCGTGGAGATGGGGGAGGGCGAGCGCGTCAATAAGATCAGGAATCTCGAGGACGACATCGCACTCACGCTCGCGGCCGTCAAGGTGCGCATATTTGCGCCCATTCCCGGGACATCGCTCGTCGGCATCGAGATTCCCAACAAGACGCGCCAGAACGTGCATCTGGGAGACGTGCTGCCCTATGCGAAGGGCGGCCCGCTCGAGGTCGCCATCGGTCGCGACTCGTCCGGCAAACCTGTCATTGCCGACATCGCCAAGATGCCGCACATGCTGGTCGCCGGAACGACGGGATCGGGCAAGTCGGTCATGATCAACTCGATGATCATGAGTCTGCTCATGCGCGCGACGCCCAAGCAGGTGCGCATGATCATGGTCGACCCCAAGCGCGTCGAGTTCAAGGGATACAACGGAATCCCGCACCTCTATGTGCCGGTGGTGACGGAGCCTCGTCAGGCGGCAAGCGCACTGCAGTGGGCGGTATCCGAGATGGAGCGTCGCCTCAAGGTGTTCGAGCGTGCGGGTGCACGCAACATAATCGTCTACAACAAGATGTGCACCGACGGCAAGCTTGCCGAGATGGACAACCCGCCCGAGCCGATGCCGTACCTGGTGATCGTCATCGACGAGCTATCAGACCTTATGATGGTTGCCGGAAAGGACGTCGAGGCTTCGATCGTGCGAATCGCGCAGCTGGCCCGCGCAGCGGGAATACATCTCGTGATAGCCACGCAGCGTCCCTCGGCCAACGTCGTGACGGGCCTGATCAAGTCCAACATCGACAGTCGTGTCGCGCTCAAGGTGTCCTCGGGCATCGATTCGCGCGTAATCCTCGACGAGACGGGCGCCGATCGCCTGCTCGGAAATGGTGACATGCTGTTCAAGGACCGCGGCCTCGCACCGCAGCGCGTACTGGGCTGCTATACCTCCGACCCAGAGATTGAAGCCGTGGTCGACTTCATACGCGGGCAGGGCGAGCCAGACTACCACGAGGAGATCCTCTCCGCAGTGGTTCCCGGCCAGCCCGGCGGCGCGGGCGGAGGCGGAATCGACGACGAGGACGACCCGCTCATCTGGGAGGCCGCGCAGATAGTCGTGGAATCTCAACTAGGTTCCACATCTGGCCTACAGAGAAGGCTCAAGGTTGGGTACGCTAGGGCTGGTAGGATTATGGACATGCTTGAGGCCAAGGGCGTAGTCGGCCCCGCTTCGGGCTCAAAGCCGCGAGAGGTCCTTCTCGACGAAGAAGGTCTTGAGGACCTGCGGGTACAAGAAGAGAAGTATCGGGAGGTGTAGCAGGTGGATCGCCCACTCTTCAGCGAGATGCTCTATGACAGGCGTAGGCAGCTGGGTTTGTCCATCAAACAGGCCTCCAATGTGTTGCGCCTGAAGGAGGAAGTGCTCATTGCCTTCGAGGAGGGTGACTTCGAGAGCATCCCCAAGAGCGGCTATGCGCAGGGCATGCTTTCCTCCTACGCTCGGTACCTGGGACTCAATGCCAAGACGGTCGTGAACCAGTTCTCAACCGACTTGTTCGAGCATGAGCGGGGTGCGGGCTCTCATGAGGCGCGCCGCAGGAGTCGCCATAACCGCAATTCAGACGATGGACCACTTTACGAGACACCACAAGCTGCCGCTATGGGTCAGACGAGCAGGCGCACATACGTCGAGTCTCACGGGTTCCTGCCCACGTCTGGTGGCTTTGCCGGTGACATGGGTGACTTTGCGACGACTTCGAGTCCACGGCCAAGATACTCGGGTTCGTCCTCGGCGCGAAGTGACGCGAGCGCTGATCCCTACCCGCAGGGTAGGCCCTACACTTCGCGTATTCCCGTGTCTACGACAACCGTTGCGCCGCTTGGTCAATCGCAGCGGCAACGTCCCTCCTCGTATGCTCAATCAGACCAATACGGTGCTCAGGGAGCCTACGGAGCTTCGACGTACGCCGGACGCAATGATGTGACCACTCGACGTGTCATGCCCTCTCAGTATCGTGATGACATGCGCCTTGACAACGATGGAGGCAGCTATCAGGCAGCATCCTCATCGGCGGGGCGCCGATCGTCACGAAACATAGCCAATACCCAAAGACCCAATGTTCGGCGGAGGAGCGGTGCCGACGCACGCGCGCAGATGCGCAACCGCAACCAGGGCGTCGAACACGGTGGCATCATGGGCATGATCGAGGTCTTCATGCAGGACCGGACTCGCGTGATCGGCCTGGGGGTCTCGATTGCCGCCCTTGTGCTCATAGGCATCATCATATTCTCGATTAGGGCTTGCGTCGACAGCCAGCACTCCACGGGGCGCTCGGTCACGGTCACCAATGCCGAGGAGAAGGCAGAGGAGAAGACCGAGGAGAAGCTCTCCACCGAAGAGGAGCAGCGGGCACGCGACGAGGCTGCGGCGGCTAAGGCTGCCGAAGCGGAGTCGACCGCTGCCGAGCGTACCATCGAGGTGACCGTAGCCGATGGAGAAGTGACTTGGCTCGAGATCGAGTATGACGGCAACAGCGATGTGGCCGAGACGGTGACAGGACCATGGAACCGCACCTATACCGTTCGTCAGTCGATTTCGATCAATGTCAACGACACTACGGCCGTGACGGTCACCGAGGATGGAAAGAAACTCGAGTTTGACTCGAAGGCCTCCGGAATCGGAACCATAACCATCCAGGTCTCGAAGAAGGGTGACACTACCAGCGAGGATAACGCTGCTGGTACGAACACCGAGCAGACGCAGGATGGCACCACCACGACGCAGGATGGCAGCACGACAAGCCAGACCGGCGCAACGCAGAATCAGAGTCAGGACAACCAACAGAGCACGTCATCCGGCGAGTTTGGAAACATGCAGGTAGGCGAGTCGTACGAGGGATATACCCTTGCAGAGGACGGGTACTACTACGGCCCGGACGGCTACCTCGACCAGGATGGCAACTATTACCCGTACTAGGGTATGCAACACGCGTCACGAAGACGCAAGAGGGGAAGAAGATGGCCAAGGAATCAAGTTTCGACGTGGTATCGACCGTCGACATACAAGAGGTGGACAACGCGTACCAGCAGACGGCGCGCGAACTGACGCAGCGCTACGACCTGCGTCAGTCTGGAGCCACCATTTCATTCTCGAAAAAGGACCAGACGTTCACGATCGCGGCACCCTCGGAGTTCGTCGCGTCGCAGGTGATTGACGTGCTGGGTAGCAAGCTCGTTCGTCGTCAGATCGACCTGACCGCCATACGCTGGGACAAGCCACAGACTGCGGCCGGATCATCCGTCCGCCAGGTAGGCCGCGTGGTCCAAGGCATTGACCAGGACACTGCCAAGAAGATAGCCAAGGACATCCGTGACATGAAGCTCAAGTGCAAGCCTGTGGTCGAGGGTGACAAGCTTCGCGTCTCGTCTGCTTCGCGTGACGTGTTGCAGCAGGTGATTGGCATGCTTCGGGAGGCAGACTATGGGCAGCCGCTCCAGTATGTCAACTATCGATAACCCATCTGTCCTCTATGTGACGCTCGGTTGCGCCAAGAACGAGGTTGACACGGACCGGATGCGCGCGCTGCTTTTGGAGGACGGCTTTGGAGAGGCGGACACGGTCGAAGATGCCGACGCCATCATAATCAACACCTGCTCGTTTCTCGCCTCGGCTACGTCAGAGTCGATTGAGACGACCCTCGAGCTTGCCGATAACGTAGCTGCGGGCGTACGCAGTCGTCCCATCGTAATGTGCGGCTGCGTGCCCTCACGTTACGGTGACGAGCTCAAGGGCGAGCTACCCGAGGTATCGGCCTTCGTTAGAGCTGACGAAGAAGACGGCATCGTGCGCGTGGTGCGCAACGTCTTGGGAATGGGCGAGCCCCCCATGCAGGATGTCTGCGGACAGGCCCTGCGCACGATCGAGGGGACAAGCGCCTACGTCAAGATATCCGACGGCTGCGATCGCTTCTGCTCGTTCTGTGCCATACCCTATATCAGGGGAGCCTACTACTCGCGTCCGGCTGACGAGATCGTTGCAGAGGTGCACCGCCTCATGGAGGGCGGAGTTCGTGAGATTGTGCTGATTGGCCAGGACACAGGTATCTGGGGCAGTGACTTCAAGCCTCGTCGCACCCTTTCTGACCTCCTGCGACTCGTGGCAGAGGAGGTCAGGCCCTATGGTGGTTGGGTGCGCGTGCTGTACCTGCAGCCCGAAGGCATGACGGATGAGCTCATTGCGACGATACGCGATACCAAAGAGGTTCTACCCTATATCGACATCCCCATACAGCACTGCTGTGAAGGCATTCTCAGCCGTATGAACCGATCTGGGTCGATTGAGGAGCTCAGGGCCCTCTTCGACCGCCTGAGGTCAGAAATACCCGGTATGGTGCTACGGACGACCGGCATGGCGGGGTTCCCCGGCGAGACAGACGAGGAGGCAGAAGAGCTTGCAAGCTTTATCGCCGAGCAAGAGTTTGACTACACGTCGGTCTTTGCCTACTCGCCTGAGGAGGGCACTGCTGCGGCAGAGATGGCGGATCAGATCGACGAAGACGTCAAGCTCGAGCGCACGCAGCGCCTTATCGACATTGCAGAGGCAATGGGGTTCGCTGCGACGGCGAGACACGTCGGCGAGCGCGTCAAGGTGATAGTCGACGGTGTCGAGCAGGGCGAGAGGGGGCCAGAGCTAATCGGACATGCATGGTTCCAGGCACCGGATTCGGATGGGGCCATTCATATCGAGGAGGGCGAGGCAACGGTGGGAGACATCGTTTCCTGCGACCTTGTCGACTCCTTCTGCTACGAATTGATTGGCGTAATGGTTGAGGACGGTGATGATCTGTGAACAGGCAGTCAAGCATCTGGACACCAGCAAACGTCGTAACCCTGGTACGCGTCGTACTCATGCCCGTGTGGCTTCTCATAGCCGAGGCCGCGCGTATCGATGGGGCGTTGTACTCAGGCACTGCGGTGGCATGGGTTTCCTTTGTGCTCTACACGGCCATCGCCCTAACAGACAAGCTTGACGGATACTTGGCCCGCAGCAGGGGAGAAGTGACCACGTTCGGCAAGTTTCTCGATCCCATTGCGGACAAGCTTTGCGTGACATGCGCAATGCTCTACTTGCTCGAGCTTGATCTTGTCCCGAGTTGGGCGGTGCTTATCATCCTCGCACGAGAGTTTCTCGTATCGGGCGTGCGTATGGTAGTTGCCAGCGAGGGCACTGTCATCGCGGCAAGCAACCTCGGCAAATGGAAGACGGCTGTCACCATGCTCGCCATTGGTGGCTTCTTGCTTTCGGTGACGTTGCCAGCTGGCGAGTTCGCCGATACGCTGCAGTCAGTATCGAATGCGTTCATGGTAGCCGCTGTCATCTTGACGGCCTGGTCGGGCATTGACTACCTCATCAAGTCATGGCCTGTGGTATCTGGCTCGAGATAGGTGCACGCCCATGATAAGCGACGAGATTTTCGAAGAGGCCCGTCAGGTCGTAGAGCTCGCAACCAAAAGGAAGGTCACGTTCGGCTGTGCCGAGTCGTGCACGGGCGGGCTTGTTTCTGGTGCGGTAACGGCGGTGCCCGGGTCTTCTGTCTCCTTTCGCGGTGCCGTCGTAAGCTATGTGACTCCCGTCAAACACGATGTGCTGGGAGTGGAGGCATGGATTCTCGACGATGTGGAGCTAGGTGTCGTCTCCGGCGAGTGCGCAGAGCAGATGGCTCAGGGTACCAGGCGTGTCATTGGCTGTGATGTGGCCGTGTCGGTCACGGGAATCGCAGGACCGGGAGGTGCCGAGCCTGGAAAGCCGGTTGGTACCGTCTGGTTTGGATTGTCCACGTCATCGGGAGTCTCAAGCGAGTGCCATCACTTTTCGGGGTCTCGCGAGGAGGTGCGCGACAAGGCCGTTGTGCAGGCTCTGCGACTGCTTCGTGAAGGTATCTTGAAGCAGTAGGGAAGCACTCGCTACACTCGGGCCTCTGTGCGACTAAACGTCAAAAGCGTACACGCAGATACAAGGCCTTGTTCGCTGTCGTGCGACGAGTATGTGCGACACAGCTGCGACCAAACAAGTACCTAGGTGCAAGTTGCTATTGGTAGCGTAGTTATTGTCGTTTGACACACGAACGGTTGTTCGCTATTGTAATGGCAATGACATCGTCTGGGGGTACCATGGCTAAGAGCAAGAACGTCTCGCGCGAGATTCACCAGAAGACATATGGCGAGGAGCGCGACAAAGTAATCGAATCCACGACAAGCGAAATCCTCAAGAAGTTCGGTAGTGGTTCAATCATGCGCTTCGGCGACTCTGGCCCTGAACTAGAGATTGAGGCTATACCAACAGGCTCCATCGCACTTGATGCAGCACTGGGCATCGGAGGCGTTCCAAGGGGCCGCATCATCGAGATCTATGGCCCTGAGTCCTCGGGCAAGACGACCCTCTCGCTCGAGATCCTGGCTGAGGCACAGGCAATGGGAGGCGTTGTGGCATTCATCGACGCCGAGCATGCACTGGACCCTGGCTACGCGGCACGCATCGGCGTCGACATCGACGAGGTCCTCATCTCCCAGCCCGATACAGGTGAGCAGGCGCTCGAGATCTGTGACATGCTGGTACGCTCGGGGGCAATCGACGTCGTGGTTATCGACTCTGTGGCTGCACTCGTTCCCCGCGCTGAGATCGAGGGAGAGATAGGTGACACGACGGTTGGCCTACAGGCCCGTCTCATGAGTCAGGCACTACGCAAGCTCGCCGGATCTCTCGCTAAGTCCAAGACAACCTGCATCTTCATCAACCAGCTTCGCGAGAAGATCGGGGTCATGTTCGGCAACCCCGAGACGACGCCTGGTGGACGTGCGCTCAAGTTCTTCTCATCAGTACGTCTGGAGATTCGCCGCATCGAGTCGATCAAGAAGAGCGGTGATGTGATCGGCAACCGCGTACGAGTCAAGGTCGTCAAGAACAAGGTGGCGCCTCCATTCCGCCAGGCCGAGTTCGACATCATGTATGGCACCGGCATATCCAAGGAGGGGTCGCTGCTTGACCTCGCCGTCGACTGTGACGTGGTCACGAAGTCCGGAGCATGGTACACCTACGAGAACGAGCGTCTCGGCCAGGGGCGCGAGGCAGCCAAGGAATTCCTGGCGTCCACGCCTGACCTGTATGCCGAGATCGACCGGAAGACAAGGATCGCCTGCGGGCTCGAACTGAGCGATGAGCCTGTTGGAGAGCCAATAGGCATCGATGAGCCCGATGAGGAAGGCTACGACGCCACGTATGATACCTATGGCTCCGATAGCCTCGGTGAGCAGTGAGCGGCGCTGTAGGCACGAGCGCTTCCAATGCGCCCGTCTGGGAGGTTTCGCTTCCCAGCGGGCGCACTTCCTCATCCTTTGGCGCACCTCAGCGTGGAACGCTCGTCATACGGGATATGACAGGTGGCGAAGAGCGCATATCGCTTCCCAAGCCTGTGGCAAAGATCCTTCACGCAAAGAAGGCAAGCGGTGAGATCGAGCCTTCCTCTCGCGCCGAGCTGCTCTATATCGTCTGGGATCTCGCCCGAAGCTGTGCGCGCACGCGGATCGAGCGTCTCATCGACCGCAGGGAGTACTCATCACAGGAAGTCAGGGACAAGCTCGCCGCCGATGGGTATCCAAAGAGCGTTATTGAGGAGTGCCTTTCGTATGCATGCGAGATCGGGCTCGTGAGCGATGCGAGGTATGCCGACTCCTATATTCGATCGAAGGTCTATTCCGGATGGGGAATGGGGCGCATAGTCCGTGAGCTTTCGCAGCGCGGTATCGATGTGACCACCGTGAAGGGTTGGCCATACGATTACCTTGACCCTGAGGATGAGGTTTCACGTGCGATCAACCTTGCTCGTACCAAGCGTGTGTCATCTACGCGTGCATACGAGAAGCTCGTACGGTTTCTCTGTTCGAGGGGATACGCGACGGGAGTTGCCATGAAGGCCGCCAGACAGGTCCTCGACGAGCGTGATGATGCCACCCTTGTTGACTTTTGATGTGGAGTCACATTTGCCCACGATGCAGAAGGCCTGTCCATTTGACAGTTTCTCAAATCGAACATACGATTGAATATGCCGTTTGAGTCATTTCTCGTCTGCTGGCTTGCCAGCTGACGTTTTCTTATTTAGCACGCAGCCGACAGGGCCTTTGAAAGAGGGCTATAGAGACATACCTCGGATGGCGGGTGTCCAGAGCATCTGGGCCTCCTGAATTAGCTTATACAAAAACGCTCATCTGAGGAGACCGTATGAACAGCATGGCAATCGTCATAGGCATCATATGCCTTGTGGTGGGTGCGCTAGGCGCCTACCTATACCTGTCAAACAAGAACAATGCGCGCATCATAGAGGCCGATCAGCATGTGGCCGAGGCGCAAGCCAAGGCCGAGCGCATTACCGCCGACGCCACCCGTGATGCCGAGAACGCCCGCAAGACGGCGCTCGTCGAGGCACGCGAGGAGATCCTTCAGCTTCGCAAGGAGCAGGAGGCAGAGGACAAGAAGCGTAAGGGCGAGCTTCAGGTCATGGAGAACCGCATCCTCCAGCGCGAGGAGACGCTCGATCGCCGTAACGACTCACTCGACCGCAAGGAGCATCAGCTCTCGAGCCTTCAAGGTCAGCTTGACCGTCGTAAGAACGAGGTGGATGCCCTTTACGGACAGCAGATGAGCGAGCTTGAGCGTATCTCAGCCCTTACCAAGGAGGACGCCCACAAGGAGCTCCTTGATCGCGTTCGCGCTGACGTCGTGCGTGACGAGGCGCAGATCCTGCGCGACTCAGAGCAGCGCGTGCGCGCTCAGGCTGACAAGACCGCTCGCGAGATTGTCTCTACGGCCATACAGCGTTGTGCTGCCGACCAGGCAGGCGAGATCACCGTTACCAGCGTGCATATACCTTCCGACGACCTCAAGGGCCGCATCATCGGTCGCGAAGGCCGCAACATCCGCACCTTCGAGCAGGTCTCCGGCGTCTCGCTTGTCATCGACGACACGCCCGAGACGGTCGTCCTCTCGAGCTTTGACCCGGTGCGCCGCGAGACTGCGCGCGTCGCACTCGAGAACCTCATCGCAGACGGCCGCATCCATCCCGCGCGCATCGAGGAGATGTACAAGAAGGCCGAGCGCCTCGTCAACGAGCGTGTGCAGGAGGCTGGCGAGCAGGCAGCCTACGACGCCGGCATCCATGACCTCCACCCCGAGTTGGTAAAGACGCTCGGCGCGCTCCGCTATCGCACCTCGTTCGGCCAGAACGTGCTCCAGCACTCGGTACAGGTCTCTGCCCTCTGCGGCATCATGGCTTCCGAGCTCGGTCTCGATGCGACACCCGCAAAGCGTGCAGGTCTGCTCCATGACCTCGGAAAGGCAATCGACCACGAGGTCGAGGGTCCTCACGCCATCCTGGGCGCCGACCTATGTCGTCGTTATGGCGAGCGTCCCGAGATCGTCCATGCCGTTGAGGCACACCATGCCGATGTCGAGCCCAATACGGTGCTTGACGTGTTGGTGCAGGCTGCCGACGCCATTTCGGCTGCACGTCCTGGCGCGCGTCGCGAGTCTGCCGAGAACTACATCAAGCGCCTCGAGAAGCTCGAGGAGATATCGAATGCCCACGAAGGCGTCGAGCGCACCTATGCGATGCAGGCAGGCCGCGAGCTTCATGTCATGGTAGAGCCCGAGAAGATCAGTGACAGCCAGGCCATCGTGCTGGCACACGACATCGCCAAGCAGATCGAGGACGAGATGGAGTATCCCGGCCAGGTTCGCGTGGTCGTGATTCGCGAGTCTCGCGCCGTCGACATCGCCAAGTAAGCTTCGGGCGATGACTGAGCACCAAACCGAAGACCTCACCTCCTTCGTCGCCAAGATGGGAGGGGACAGAGCCCTGCGTGTCGAGGAGAACCTCGGCCAGGGCTTTGTCCGTCTTCGCGTCGCAGAGGCAGAGAGGCGTCAGGCTGCCCATGACATACGCTGCAGCGAGGACATCGTCATCGAGATGCTCCGCAATTCCCGTGACGCCCAGGCGCGGCACATCTTTGTCGCCACGAACAAGGACGGCGACGAGCGCATCATCACCATGCTCGATGACGGGGTCGGCATACCGCACGACCTATGGGCTTCAGTCTTCGATGCACGAGTAACGTCAAAGCTCGAAAGCGTTCACATGGACAGATGGGGCGTTCACGGTCGTGGAATGGCGCTTTACTCGATTGCCGAGAACGCGGTTTCCCACGGTGTCATAGACAGCGTCGTAGGTGGGGGAACGTCCATCAGGGTGACGAGCGATACCACGCGGCTGAGCGAGAGGTCGGACCAGTCGAGTTGGCCTGTAACGGGAAGTGACGACGAGGGTCGCATGACCATCGAGCGGGGCCCTCACAACATCCTGCGCACTTGCTGCGAGTTTGCACTCGAGGAACGCGGCACATGCGAGGTCTATGTTGGCTCGCCGGCCGAGATGGTCGCTACGATGCGCGTGCGCATGAGGCCAAGCATCTCAAACAAGGACCTGCTGTTCCTGGATGACCTCTCGTCGCTGCCCATCTGCGAGCGATTCCGTGTCGCCTCGGATGCCCGGGAGCTCATGCAAATTTCCCAACAGTGTGGCCTTGACATATCCGAACGCACTGCCCATCGGATTATCGCAGGACAGATCAAGCCTCTTCGCAGCGTCATGGCCCGACTCACCCATAGCGGATCATCCAAGGGCAAGCGTGCGGTCGACCTTGGTGCCGACAGGCGAGGCCTCACGCTGTCAAAGGATGATTCGCAGGAATTCATCAGGATGATGGAACGGGATTTTGCATATCTGGCCGATAGGTACTATCTCACACTGAGCTCGCAACCCCGCATCCGTGTGGCAGGAAACAGGCTCTCGGTGTACTTTGAATATGAAGGCGAGGATTAGAAAAACTCGCTCTTCACAGAGTGTGCGGAATTCAGTAATATTAATTATCTGCATTTTGCAGCACTAACGTAACAATCCTTTGCAGCATAACTGCGCCAGGAGAAAACATGGACTACCTGAAAGTATCGAGCAAGTCATCACCAGCCTCTGTTGCGGGCGCAATTGCCGGCATGGTCAAGGACGGCGTACC
This sequence comes from Atopobiaceae bacterium, assembly GCA_017941705.1. Lineage (GTDB taxonomy): Bacteria > Actinomycetota > Coriobacteriia > Coriobacteriales > Atopobiaceae > UBA1367. The sequence continues at coordinate 19,382 of JAGAVX010000068.1, forward strand.
CGTAAACATACAATCGGTTGGTGCTGGCGCCGTGAATCAGGCGATAAAGGCCGTCGCCATAGCGCGCGGCTTTCTCATTCCCACAGGAGTCGACATCTCCTGCGCTCCGACGTTTGCCGACATAAACATCAATGGCGAGAGCCGCACTGCCATACGTATTGCGGTGTACGTGCACAGGCTTGTCCCACAGGCAGCGCATGATACCGACAATGACGGTATGCAGGAGCTGATGTACTAGATGCCACGCAACCCCCAGCTGGCTGGCCTGACATATGTGGTTAAGACCTTCGGCTGCCAGATGAACTTCCATGACGCCGAGCGCGTCAGCGGTCTTCTCGACGACTCTGGATGCGTCGAGGTTCAATCAATCGATGAGGCCGACATTGTCGTGTTCATGACCTGCTGCGTGCGCGAGAATGCCGACACGCGGCTCTATGGCCAGGCTTCTGCCGTAGTCAGTGCCGCCCCCGCCCCTCATGGACGGCGCGTGCTGGCGGTAGGCGGCTGCATCGCCCAACGAGACGGAGCGGCACTCAGGAAGCATATCCCCTCGGTCGATGTGGTGTTTGGCACGAGTGCACTTGCGTCGCTGCCAACCCTCTTGGACGAAGCTCGCAGTGGTGGCAGAGGCGTAGTGGTCGACACCATCGAGGAGGGCAGAGGCTTCTCGACCGACCTTCCCAGCCATCGGGCACAGGCCTTCCACGCCTGGGTACCCATCATGACCGGCTGCAACAACTTTTGCACCTACTGCATCGTTCCCTATGTGCGCGGACGCGAGAAGAGTCGTGTCTTCGAGCGAATCGTCGACGAATGCAGGACGCTTGTTGCCGACGGTGTCCGTGAGATATGCCTTCTTGGCCAGAACGTGAATTCGTATGGTCGCGACCTGTATGGCGATCCTCGGTTTGCACAGTTGCTGCGAGCCGTCGGCGAGACGGGGATTGAGCGCCTGCGTTTCACATCGTCCAACCCCAAAGACCTTTCTGACGAGACGATAGCCGCCATGACACAGACCCCGTCGATCATGCCGCAGCTGCATCTGGCTGTGCAGAGCGGTTCGACACGCATTTTGCGCGCGATGAACCGCAGTTACACGCGCGAGGAATATCTTGGCCTCGTGAGTCGCATCAAAGCCGCCATGCCCGACATCGCACTTTCGACCGACATAATCGTCGGCTTTCCTGGCGAGACCGAGGACGATTTCGAGGAGACGATGTCGCTCGTTCGTGAGGTTGGCTTTTCATCGGCCTATACCTTCATCTACTCAAAGCGTCCGGGCACTCCAGCAGCGCGCATAGTGGATGACACGCCTCATGAGGTGATCCAGGAACGTTTTGAGCGCTTGGCTGCCCTTGTGGCGCAGCTTTCCCATGATGACAACCAAAAGGACCTTGAGAAAGTCGTTGAAGTCCTCGTGGAGGGCTCGTCAAAGCGTGACGCCAGCGTGATGGTAGGCCATAGCGCCAAGAACCAGACGGTCCACTTTGACATTCCTTCTGGATGGAACAAGGATGACGTGATCGGCAGAATCGTTGACGTACACGTGGACGAGGCGCGAACCTGGTATCTCCGTGGAACGTGTGAGGGAGCACCTCGATGAGCCTGCCAGGACCGTTGGTGGCCATCGTGGGCCCCACCGCTTCTGGAAAGAGCGAGCTTGCCGAGCGCATTGCTAGTGAGCTGGGCTCTTCCGTTGTCTCGGTCGATGCGATGCAGGTGTATCGCGGGATGGACATAGGCACAGCGAAGGTGCCCGAGGAGCAGCGCAAGTGCCCTCTTCTCATGGTTGATGTGGCAGACATCGATGACGACTACTCAGTGAAGCTCTACCAGCGTGACGCGCGCATATGCGTCGACCGGTTGCTCTCTGGTGGCCGGGTTCCCATCCTGTGCGGAGGCACTGGACTCTACCTCAACGCCATCGTGAGTGATATGCGGTTTCCAGCGGGCGAGGTCAGGGGAGAGCGAAGGATCGCCTACGAGCGCCAGTTGGAACGCGACGGCGCAGATGCCCTTTATGAGCTGCTTCGATTGCGTGACCCAGAGAGTGCAGCCCTCATACACCCGAACAACAGCCGAAGGGTCATACGTGCCCTTGAGATGCTTGACGAGGGGACCTCGTATGCGGTCCACCATGAGGGCCTCAAGCAGCTCAGACCCCTTTATGACGTGCGTATATGGGGCATCGACATCGACCGGCAGGAGCTCTACCGGAGAATAGAGCTCCGAGTGGACATGATGTTCGAGCATGGACTCGTCCAGGAAGTCTCGCGTCTCAAGGAGCAGGGGCTTGCCGATACGAAGACTGCCTCGCAGGCGATTGGTTACAAGGAGGTCCTTGAAGCGCTTGATGGGCATGTAACCATGGAACGAGCAAGAGAGATGGTCAAGACGCGCACGCGGCGGTATGCCAAACGGCAGATATCATGGTTCAAGAACGACAATCGTGTGCGTTGGATACATTCAAGTGACGTCGACGAAGCTGCGACACGCATAGTGCTTGATCTGCTCAGGCCGAACGAGATCTCACACGAGGAGAGCTAATGGGACGCTTTAAGCCGCTCAGCACCGCGCCTGTACCCGAAAGGGCCATTCTAGTGGGTGTGGACCTTGGGAGGGGCGACTGGGCAATCGAAGAGTCCCTTGCAGAGCTCCAACGACTTACCGAGACGGATGGCGCCGAGGTAGTCCAGGTCGTCACGCAGCGTCTCGAGCGTCCCGTGCCCAAGACCTATATAGGCAGCGGCAAGGTCGCAGAGATAGCATCAATGATTTCGAGCCTCGAAGCTGATGTGGTCATTTTCGACGACGAGTTGAGTCCGTCCCAGCAGTCGAATCTCGAGCGGGCGTTTATGGAACCGACCAAGGTCATCGATAGAACTGCCCTTATCCTCGACATATTTGGTCAACACGCCCGTACGCGCGAAGGCAGACTTCAAGTGCAACTTGCGCAGCTCCAGTATGTCCTGCCTCGCCTGCGTGGAATGTGGAGCCATCTGGTTGGCGAGCAGACTCGTGGCGGTATTGGCAGTCGCTTTGGTCAAGGTGAGAGTCAGCTTGAGGTTGACCGTAGGCTTATACGCAATCGTATTGCGACGTTAAAAGAAGAGCTCAAAAGACTTGAGAAGCGCAGGAACGTTCAGAGCAAAGCGCGGTGGGAATCCGGTATCTATCGTGTCGCGTTGGTAGGGTATACCAACGCCGGCAAGTCGACGCTGCTCAACAGACTTACGGGTGCCGACGTCTACGTCAAGGACGAACTCTTTGCAACGCTCGATCCAACCACGCGCTCGCTGGACCTTGAGGAAGGTCGGAAGATCACACTCACCGATACGGTCGGCTTCATTCAAAAGCTTCCGACGACCCTTGTCGAATCGTTCAAGTCGACTTTGGCTGAGGCACTTGCCGCTGACTTGATTCTCAAGGTCGTGGATGCCTCTGACACACACGCACAGAAGGAACTCGACGCGGTCGATGCGGTGCTCAAGGAGATAGGTGCCGGCGACATACGATCCGTTGTCGTTTACAACAAGTGCGACCTTCTCGACGATGCCGAGCGGCGTGGTTTGGCGATTGATAGTCCCAATGCCGTACAGATCTCGGCGCTGGATGGGACGGGTGCACATGGATTGCTCTACCGCATCGCACAGGAGGCATCCGAAGGTGACACAACTATGACAGTGCTTGTTCCCTATGAGAAGGGCATCCTCGTCAAGATGGTCCACGAACGCTGTCAGGTCATCCGCGAAGAGTACGTGCAGGGTGGGCTGAAGGCAACTGTCAGGGCATCCGAGCGCATGCATGACTTCTTGGCACCGTATGAGGTCACTGAATAGACAAAGAGGCTCAAGTCTCAATGCAGAATGGCAAGGCTAAGGCTCAATGAAGACCTTAAAGCTTGTTGATTGGCAAGTGAGGCCTTGCGAGACGAGCGTCAAAAGGCCTAGAGGGACAAAACGGTCAGCATGCCGATGATGAGCGGCTGATGAATGATGTAGACGGGAAGTGCATGTTGTCCCACCCATTCGAATGGAGCGCATCTGAGGCTATAGAACCACTCGGGATATCCACTGCTCTTCCAGTAGCGTCCCATCGACACGCCCGTAAGGTACATGAACAGGAATGGGATGATGGGGTAGTAATCACCCGACGCGAATCCAGGTCCTGGAAACCCGAGAAACGAGAGATATGGTGTCGAATAGAGCCATTGCGGTAGCCTGAGAGGTGCAGATGAGAGCCCGACATAGCCACTGGGCACGCCGCGAAGCATGAGAAACACGAGAAAGAGAACGCATGCGGCAAGCCTCGTCTGAGGTGAGAGGCCAAGCCTTTGCAGCACGTACTCGATAAGCGTGCAGGAGCCCATGCAAAAGATGATGCCAAAGCTTATGGGCACATCAACTGCCGCAATCGAAGTGACCACATACACGGCAAGGGCGGCTAGAAGATAGCGTGAAGCACGCTTGAGACCGTTGCGTGAGAAGGAGCACATGCACCCGGCAATGAATAGGAACGTCCACGAGATGGATGCTCGCCAAATGTCCTGGAATGGCGGCCTGAAGAAGGCCAGATCTTTGGCATAGATAAAACGTAGGTCGTAGCAGAGGTGAAAGAGGACCATCGAGATGACCGAGAAACCCCTTGCAACGTCAAAAGCAGCCATCCGCCCGGAAGCGGATGGCTTGGCGTCAGCGGTATGCTCAATGCGATTGCGATCCATGCGCTAAGAAATGGAACGGATGAGTGCCGTGACACGACCGAGGATGACGGGATCTGTCACATAGATCGGATCCATCGTGTCGTTCTCGGGTTGAAGCCTGATGCGATCGCGCTCCCGATAGAAGGTCTTGACGGTGGCGGAATCGTCTATGAGCGCGACGACGATCTCCCCATCATGGGCATCGCGCTGCTCCTTGACGACGATGTAGTCACCATCAAAGATGCCGGCATTGATCATGGACTCGCCACGAACACGTAGAATGAATGAGCTCGAGTCGCCGACGATGCTCGTTGGCAGCGTGAGCGTCTCCTCGACGTTCTGCTCCGCAAGGATGGGCGCACCAGCCGCAACGCGACCAATCAGGGGAAGGCGCATCTCGTTGGTGGAGGCGTTCTGAGTGGGGGAGACGAGCTTCTGGCCATCCGCTGTCGACTCGGATGAGCCAGAAACAACCTCGATCGTACGGGGCTTCTTGGAATCACGCTTGATGAGGCCCCTCTCCTGAAGGACCTTGAGGTGCATGTGCACTGTGGAAGGGGAAGCAAGGCCAACCGCAGACCCGATCTCACGGACAGAGGGCGGATAGCCACGCTCCTTGGTGTAAGAGCAGATGTAGTCATAGATGGCCTGCTGACGCTTGCTGAGTCTGTCCCGTGCCATGAAACCCCCTTATGACGGAGCAAGAAATACAAACAAATGTTCTGTTATTGCTTGACCGAACAATTGTTTGAGACTAGTATAGTACGCACGTTCTGATTTGGCAACTAATTCGTGTCGTTGGTGTCCTCTATAACCATAACCGTACAACACAGATGAGAGGAGCATCATATGAATACCCGCACCACCAATGTCGCCACCTGCGAGGGAAGCCTTGCCCTGTCATCTCGTCGTACCAACTTGCGTGTCATCGAAGGCGGCCTTACGCACAAGAAGCCAGAAGGACAGGTCATCGCATTCTCTCCTTCGCACATGGTGCACAGCGTATGGCCCCACACGCTCCTTACGGGCGCGTTGGCCATCGTCTTCATACTTGTAATCACATTTGGTTGCGTCTTCACCGACATGCGCAAGCAGTCAAAGCTTGAGGGTGCCTTTGCCGCCGCGCCGATCGAGACGATCGTCGTGCATCAGGGAGACTCTCTCTGGAGCATTGCGGAAGAGCATCCCGTACAGGGTTGCACCACCTCTCAGGTGGAACACTATATTCGTGAGCACAATGAGCTCGATAGCGCATGCCTCATGGCAGGTATGCGCATAGAGGTACCTTCGCTTGGATAGCAACGTCGGCTCGGATTCCTGCGATCAGGGGACACGCCGTGAACCGCGGTAAGCATCACTGCCAAAGTGTATAAACGACATTGTTAACACTGGTTCTCGCCATACTTTGCTCCGTAAGATATTATGTGTTGCAGTGCTTTTAACGTATGACAAAAGGAGCAAAATGCGCTGTCCCAAATGCGGTTGCGATGAGTCAAAAGTCGTCGACTCGCGTCCATCTGAGAACAATGATGCCATAAGGCGCCGGCGTGAGTGCATCAAGTGCGGCTGCAGGTTCACGACGTACGAACGCCGCGAAGACATGCCGCTCATGGTGGTCAAACGCGATGGCCGCAAGGAGACCTTCGAACGTTCAAAACTCATGAGGGGACTTCTGACGGCCACAGTCAAGCGAAGTGTTCACATTGACCAGCTCGAGGCCCTTATCAGCGGCATCGAGTCTGAGCTGCGCGATCGCGGCATAGCCGAGATATCGTCGGAGGACCTTGGCATGATGGTCATGCAAAGGCTCGTCGACGTTGACAAGGTGGCCTATGTCAGATTCGCGTCGGTGTACCGCGACTTCAAGGATCTGGACGAGTTCAACGAAGAGCTACGGAGTCTCATGCAATGAGTGGAAAAGTACAGCAGGGTATGACAAATGTCGTTGTCCCCATCAAGCGCCTCGATCCGTCAGTCGAGTTGCCACAATACGCTTACGCGGGAGATGCCGGGTTGGATCTTCGTGCGAGCGAGGACGTGACGCTGGCGCCGTTCGAGCGTCGGCTGATCTCGACGGGATTGGCCGTGGCCATACCCGAAGGATATGCAGGGTTTGTGCAACCTCGAAGTGGGCTAGCACTTAAGCAGGGCCTCTCGATGGCAAACACTCCAGGTCTCATCGATGCACACTACCGTGGAGAGCTCAAGATCTGCGCCATCAACCTGGACCCAAAGAACGACATAGTCATCAAGCGGGGCGATCGCATTGCCCAGCTGGTCATTCAGCGGGTGCCTGTAGTCGAGCTCGTGGAAGTTGACGAACTTGATCATACGGATCGTGGTGCGGGTGGCTTTGGGTCGAGCGGGGTCTCCCGTTAGGGATTCGACCAAGGTTGCGAAAGGACAACATGAGGGATGGGTCAAGGCCCGTCCCTCGTTTTGCATCGCGATGTCGAATAATCACGCATTGACAGAAGCAGGTCATTATCGGTTGGTGCATGGCGCATTCGCCAAGGCTTGCCAAACAAAAACATACACGATATGATTGTGCACAAACTAATAGGGAAAGGGGAGTTCATGATCGATCAGCAGCATATATATGACGTTGTTATCATCGGCGGGGGCCCTGCGGGCCTGTCGGCAGCCATCTATGCACAGCGCGCTCTTCTTGACACGCTGCTCCTAGAACAGGAAGCCGTGGGTGGTCAGGTGCTCATTACGAGCGACATAGACAATTATCCCGGTCTTCCAAAGACTGACGGGTATTCGCTGGTCAACGCCATGCATACGCAGGCCACCGACCTTGGTGCCAAGATCGTGACACTCAATGTTGAGATGGTGACACGCGACGAGGAGACGGGCCTTTTTGAGCTCAAGACGCCTGAGGGAACAATTCTGACCAAGACGGTGATCGCTGCCACGGGTGCGACGCCTCGCCATGCCGGATTTGATGGCGAGGACACCTTTACTGGTCATGGAGTCTCGTACTGCGCAACCTGCGACGGCATGTTCTACCGTGGCAAGAAGGTCTTTGTGATTGGCGGAGGAAACTCTGCCTGCGAGGAAGCCCTGTTCCTGACGCGCTTCGCCGACAAGGTTGATGTCGTAGTCCGTAAGGATCATCTACGTGCCCAAGCGGCAGTGGCGAAGGAGCTCGAGGAGAATCCCAAGGTGACCATTCGTTACCTGACGAGCATTACGGGAGTGAGTGGCAACATGATGCTCTCGTCGGTCACACTGCGCGACAACGCCACAGGAGAGGTCTATACGGAGGAGTATGGCGAAGGTGGCTTTGGCGTATTCGTGTTCGTGGGACATGCTCCGGCATCAGAATTGCTAAAGGATCTCGTCGAGGTAACCGAAAGTGGTCACGTCATTGCTGACGAGCGCATGGCGACTTGCACCGAGGGTCTCTTTGTCGCGGGCGATTTGCGTGACAAGCCTCTGAGGCAGATCATAACCGCAGCAGCTGACGGAGCTATTGCGGCGACGAGTGCCTCCATTTACTTGGGACATCCCGCAGAGTAGTCGTTAGGTCTTATGTAAAGTAACGTGAGTCTTAGGTTGTAAGGCTCCAAGAGTGGAGGCGGGACCTACTCGAAAGAAACCGAGTAGGTCCCGCCTCCTTACGGCAAGACATTCGGAGACTCTGAGAGCCCGTTTTTAGCTTTGAGGTATAACTAGTCGCAATCATGTAATTGAAGGCCAAATATCGGCTTCTGTGGCCTTGTTTTTCACGCCTTCAGTCATTTTGCGACGACATGAGCTTCCATCATGGGATAGAAGGCGGCGCGATGCGTTGCTCGCAAGGCGCCTCCATCGGGCCAACCTCTTAGTCCCCCGTATAACCGTGATAATATATCTTATGTAAAGTAAGAGAATCCGCAGACAAAGAGGTCTTTCGTGCCCCACTTCTGCCGCCGTCTCTTATCATGCCTTCCGCGTAAGGCCTCTGAAGAGTCCCGTCAGAATGAGCTCAGAGTCTGCTTCGAGATCCTCGTCCATGATGATCACGAGCTCGTCGAGCGCTTGCAGTGTCGTTGTGCCGCGTGGTATGACGCGTTTGCCGGCACGGTCGATGGTGACGACAAGCGTGTTCTGCGGCCACGGCACTTCGGCGATGGTCTTGCCTTCTACCATGCTTCCCACGCCCACCGTATGCGTGCGCAGCACCTTGTTGCCGACGACCTCGACACCTTGGGCCTCTCCGGTAATCTCGGGCAAAGTCTCAAGCAGGTTCGACAGGAGCAGCTCGTAGAACGGCTCGACGTTCATCAGATTGGCGGTGACATACGCAACCAACGAGACTGCCGTGGCCGACAACAGCGTGTCGAGGCTTCCCGTAAGCTCAAAGCACAGAACGACGGCTGTGACAGGAGCCCTGACGGATGCCGCGAACAGCCCGGCGACCCCAAGGACGATGAAGTTGTTGAGGTATGCCAGAGGGACGTCTGTCATGCCAACTGCAGTCAGGCCACAGAGCGCGCCGACCAGAGATCCCATGATCACCAACGGCAGCAGGGTCCCTCCCGGGGCTCCCGAACCAAAGCAAATGCTGGTAAAGAGGTACTTTCCTAGCAAAAGCGCCAAAACGGTAAGGTATGAGAACCGCCTGCTGTGCTCGAGGAACTCGAGTATGGCGTCTCCGCCGCAAAGAAACTGCGGAAACGTGAAGCTCATCAGGCCGGCGCAAAGGAAGGCAATGAGCAGCACACCGTCACCTATACGTGCTCTGAGCTGGCCAAACACGTTCTTTTGCATGGCGAACATACCAAGGTTGTGCAGCGCGCCCAACACCCCGCAAACAAGACCCATGAGCAGGACAAACGCGTAATCGATGTGTGGCAGGTCCCCTACCAGCGCAAAGTGCAGAACCGGCTCGATCCCGAGCACCTGCGAGGTGACGAAGTCCGACATCGCCGCGGAAGCCATCACTGCGATGACCAGCGGTGCATTGAACTCACGGTGTATCTCCTCCAGGGCAAACAATACACCCGTAAGAGGTGCATGAAAGGCTGACGACATGCCTGCGGCAGCCCCACAGGTCACAAGTACGTGCTCCTCACCCTTCTCCTTGTGCAGGAGACGACTAACAGCCTTGCCCGCCATGCCGCCAAGGAGTACCGACGGACCCTCTCGTCCAAGGGAGAGCCCCGCCAAGGTGCAGAGAACCCCCTCAACGAACTTCACCACCAACACCCGCGGCCATGACATGTTGAGACGACCCATGACCTCGGCATCAACTTGGGGAATTCCCGAACCACGCGTGTCGGGCTCAAACTGCATCAGGTGCGCTATGGCAGCCGCCATGAGCGTCAGACCAACAAACCATGCGAGCATAAGCGGCGCATTCCCTTTAGCCAAAGGGATGGCCGCCCGAAGGACGGATTCCGCCTTGGAGAGCGAGATGCGATACAGCGTAATGATGATGCCAACGACAAGACCGACGGCAACGCCCTCTCCCACCATGTCCACCTGCAGTCGCCGGGAGTAGTGATGTTGGATCGACTTTCTTTGGGATGATGTGGCCGTGCTGCTCAACGAGAACGCTTCCAATCGTGCGCAATGCTTGTGCGACTATAGACAAAGACCCCGCAGCGCGCCATGTCAGCGAGCTGCGGGGTCGTATGCGTCATGCCCAAGCTTATCTTTCATGGTGGCCTAACGATGGTACCACCAATAGCCTTTCACGTGCGCAAGCAGAGTGATGGCGCTAGTACGATCCCCCTCCGATGAACGACCAGACCGACGTTTCGCAGACGGACTTTCCAGGACGAGGAGCATGAATCATCGTTCCGCCGCCAGTGTAGATGCCCACATGGCCCTCGTCGGTGAATACGAGGTCACCCACCGACAGCTGATCCATGCTGGTCTTCCAGCTTCCCGTGCTTTGCAGGGACGAAATCATGTCGTAGGTAGTACGGCCGCGGGCATAGCCATAGCAATAGCAGACGAGACCAGAGCAATCGAACGAGCTGGGGCCATCGGCGCCATACACATAGGGCGATCCGATGGCAGCGTATGCGGAGCCAAGTCCCCCACCACTCGGTGCATAGGATGTCCCGCCACCAGAGCTAGCGCCCGATGACTCACTGGCGCTGGAAGCAGCCTCATCACCATTCTGATTGGCTGTTGCGGTCTCCCCTGTCTGCTCCGTGGATTGAGCGGTACCACCCTGCTGGGCAGTCTCCCCCACGGCTTCCATTGCAGCTTGGATGTTTGTGTTTGCGGCAGCAGCCTGTTGGGCAGCGATCTGCTGCTGGACTTGCTCATCAAGTGCGTCGTAGTAGGCGCGCGCCTCCTCGACCTTCGAAGTGTAGTCATCAACCTGAACCTGAAGCTCGTCAACGGCCTTCTGTTGGTCGGCCCTTGTCTTTTCGAGGTCATCCTTCTCGGTCTGAAGTCGTGCCTCAAGCGTACGCACCTTGTTGATGGTCTCGGCGTCACTCATGGCAACCTTGTCCATATAGTAGATGCGGCTGATGATGTCATTCAGGCTGTCGGCACCCATGACCACCGATAGAAGCGACGAGGGGCCGGACTTGTAGGAGCTGCGCATGCGCCCGCTCAGAATTCCCTTTGCCTCGGCCAGCTCTCCCTGGGTCTGAGTGATTGCCGCTTCCTTCTCGCCGATGTGGTACGCGGTCATCTCGAGGTCTGACGTCCTTGTTGCCAAATCCTCCTGAAGGCTGTTAAGCTCTGCACCCAGCGAGTCGAGTTGTGCCGAAGCCTCGGCAAGCTCGCTCTGAGGTGACGCGTAGGCCATGACGGGCGCAATACCCAATGCAAGGGTAACGCCTGCGGCGATCACGCGATTACGAAGTTTCATAACACAATCCTTCCGTCCAAAACGGTTCATGTAATTCTAGTCGCATAGGCCGAGGCGTGAAGATAGTCCATACAAAGGGCACGTACCCGCGCACGGCATTACCGGACGCGGGTACGCAAGATGCAGGATATGTGAAGCCTTCGATTTGGCTACTCCACCTTGAACAGGGTGAAGATCTCCTGGCTGAAGTCCTTGGCGATGATCTCGCGAGGATTGAGGAAAGCGAGCTCCATCAGGAAGGCGAAGCCGACAAACTCTGCACCGGCCTTCTCGATGATCTTAGCGCATGCGACAGCCGTGCCACCAGTGGCTACGAGGTCATCCACGACCAGAACCCGGTCGTCAGGCGTCAGGGCATCCTTGTGAATCTGCAGCTCATCCGTACCGTATTCGAGCGCATAGGACTCAGAGTAGACCTCGCGGGGAAGCTTTCCGGGCTTACGTGCGGGGACAAAGCCGCAGCCGAGGCGATACGCGACGGGTGCGCCCACAAAGAAGCCACGCGCCTCGGCGCCAACGACCTTGGTGATGCCCTTGCCCATGAAGTGCTCGGAAATCTCGTCAATGGCAGCGGCAAATCCCTGGGGGTCCCCAATGAGCGGAGTGACGTCCTTGAAGATTACACCAGGTTCGGGATAGTCGGGAATGTCGACGATGAGGCTCTCGTAGTCGAAGTTGGGCACGGTAGGTCCTTTCTCTAGTCCCCTGCTGGACGATCGATCCCTTGCCGAACGCCCATCTCCTTGTAGGTGGTATCCAACTGACGCCTGATGAGGGCGTCGCGAACCTGATTGGTAAGCGCCAGCATCTGATCGCATGCTTGGACGAAACGCTCGCGGCGCTCGTCGGTCAGCTCGGCCTCTACTCCCCCGCCCTTGCGGGCGTAGACCACGAGGGCCTGTTCGAACATGGCGCTTTCGCGATTTGAGGCCGTGACATACTGGCGCAAGTTGCGCGGTCCAATACCAAAGCGGCTAAGCTCGTGGCAGACGCGTATGAGTTGCAGGTCATGGCCGTCCACCAGATCGCGGCCGTGTGGAGAGCGCTTGAGCGGAATCACGCCAACCTCGGCAAGCTGACGAACAAAGCTCACCGGCGCTCCCGTGATCTCGGGCATGCGATCAATGGGGTGCAGGCGGTTGGTCGTCTCATCGTCGTCCTGCTGGGCAAGGCCAACGGGCAGTCCCGATACGGTGCCCGCAGGCGATGTGCCAGACTCGCCGCGCTCGAGCTCCTCCTTGATTACCTGCAGGGGCAAGAACCTCGTCTTTTGCAGGTGAAGAATCGTCTCGAGACGATTGATGTCGTGCTGCGAGTAGAGCCGGTACCCACCAGGCGTGCGCGCAGGCGTTATGAGCCCCTCGTCCTCAAGGTAGCGTACCTTTGAGACCGAGAGGTCTGGATAGCGCTGCTGGAGCCGCTTGACCACCTTTCCTATGGTTAGGTATCCGGCGTCAGGCATGGTCCTAGGCCCCAGTCTCGATTCTCATGGGACGACGGTTAGAGTGGAAGACCATGCGGAAGGTACCAATCTGCACCGTCGAGCCATCCTTGAGCATCGCCTTGTTGACGATGGCCCCATCGACCCAGGTGCCGTTGAGCGAACCAAGGTCCTCTATGGTGGCAAATCCGCTGGCCATTCCTGAGAGGTCGATGCGGGCATGATGGCGCGATACCGTCATATCGTTGAGGAATACGCTGTTGGAGGGTTCGCGACCGAGGGTGATGATGTTGGTCGTGAGCTCGAACACGGATCCGGTGTGGGGTCCCTTGACAATGGCCAAGGTGGGGCTGGAGGGGCGCTTGCCCCCCATCAGGTCGGGAACAGTTGAGTCGGCCGACGGCATGCGGAAAATCTCGGTCGATCCCATTGCGTTGTTACTGGGCTGCATGTAGTGCTCCCCTCGAAAATACGTCACTTGTCTATGATACTCCTATCGACAGGCGACACAGTCCATCTCTATAAGTGCCCCCATGGGAAGGCCATCGACGGCCACAACCGTGCGGGCGGGTGCTGGCATGGTGAAATACTGCTCGTAGACCGCATTGACCTCATCGAGCAGGGCTATGTCGGCAAGGTAGACGTTTGTCTGCGCGACATCATCGAGCGTGCAGCCGGTAGCCTCAAGCAGCACCGCGCAGTTGTGGATAACCTGAACGGTCTGTTCCTTGATGCCGCCCGCAACGAGATGATGCGGATGAGCCTTGTCGATGGGCAGTTGGCCTGAGGCAAAGACGAGCCTGCCCGCGGTCGTTCCTTGCGAGTAAGGTCCGATGGCTTCTGGTGCCTCTGGTGCGTTGATTGCGTATTTCATGCACGTCAGCCTTCCTATAAGCGGTTGCCTTTGATGATAGCGCCAAACGAAGGGCACGTGGCCCAGTTGTTGGCCTTATGCACCAAGAGCGCGTGCGCCCACAAAACCGCCATTGGAGCGCGCCAGGTTCCACGTCTGGAGTTGCTCAAGGGGCAGCTCGAGGCGCTCGGGCATCATGACGCTCGCGAGCCACGGGAGGTCGAGGGCGGCTTGCACCAAAAGACAGTTCGTGCCCACCGGCTCGACTGCGGCAAACGACAGGAAGCTCCTCCAGAGCACCCTTGCCATGCGAGGTGGCGTCAGTACCAGGTAGCAGGGACGCTCGGCCTGTTCGAGATTGATTGCGAGGCACTCTATCTTGTCAAGGCGCACGTTTGCCACCCTGCCCGGCTGAGGAAGCTCATTCGCCGTATCGACATAGTCGCCAAGAACCGCAGTCGCCTGCGGGCCCCAAAGGAGCAGCGGAATGAGCGAGTCACCTTCGTCCCGTATGGAAGCGCCAGCGAACGGCCTAAAGCCGTCCTGCTCGATGTCGGCGAGGAAGCTCAGCCACGGTTGAAGCATAAGGCCACGTTCGGTCACATCGCAAATCAGGTACTCGCTGTCACCTGTTCGTGCGACCAGGGGAACGGAGGTGGTCGAGCCGTCCCCGGAGACGACGGCGCTAAAGCCGCATTCGCCCACAGCCAACTCGTCGCGTGCGCACGACGCCGCGACGAACGAAGCGGCACCTGAGCCTGAGACCAGTATGCACGTCATACCGGACAGATCGCACAGAGCGCATCCCTCGGAGAACGCCGTAGCTTCGCTTTCCGGATGGCCGTAGTGGATGGGAGCTGCCAGCAGTGCGTCATCAGCACCAAACGTCGCGCCTAGCAGGAGATGCTCGTCATAGAGCGGTGCCTCCGAGACGCTGGACCAAGATATGCTCATTACGAGAGAACGCCTCCCATATCTTCGAACAGGGGCATGACAAGTGGGTTCCATGCGGCGACCTGCTTTGGGCGCGACGAAGTGCGATATTGGGAGCTTCCCAAGTGACGCCCGTCCTGCCTCCAGATGCTCGTCGCGTAGGTCGTGTTGGCGGGGACGAAGGACCCGGGAGCATAGGTCGATGTAGAGGTCTCGATCTGACCGTTGTCAAATACCGACCCAGTGATATCGAGCGGTGCGTATACCGGGCATTTGAGCCAGAAGCCGTCAGTCCACGGCGCAGAGCGGAGAAGCATGTTTCCCTGTGCCAACGGCACGTCTCGATAGAGGCTGTAGCCCCAGTCAAGCAGCGACTCGGTGTCGTTCCAGCGACCCTCCCCCGTCTCGCAGCACAAGACGCAGCTGTATAGGGTCACACGACCGCGCCTGGCAGACCCGAGGAACGACGCGCCGCTTTCGGTGTTTCCGGTCTTAATGCCGAGGAGCCCGTCATAGTAGTCCATGAGCAGGTCGGTGCTCTCAAGCGTCATCCTATTCCCGCCTGGTGCAACACTTATGCTGCGCATA
This sequence comes from Atopobiaceae bacterium, assembly GCA_017941705.1. GTDB lineage: Bacteria > Actinomycetota > Coriobacteriia > Coriobacteriales > Atopobiaceae > UBA1367. The sequence continues at coordinate 34,728 of JAGAVX010000068.1, forward strand.
TGGACGGTCTCACGTATGAAGGGATAGTTCTCCATCGCGTAGCGACCCATCTTGCACAGGTCGGCGGCGCAGGAGTAGTGACCGTCCTCCTCGAGGCCGTGGGGGTTCATGAAGTGCGTATGCGTCATGCCGAGCTCCGCCGCCTTCTTGTTCATCAGGTCGGCAAACGCCTCCTTGCTTCCGGCGACAGCGTAGGCGACGTTGGTGGCAGCATCATTGCCCGAGTAGATGAGCGTGACGCGCAGGAGCTCGTCTAGCGACGGCTTGTCCCCCGTCTTGTAGCCAGTGAGCTGCGCACCCTCAGAGTAATCCTGCTCGGTGAACTCAACGGGGGTGTCCAACGGGATGCCCGAATCAAGGGCAACCATGGCCGTCATGACCTTGGTTATCGATGCCATGGGCATCTCGACCTCGCTGTTGTAGTCGTAAAGAACGTTTCCGTTCGCATCGGTCACGCAAGCGGCGGTTGACTCGTTGATGATCGGTTGGGTGTCGATGGCTAGCGCCGCCTGGGGCGCCAAGGCCAGCGCGATGGTAACGAGGACCGCGCAGAGCCTCTGCAAAGAGCGCAGCATGGCTATGTGTCACCTGCCTTCTGGTGCGTATTGGCGGGCTCGCTCCTCAAGGACACGATCCTTGATGGCGAAGCCCTGACGGTAGTACGTTATGGCTGTGATGGTCGATAGCACGACGGCAACATAGAGCATGTAGATGCCGATGGAAACCTGTTGTCCGTTAAAGCCCGGCAGCCAGCTGACGTCAAAAAGCCGAGGCGACGTGATGCAGAACAGGTTGGCCATGACAAAGCAGAATCCCGTCATGAACAGGGCGGTTCCCATCTTTCCAATGAAAATGACGTCGACGGGACGCTTTGAGAACTGCCGCAGGTACACGACGCCGCCGGCCAGAATCAGATCGCGGCCGATAACGAAGGCGGCAAGCCAGGCGGGAAGGTCGCCAACCACAACGAGTCCGATTACGCCGACAAAGAGCAGTATGACGTCCATGATGGGGTCACACACCTTGCCGAACCAGCTGACCGTCTGCGTCGAACGGGCGATCCAGCCGTCCAGAAAGTCGGTAATGGCAGCGACTATGTAGCAGGCAACTGCCACCGAGCGGTTCTCCCCCCGTATGGACAACACCAGAAAGGCGATGGTGAGGAAGAAGCGGCAGATGGTGATGAAGTTGGCAAGCGTGAGCACCTTGTCCGAAGGATTGTCGGGAGTGCCCACGGGAGTCTTGACGGTGCCCTCGGCCTGTGCCTGAGCGACGTCAGGCGCGAGGTTGTTCTTTACGGTTGTCTTTACGCGCTCTTTGACCTGAGCCAAGGTGATACCTCCGACTGTGAATATGCGAACTGATATCGTACCCCAATCTCTCGATGTCTTGCATGGGTGGGAGAAAGCTATCAACATGCTTTCACGGAGTACTTACATACCCCTGACAGACAAGTAAGAGCGGGGCCAAGGCTCGCCTGACCCCGCTCGAAAACGAATCACTATAAGGGGATTAACGCTCGACCAGATAGTTGATGGTGATGGGCTGCATGGCATACCAGGATGCCTTCTCGCACGCAAAGGTGGCGCTGATGGTCAGCTCGTCCGACTCGTCGAAGAAGCGAGTGGAGAACACCCAGGCACCGTCATTGACGAAGATCTCGAGTATGGAGGTGTCGACGACCACTCGGATGTTACGGATCTCGGGGATGAGGGCACGACGACCCTTGCGTCCCTGGCCCTGCTCGTCGTTGGTGAAGAGAAGCTCTGCCTTACCGCCCTTGAAGGTGAAGCTGAGGAAGTCTCCAAAGGTGAGCGTCCCCTCGCCAGAGATGCCGTCGATGACGACGTCTGCGCACTTCTCGGGCAGCGTGACCGAGCCACTCCATGCGCTCTCCTCGCCGCGGAGGGCGTCAAACTCCTCCGCCGGGTTCTGGAGGATTCGCCCGCACTTGTCGCACCATGTGAGCACGCGCGGGGTGGTCAGCGCGCCACGCCAGGTGTCGGTCGGGTTGTCGTAGGCGCGGATGTCGTCCTTGTCGTGTGGCAGGCTCATCCAGCCGATGAGGATGGTGCGACCCTTCTCGTCGACGAGCGACTGGCAGGCATAATAGTCAAAGCCGTAGTCCCAGTCGACAAAGGTCTTCTCGTCGATGGCAGCGCGCGGGGCCTCGGCATCCATGCGCTCGGTGTCAAGATGCATGAGATCGATGATCTTGCCGTCGATGGGGAAATAGCCGGCAGCATGCACATTCTGGGCGGTCACGCGGCTGGGGTCGTCGGGGTCGTTGGAGCCGACCATGCCCTGCGGGCAGGTGGAGAGGAACTCCTTGCCATCCAGGACGATGCGATCGGGGCACTCCCACATGTAGCCAAAGGGCTTCTCCTCGAGGTTGGTGACCGAGCCGGCCATCTCCCAGGTGTATCCATCCTCGGAGTCGTACATCATGATAGAGCCACGCGAGTCCTTGAGCGTACGCGCACCAAGCATCATGTGCAGCTTCCCGTCCTGCTTCCAGACCTTGGGGTCGCGCACGTGGCACGAGCAGTAGGCGGGGTATCCGGAGTTGTCGAGCACGACCTCCTTCGAGCCAAGGTTGATGCCGTTGTACGACTTCATGAGGGTCTGGTTTGCCAGACGGCCCGAGGTCGTGCCGTCGCCATCGCCATCACGAACGTTGCCGGTGTAGTAAAGCCAGAGCTGGTCGGCATCCTCGTTGATGTAGGCACCACCCGAGTAGGAACCATCGGCGTCACAGGGGGCGTCGGGCATAACGTGGCACCCGAGGAAGACCCAGTTCACGAGGTCGCGCGAGGCAAAGTGTCCCCAGCCATGCGGGCTGTCAAAGTTGCCGGGATACTCCGGGGCGTTCTGGCAGAAGAAGTTGTAAGTGCCCTTGAACTGGCACATTCCGTTGGGGTCGCTGATGGAGCCCTTGTAGGGTGCGAGATGCAGCTTGGGACGCCAGGAATCGTTGCTCATGAAGAATCCTCCTTAGGGTTATGCGGCCCTGCCGCATGGCGGTGGGCACACGGTTACTTCTATGATATGCGGGAACGATTTCATATCGAACACTGGCACGACGAACGGCGCCGATGGGGCGATTGTTGGGCGATGGATAGATCTAGGTTCTGCCGGGACAACGATTGCGGGTCACGACGTGTTGTACGGGAAGGGATGGTCAAGCTTGGATGTGCTAAAAGCGAACGAGCAGGTAGGTAGCATCGTCGCTTGTCTTTGAGCGGTGGACGCGCCAACAGGCGGCATCCTCTGTCTCGGCGGCGCGGAGGGATTTGCCGAGCTTGACTCCCCCACCGTCGGCAACCGCGCGGGCCAGACTCTCGAAGCTCTCGGTGACACCCATGTCGACGGCGTTTGCATAGCCATCGGTGCAGGCGAAGACCCATGAGACATCGGAGAAATCGAAGCTCGTAGTCGTGGCATGCTCCATGCCGCGACAGGAGATGTCGGCAGCCCAATAGCCACCGGGCTCGTTCATCTTGAGACGGTTCTCGATGAATCGCGGGTTGAGTGCGCGTCGGGCCTCTGCCATGGTCACGCCATTGCTGGTTGCATAGGAGTACATCCGCTCGTAGTTCTGGTTGTCGAGCTTGGCAAGCGTGTCGTCGTAGATGACCTTGCAAGTTCCGTCTTGCAAGCCCACAACCACCGTGCAGTCGGCGAGGGTGACAACCGTTACCTGGGAGGCGTCCCAGTGCAAAACGGCGACACTTCCGTTGGGCTCATCGATGCGCTGCAGGTCACCCGCACCATCAAATGAACGATAGGTCGCTGCGACCTCTGCAGCGGCATCCGCGAGCGCCTTTGCTGCAGGCAGCGTCTTCTTTGCCAAATGGGCGACTGTGGCCTTGCAGAGATGTCGGGCGTACCAGGCCGCATCGCTTTCGCCCTGCACGACGTTCACCTTGGTGAGACCCGTTGCGCCGTCCACCAGAACGGCGCTTTTCGATGCCATGTCAACCAAGGCGTAGTCCTCGTTGTAGCGACCGACGCCCGAACCTGTCCAAGTGTTGGTCTCCCATGTCAGCGAAGCGGGAGCATTTGTCGTGTTGTCCTGCATCTTTTCTGTCCTTCGCATGTGATGTCCGGCCGCCATGTCGTCGAATCTATGGCTGCGGTGCGAAATATGTCTCCATGGCCTGTTTGAGTTCGTCGCAGAAGCGCTCGCGTGCGAGCACGCTGGACGGATGCCTGGGATCCATCATGTCAAAGGCATGGTACATCCCCTCGTACACGTCGACTGTTGCCTTCACACCCGCAAGCTTGAGGTTTTCGATGAAGGTGAGGGTCTCGGCATAGAACGGCTCCTCCGTCCCCACAAAGGTGTATGCGGGAGGAAGGCTGCGGTAATCGGTCTGGCGTGCTGCCGCGGCATAGGGAGAAACCTTGCTGGACGCGGCGTCGCTACGCAGGTAGAGGCGCCAAGCTTCATGGTTGCGCCGCGTGTTCCAAACCTTTGCGTGGTTGTCGGCGGAGGTCTCGGTGTCGAGGTTGTCGATCATGGGATAGAGCGGCATCTGGTAAGCGATGGACACCTCTCCCCTGTCGCGGGCGAGCATGCACAGCGACGCGGCGAGACCCCCTCCCGCGCTCTCGCCTCCCACCATGATCTGGCTTGGGTTGATGCCGAGGCTGTCAGCGTGCCGCCTGAGAAACAGCAGGCTGGCGTAGGAATCGTGCAGGGCCGCCGGATAGGGAGCCAAAAGCGAGAGCCGGTAGTCCGGCGTGACGACCACCGCCCCACATCGTTCGACCGCATCGATGGCACACGACATGAAGGCCATCTCCTTCATCCCGGTGGCGTAGCCGCCACCGTGGAGCCAGAACATGCCCGCCGTGGACGAGCGGCGTGCCTGAGGGGAGATGACGAGCGCGGGCATCCTGCGCTGCCCAACGGGAATGTCGATGCGCTCGACGCGCACGTCACGCCCCCTGCCGCTCAATCGAATGCGCATATCCGTCCTCCTTCGTTTGCCCCAACCTAATGATAGCGGCCTACTCCATCTCGATCTCCCGCGCGAGGCCGATGACTGCCTCCGCGGTCTCGTCCCACTGCTCACGCTGGCCAATGGTGGCTATGCCATCGCCATCCTGAGCTCCGTAGTCACCAAAGTGGGCATGATTGGCGCCGAGCATACGAAGCACCTTTGCGTTCGTGGGAAGCAGCTCGCGAGCCTTCTCGAAGGCGGGCAGATCGAGGACGGCATCCTCGCTCCCGTATATTGAGAGAGCTTTGATGCGACCCTCGACTTGCTTGGTGGGATACGAGGCGAGAAGCACGAGGCCATCGACGAGGCCGGGATGCGAAGTCGCATATGACGACGCAACGATGCCACCAAGCGAATGGCCAGCCAAGATCCAATGGTCGTACTGATGGCTGGCAAAGGTGCGATCGAGTGCACCGCCCGCCATAAGGGAAAAGTGGGCCGGCGGATCGACGAGCACGCAGTCGGAGCCTCCGCTCGCAATCCTCAGCATAAGCGGGGCGTACGCCTCTGATGCGACCTTGGCCCCAGGCAGAAAGACGACCGCCGTGCGCTCCCCCGGGCCGTCAAAGAGGTATCCCTGCTCGATGGCGGTAACGCGCACATCGGCGGTGCCCTCGAGCGCGTGCCGTGCCTCCTGGCCGGCGTGGTAATAGGCCCCAAGGTACGCGGCGACGGAACAGAGGAACCCCAGGACGCCCAACATGGCCGCGAGCAAGAACCTCACCTGCCTCGTCCAACGACGATGCATGACGCGCTGGGCCAGAAGCACCAACAGATAGCCAATGCAGAGCAGCGCCGCGGCGACAAGCGCCGTTATGAGCAGATATTTCATGTGCAGACCCCCCGTACTGACGATGCCAGCTTACCACTCGGGTATGGCGGCAACCTTGGCCTCCACAAACCAACGCGGACCCTCGTACCACAGGTGCGTCGTCGCACCTCCGACGCGGACGGTATAGCGCATGCCCGTTCCACCTGTCTTGAGGGAGTGCGCCTGCCTGCGATCAAGCACGCGGTCGATGTGATAGCGCACGCCCGTGTCCCAGACGATCTCGAGGGGCGTGACGACTCCCTCCTCTGAGGTGTCCGAGATCACCTCGACGTACTTTTTGGCCCTGCCGGCAATCCCCTTCACGATGATCACCCCCTATGCAAAGAAGCTGACGGGATGCACGACGTTGTCCCTCTGCGGGTCGAGCGACGAGAGCCGTGCGTCGGACAGCTCGGACAGGCGTCTCACGGCATGGTTCCCAAAGCGCCCGCGCAGGTCGTCGATCGCCCGGTCGAGCGCAAGCTCGCGCAGGCGGCGTTCTTCGACACCCCAGAGGTCAAGCTGAACGGCAGCCGACGCCGGCACGAGGTTCGAGGCCCTCACCCCCACACCACGAACCTTTGCTCCGTGGGCAAAGTCCCAGTCGGAGACGAGCAGGTCAGCGGCTGTGGAGCAGATCTCGCTGGTGAGTTGGGTCGGCCTTTCGAGCGTGGTCTGCCTGCTGCGAAAGGCGAGTGTCGAGAAGTCGCGACCGTAGGCGCTCACCGTGCGTGCCGCGAGCCCCTGCGCTCGCAGGCGCTGCGCGACGGACTCTCCCATGAGCCAGATGACCTGCCGGGCAGTGCGCTCGTCATCGAGGTCGAAGGGGCAGGTGATGCCGTTGCCCACGCCCTTGACCTCATGCTCGATATCACGGTGCGAGGGTTCATAGGGACGCACAGGACTGTCGTCGTGTCCACGAGCGAACGCTTGGACAACGGCGCCCATCTTGCCCAAGGTACGTCGTATGAGCTCGTCATCCGCGCGGGCAAGGTCTCCGATCGTGATGATGCCCAGATGATTGAGCTTTCGCGCGGTCGCGGGGCCCACATAGAGCAGGTCGCGCACGGGCGCGGGCCAGACGATGTCTGCGGCGTTGCCAGGCGTGATGCGGGTAAGGCCATCCGGCTTGTCGTAGTCGCTGCCAAACTTGGCAAAGATCTTGTTCCAGCTGACCCCCACCGAGACGGTCACGCCCAGCTCGGTGACCATGCGTTCGGATATCTCGCGAGCCACGAGCAGGGCGTCACCACCCTGCAGGTGAACCGACCGGCTTATGTCGAGCCATGCCTCATCGAGGCCAAAGGGCTCGACGAGATCGGTGTATTGGTAGTAGATGCTGCGCGCCAGATGAGAGTAGCGCATGTAGAGGCCATAGCGTGGGGGCACGATGATGGCGTCGGGGCATGCCTTGCGCGCCTCCCAGAGAGCCGACCCGGTCTTGACGCCTCGCCGCTTTGCCGGATAGCTCGCCGTGAGGACGATGCCGTGGCGATTCTCCTCGTCGCCGCCCACAATGACGGGAAGGCCGCGCAGCTCGGGACGCTCGGCCATCTCGACCGAGGCATAGAAGCAATTCATGTCCACGTGAAGTACGACCCTTGTGGTGTCCACGAGACCTCCCGAGCCTTCTTGTATTCGAACATCTGTTTGGAATTATGGCACGCCCCGAGGACAGCAATGCGGTCAATGTGGCGAGCGATGCAAAGCCGCAGGACGCTCACCAATGTTTCACGCGGTGTTCGGTTCCATTCGAGTGACACGGTGGACTGCGTTGCGTTAGGCTATAGGGCACAGGCGAGACAAAAGGAGACCAGCTATATGAAGTCAAGGGATAATCCGAAGTTTTTCGAAGCTGAGTAGATTTACCCGATCAACGCACTTTGACAGCCGAATATCGAATGCTTTTGGGCGCAATGGGGCGCATCGTGGATGCGACGGCGGCA
>JAGAVX010000008.1 GCA_017941705.1 Atopobiaceae bacterium
TCCAACTGAGAGGAAGGAATCGCGGATGGCTCGTATCATTGTCGACGACGTCCACTGCAAAGGCTGAGGCCTGAGTGTGAACGCCTGCCCCAAGGGGGTGCTCGCCCTCGACAGCGAGCGCATCACCCCCAAGGGCTACCATCCCGCGAAGCTGGTGGACCCTGACGGTTGCATCGGGTGCTCCTCCTGCTTCATCACCTGTCCCGACGTCGCAATTACGGTGGTGAAATAAATGGCTGACAACACTCAGGCCGCCGAAGAGCGCGTGCTCATGAAGGGCAACGAGGTGCTGGCCGAAGCCGCCATGCGCGCCGGCTGTCGCTTCTTCTTTGGCTACCCCATCACACCGCAGACCGAGCTCGCCGCCTACATGGCCAAGAAGCTCCCGCTCATCGGCGGCACGTTCCTGCAGGCCGAGAGCGAGGTCGCGGCAATCAACATGGTCTACGGCGCAGGTGCCGCCGGTGGCCGCGTCATGACCAGCTCCAGTTCGCCCGGCGTCTCGCTCAAGAGCGAGGGTGCCTCCTACATGGCCGGCGCCGACGTCCCCGGCGTCATCGTCAACGTCATGCGTGGCGGCCCCGGCCTGGGCGGCATCCAGCCGTCGCAGTCCGACTACTTCCAGGCGACGCGCGCGCTTGGCCACGGCGACTACTTCATGCCTGTGCTGGCCCCCTCGACCGTCCAGGAGATGGCCGACCTCATCTACGAGGCCTTTGACCTGGCAGACGAGTACCGCACCCCCACGATGATCCTCGCCGACGGCATGATCGGCCAGATGATGGAGCCGGTCACCCTGCCGCCCGCACGCGACCCCGAGTCGCTGCCCGCCAAGCCCTGGGCCACCAACGGCCACGGCGGCAAGCGCGCCCACAACGTCGTGAACTCGCTGTACCTCTCGCCCGAGAAGCTCGAGGACACCAACCGCGAGCGCTTTGAGCGCTACGAGGAGATCAAGGCCAAGCACCAGCGTCAGGAGCTCATGACCTGCGACGATGCCGAGATCGTGGTCGTGGCCTTTGGCGCCGCGAGCCGCATCGCCCGCACCGCCGTCCGTGACGCCCGCGCCAAGGGCATCAAGGCCGGCCTGCTGCGCCCGATCACACTGTGGCCCTTCCCGACCAAGGCCATCGACCAGGTCATCGAGAACGGCGCCAAGCACTTCCTGTCCGTCGAGCTCAACATGGGCCAGATGGTCGAGGACGTGCGTCTTGCCGCAGCCGGTCGCGCAACCGTCGACTTCTACGGCCGCACCGGTGGCGTGCTGCCCACGCCCGAGGAGGTCCTGGAGCAGATCGAGCACCTCGCCAACGGCGAGGCAGTCGCTCCCTCCGCCGGTGGCGCCAAGGCCGCAGGCTCGGTGCTCCCGCATCCCATCGACCGCAAGAGCAGCTACGAAAGGGGTGAGTAAGCATGGCTAAGTCCAATGCCGTCACGCTCCCCGATTACCAGGTCGAGCGCATCGGCTCCCAGATCGCCGAGGGAGAGACCATCAAGTCCGCGCGTCCGCACGCGCTGACCGACGCGATCTTCAACTACTGCCCCGGCTGCACGCACGGTATCGTCAACCGCCTGGTTGCCGAGTGCATCGACGAGCTGGGCATCGAGGGCAAGACCATCGGCGTCGCGCCGGTTGGCTGCTCGGTCATGTGCTATGACTTCTTCAACTGCGACATGATCGAGGCCGCCCACGGTCGCGCTCCCGCGGTTGCGACCGGCGTCAAGCGCGTGCATCCCAACAACGTGGTCTTTGCCTACCAGGGCGACGGCGACCTTGCCTCCATCGGCACCGCCGAGACCGTGCACGCCGCCACTCGCGGCGAGAAGATCACCGTCATCTTCATCAACAACGCCATCTACGGCATGACCGGTGGCCAGATGGCCCCCACGTCGCTGCCCAACCAGGTCACCCAGACCAGCCCCTACGGCCGTGACGTGAGCGCTGCCGGCTACCCGGTGCGCATCTCCGAGCTGCTATCGACCCTCGACGGTGTTGCCTACGTGGAGCGCGTCACCTGCGACAGCCGCCAGCACATCATGCAGGCGAAGAAGGCCATCAAGAAGGCCTTCCAGAACCAGATCGACGGCATCGGCTACTCGCTGGTCGAGGTCGTGGCAACGTGCCCGACCAACTGGGGTATGACGCCGCTCGACGCCTTCCAGTGGCTGCGCGACAACATGCTGCCCTACTACCCGCTTGGCGTGTACAAGGACGTCGTGGCCGACGGCTATGCCAACGCCGCCGAGGCCGCGCTCGACCGCGCCAAGGACTGCCCCATCGCCCAGCAGAAGAAGGAGGACTAGCCATGGCAGAAGAGTTCAACCACGAGCTGCTCTGCGTGCTCTCCGGCTTTGGTGGCCAGGGCCTGCTCTTTGCTGGCAAGGTAATGGCCAACACCGGCCTCATCGACGGCCGTCACGTGAGCTGGATGCCCAGCTACGGCCCCGAGATGCGTGGCGGTACCGCCAACTGCAGCGTCAGCCTCTCTGACGATGCCATCGGCACGCCGTTCATCACCAAGCCCACGGCCGTCATCGCCATGAACCAGCCCTCCGTGGAGAAGTTCGGTCCGACCGTCGTCCCCGGCGGCACCATCGTCATCGACTCGACGCTCGCCATGAACGGCGCCGAGGGCATCGACATCGCCGACGGCGTGAACGTGATCACCTTCAAGGCCACCGAGATGGCCGAGGAGGCCGGGCTCAAGGGTCTGGCCAACATCATCTGTCTGGGCAAGCTCTGGGCCGAGACCCACTTCTGCGCGCGCGAGACGCTCGACGCCGCGCTGGCCAAGTGCGTGCCGCCCAAGCGCAAGCACCTGCTTGAGCCCAACATGAAGGCCCTGCAGATGGGCATCGACCTGTAGCATCGCCATACATGCAAGCGCAGCGCCCCGTCGCGAGTTCATCATCGCGGCGGGGCGCTTTTTCGTGCGGCACTGCGGACGCTCGCGACGCAAATCCGCGTCCACAGCGTACACAGTGCGACACTATGGACGCCTACGACGCAAAACTGGCCCCCCGAAGCCCAAAATCTCGCCTGAAGCGTCCATAGTCGCCCACTGTGGACCGTAGGCAGCGCAAACTCTCGTCTACAGCGTACACAGTGTGGCACCGTGAACGCCCTCGCAGCCATCTTCAAAACTTGCACAATCACCCATTGCGTGTCGTCGTTAAGCAAAAATGTCACCCGTCGCGTCCGCCCAATCCTCTGTCTGTGTCACGGAGAGAGGATGCGAAGCATGGACAGAAGGACGAAGGAGAAGGCCGTCGGCTTGCTGGGGCATAAGGCGGTCGACCCGAGCATCACGTACGCCGATGTGGCGCTCGAGACCGGCTACAGCGAGAGGCAGCTGATGAGGCTCGCCAAGATGCTGGCTGAGGGCGGCGAGGAGGCGGCGCTCGCCCACGGCAACTCCGGGAGGCAGGCGGCCAACGCCGCGACCGACGACGAGGTCAGGTACCTGAGGGGGCTCAAGGGCCCTACCCGTCGATCACCATCGCGCACTTCAGGGACTTATACATCGAGGACGTGCTGCTGAACCCGGCCAAGGCGGGCGACGTCGA
>JAGAVX010000069.1 GCA_017941705.1 Atopobiaceae bacterium
GCCGCCGTCGCATCCACGATGCGCCCCATTGCGCCCAAAAGCATTCGATATTCGGCTGTCAAAGTGCGTTGATCGGGTAAATCTACTCAGCTTCGAAAAACTTCGGATTATCCCTTGACTTCATATAGCTGGTCTCCTTTCCACGAGTGTGTTGCAATCTTACAGCAAGCGCAACGCGCGAAAGGTCACCCACCCGCAGGCATGCGCACGGAGACGCTGCCCACGGGCGGGCGAGACCGAGTCAATACCTGCTTCTACAAGCGGCGATAGATGGCAAGCGCTCCTTGGCCGCCCAAGTGCACGACTGGCGAGGCAAAGGCTCCTTCGGTCGGCGTCCCCTCCGAACCCGCAGCAATCAGCTCCCAGCCCTCGAGCGAGAGGTCGACCTCCTCGCCCGATCCCATGACGAGCGTCTTCTTGTCATCCTCGAGCCACACGCGCGAGATGAGCCAGTTGCCGTACTCCTGGTCGTCGCGCACAACCCTGACCTTCGCACGGTCAGCGGTCCTCAGCTGGTGAATCACACCCGAAGAAGTCACTGCCTCCAGCACGCCCGGCTCATACGGGACATCGATGAGAGCGTAGTGGTCCGCAACCTCCGCGCGCCCCACAGTCTCGCCGTTGAGGCGCACCTCGATCGGGCCGTTTGGAGCGTAGGCCTCAACACAGAGCGGCGTACCGGGCTCGATGTCCCACGTCCAGCTCGCAACCGCGTCCGTGAACTTCCAAGGTCCAAACTCGCGCGGAGTGCCGTACGCCTCGGGAGGACGCACCGCCAGATAGGGCTCGGTCCGCTGGCCAAACACGATCTGGCGCCAGTATGAGACAGGGCGACGGAAGCCAAACGCGTCGATGTCACCCGAATCGTTCTGCCAAGCGGGATAGGGCTTGGACAGCTCGCCCACATAGTCCCATCCCGTCCACGTGAAATCGCCGATGACCGAGGGAAGGCGCCTGACGATGCTCCAGTTCTCGGCAATGCGCCGCGGGTTGGTCTCGGTGCCCAGCATCACGCGCTGCGGATAGGCCTTGGCATCGCTCGCATAGCGCGCGGTCATATAGTTGTATCCCTGTACGTCGACGCTACTGTCCAGCCGCTCGAGCACGCGGCTCACCACGGGATGACGCGTGATTTCGTCCATGCGTGTGGCCATGAGGCCCATGAACTCGTTGACGTCACCGGTCTCGAAGTCCGACCGTGGACGGCCCGTAAGGTCGGCTGCGATGTCGGCGACCTCCTCGCCGGCCGCAAAGGCTCCGTTCACGCCGTTGGTCACGAAGCGCGTGTCATCAAGGCTATGAACGAGCTGGTAGAGCTCGTGCGCCACCTCAAAGCCGCGCTCGGTGTTGATGTCCGAGATCTCGTTGCCCGTAGAATAGCCCACCACGCTCGGATGCACACGGCTCTCGCGCACGAGAGACGTGGTGACCTGCCGCCAGCTGTGCGGGAAGTACTGCGCAAAGTCGCCAAAGCCCTTCATCTTGGTCCACATGTCGCAAACCTCGTCGAGCACGAAAACGCCCAGCTCGTCACAGGCGGACAACAGCTCCGCCGACGCATGGTTGTGCGCGCTGCGGATAGCGTTGAAACCTGCGTCCCTGAGCTGCTCGACGCGCCAGAGCTCGAACTCCTTGTGGGCCTCGCCTCCAAGGATCCCCTCGTCGTGATGCAGGCAGGCCCCGCGCAGTAGCACCTGCCTGCCGTTGACCAGCAGCCCATGCTCGGGATCCCACGACTGGGTGCGCAGGCCAGTGCGCACATGCGCCACATCATCGCCCACTGCAAGCTCAATCCAGTAGAGGTGCGGGTCGCTCTCGCTCCAGGGACGAATGTCGCGCAAGTACAGGAAGCGGTCGAGCTCGTAGCGCCCGCCGACCCGGACGGGGAAGGTCTCGTCGAGCACATCGCCACCATCGTCAAAGATGCGAAGCCTCACGTCCACATTCTGGGCCCGCCCCGTGAGGTTGCACAGCGTGGCACGCAGGCGTACGCGGGCACCACCCTCGGGCGTGAGCTCCTGCGTGGTGAGCCAGATGCTATCGGGCTCAGCATGCACCTGAGGACCGTACATGAGCCACACGGGACGCACGATGCCGCAACCCGCGTACCAGCGCGAACCGAGCAGGTCGCACTTGCACACCACCAAAAGGGTGTTTGGCCTGTCCCAACGCACGTAATCCGTGATGTCGCAGGTCAGGCTCGCATAGCCAAAGTCTCCCATGCCAACCTGGGAGCCATTCACGTACACGAAAGACTTGGCAAAGACCGCCTCGAACTTGAGCAGCAGGCGCATGTCTCGCAGGCGCTCGTCAAGCACGAGCTCGCGCTGGTAGTAGTACACCTGCCCATCAAAGTAGCTGGTGCGCCCGCCGTTGACGCTGCTCTCGCGCTGACCCTCGTGCCAGAGTGCGTCGTAAGGCACGCTCGTGTGCACCGCATCTGCCGGTATGGCCGTGACCAGCGAAAACGCGTCGTCGCGTGGATAGACGTACCAATCACCCGACAGGGATATGCGTTTCATGACAGTCCTTTCATACACCTACATGGCCAAGTTAAGAATGCTTCCAATCATTATGATAAAGCGACCGTCAGTCATCGGAAGACAGGGATGACGCGGATGGCAGCTCTGGCACGCAATTTGCCCGGTCACGGCAATCAGGCACGCACGGCAACCAAGCGCTAGAGTCGTCCCTCAGCGACAAGAGGCCAAAATATGCAATTACATCATATATTTATGCACTCTAGACTATCTAGAGAGGCGTGTATTCTCCCGTATCGCCCACTAAGCCGTTGAATGAGAAACGTGGGTAAGTACCCTCCGCTCGACGTTTTAGTGGGCGATACGGGCTAGTACCTCATGCACCCATGGTGCAAACGACACGAAAAGTGGCCTCACAGCCCCGAGGCGTATGCAAAACCAGAAGGGATGCACCGGTTCCCAGTAGACTCAAGGCCGAGAAAGACGCAAGAATCACGCTGCTCGAAATGGTAATCAGGCACTTTGGGAATATGACATCAAGTACCATAGACAGACACCAGAAGAGCCAGCATCAAGCCAGAAACGGAGGCACCCATGGCGTTCGACTTCAAGAAGGAGTACCGCGACCTCTATCAGCCCAAGACGAAGCCTTCCATCATCGAGGTGCCCTCCATGCGCTTTCTTGCCGTCGAGGGCGAAGGCGACCCCAACGAAGCGGGCGGCGCCTACCAGCATGCACTCGAGCTGCTCTACGGCATGGCTTACACGCTCAAGATGAGCTACAAGACCGACCACGCCATTAACGGCTTCTACCAGTACGTCGTTCCCCCGCTGGAGGGGTTCTGGTGGCAGCCGGGCATCTCGGGCGTCGACTACACGGACAAGTCCAGCTTCCACTGGCTCTCGGTTATCCGCGTGCCGGACTTCGTGACCGAGGCGGACTTTGCCTGGGCCATCGACGCGGCAACAACAAAGAAGAAGCTCAATTTCTCCCCCGTGCAGCTGATCGAGATCAACGAAGGCCTCTGCGTGCAGTGCATGCACATCGGCACCTACGACAGCGAGCCCGCCACCGTCGAGGCCATGCACGAGTTCGCCGCCACGCAAGGCCATGTGCCCGACTTCTCGGACGCGCGCCGCCATCATGAGATCTACCTCTCCGACCCGCGCAAGGCGGACCCAGCCAAGCTGAAGACCGTCATCCGTCATCCCATTCGTTAGTGCTACCACACAAAGGAGTCCTAGGCGCAGGGAACCATCCCCGGTACCCTGCGCTTTGTCCACAAAGGTCCTCACAGCCGAGTACAGGCCAAACCAACGCGGCAGCGTCTCGACCGCTCTTCCGTCCAATTGCTACCAGTAAGACAAAATCAGCAGATTGTGCAGATGCCGCACAGCCCACACCTCTACTATGAAATCGTTCTCACACGCAGAACAACATCACCCGCAGCATGAGGGAGGGACCTGCCATGACAATGCTCGTCAAGCTCGACCAATCGCACAATTGGCGCCTCAAGTATCACCTGCAGATGCCGGACGGCACCATGACCGACCCTAACGGCCTCTGCCAGTTCAAGGGTACCTACCATGTGTTCCATCAGTACGAGCCCCGCTGGCCGCGCGAGTGGGGCCATGGCTGGGGTCATTGGTCGAGCCCCGACCTTCTCACGTGGTACTGGCACGGCGGCGCCATCATGCCCAGCGTGCAGACCGACAAGAACGGCTCGTACTCGGGCTCCGGCATCGCCAACGGCGACGAGCTCTGGCTCTACTACACGGGCAACGAGCTGATGGGCACCCGCGCCGACGGCTACGACTTTGACTTCAGCGGCCGCAAGGCCAACGAGACGCTGGTCGTCTGCACCGACGACGGCGACAACTGCCACATCACCTTGGGAGAGAAGCGTCCGGTCCTCTGCAACGACGGCTATCCGGCATACGCCTCCAACCACGTACGCGACCCCAAGGTGTGGCGCGAGGACGGCTCTTGGTGGATGCTGCTCGGCTGCCGCACGATGGAGAGCCACGGCTGCGCACTGCTCTACAAGTCGGATGACGGCATCAAGTGGGAGATGGCCGGCAGCGCCACCAACACGGGCGATGGCCCCTTTGGCTACATGTGGGAGTGCCCGAGCGTCGCGAAGTTCGGCGACAAGGAGTTCATGTTCGTGTGCCCGCAGGGCGTGCCCAAGCAGGAGTACCGCTTCCAGACCATCCACAACTCCGGCTACTTCCCCGTGGCTGGCAAGGTAATCGACATCCTGCAGCAGGACCCCGGCAAGATGGATGCCGACAATCCCTACCCCTGCATGGACGTCGACGACTTCGTCGAACTGGACTTTGGCTTTGACTTCTACGCGTGCCAGGTCTTCGAGGACGAGCAGGGGCGCAACATCCTGATCGCCTGGGCCGGCGTCGCCGACATGGAGTTCGAGTACGACGTCCCCACGACCCCCGAGTGGGCGCACACCCTCACGATGCCGCGCGAGCTCTCCCTCAACGAGGCCGGCAGGATCTGCCAGTGGCCTGTCGCCGAGCTTGAGCAGCTGCGCGACGACGAGGTCGAGTTCAAGGCCGAGCTCGCCAAGGGCTCGACGGGCTTCATGGGCTCCTCGACCTACGACAAGTTCGACATGACCGGCGCCATCGGCGCGCGCTTTGACGGCATCGGCGAGTTCCAGATTACCGACATCGAGGGCAAGGGTCACTTCATGCTCAACGGCGACCTCGAGTTCGTGATCAACGACAACGACGCCGAGCTGGTCTTCCACAGCCATGCCGGCCGCTATCGCTCGGTCCGCCGCCTGCCGTTCTCGGCACTCTCCGCCGGCAAGGTCGAGAGCCTGCGCGTTATGGTCGACACCTCCGTTGTCGAGATCTTCGTCAACGGAGGCGAGGCGACCATGACCACACGTTGGTTCCCGCTGGACATCAAGAACCTCGCCGTCACCTCGACCATCAAGGGCGAACACAAGGCGTGGGCGCTCCACGGCTTCACCTTCCAGAACATCGCCTAGTTCGGCCAATCAAACTTCCGGGTTTCCTTCCCTACCCCTTGGGTGCTCGCCAACCTCCTCGGCGGGCACCCGCCCTTTTGAAACGAAGGGACCTTCGCATACCGCTTGGCACAGTTGGTGTAGCATCGTCTGCGACGAAAGCGACCATGCAAAGGAAGTCCGCCATGTGTCACCGAATCACCCCACTGCTGACAGAAGACCTGCAGTCCGCTCTCGATGAGCTGCATCGCAGCGGCCACGCACGCATACCGAGGCGCGATGATGCGACCGTCGTCCCCGACGCATACCCAGGGACGCAACTCCCACTCTTTACCCTCGATGCCCGTGGCGACCTTCAGGTGAGCGAGCTTGTCTGGGGCTTTGACGCGCCACCGCAAAGCAGGTCAAAGCTGGTGTTCAACACGAGGATCGAGACCGCGCTCGCTCAGGCGAGGTCGGGTCACGGACTCTGGGCGCAGCCGCTCCTTACCGGAAGGTGCCTCGTTCCGGTGAGCAGCTTCTACGAGTCTTGGACGCGTTCGGCCCCGGAGCGAGGAGCGCAGGTGCGCTTCACCATCCCGGGGCGCCGCATCTTTCTCCTTGCGGGGGTCTGCGACAGCAGCAGGTTTTCGATCGTGACGACGGAGCCAAACGCAGACGTGGGGGCCGTCCACAGCCGCATGCCACTCGTGCTGGCACCAGGCGAGTCCTCCATCTGGCTGGGACCGGAGTACGCCAGCCTCTCGGACCGCTCCGGCATCACACTCGACGCGGTTCCCGAGCTGCGATCCGCAGCAAAGGCCAGCGCGAACCCGCAACTCCCACTCTAGCGTGGCACGCCTACTCCCCGGGAGCGTCTGTGCCACACGATCAGGACCCAGCCATACCCATGCCCACGCGTACCAGACGGAACATCCGCTCGGCAGCGTCGAGATAGAGCGCCGGGGCATTGTCCATCGCATCATCCAGACTCATCGGGGCGTCCATCGTCACCATCAGCGAGTCGATGCCATGGTCAAAGATGTCCATCGCCCCAGGGCCGAGCGAGCCGCAAAGCGCAATGGCGGGCACGCCGTGCTGCAGGCAGCGCTGACCGACACCCTGCATCACCTTGCCGTGGCACGACTGCCAATCGGTTCGGCCCTCCCCTGTTACGACCAGCGACGTCCCCTCGAGCTTGGCGTCAAAGTCAATCAGGTCGAGCACCGTCTGGATACCAGACTTCAGCTCGGCATGCAGGAACACGGCGAGCGCGGCGCCCAGACCCCCGGCGGCACCTGAACCCGCGATCCCGTCAGGGTCGATCCCAAGCGTGCGAACGATGACATCTCGATAGTTGACCATGCCCCGCTCGAGGCGATCCCTGATCTCTGGCGACGCACCCTTCTGTGGGCCAAAGGTGTGCGTTGCCCCGTTGGGACCGCATAGAGGGTTGTCGACGTCGCACATCGCGACGAAGGTTACTTGGGGAGCCCTCGGATGCAAGCCTGACACGTCAATGCGTGCCACCCTCTCTAGATCGGCCCCACGGCCCTGCAGTTCCTGGTCCTGCGCGTCAAAGAAGCGAACGCCGAGGGCGCGCAGGCAGCCCATCCCGCCATCGTTGGTCGCAGACCCTCCCAGAGCAACGGTAATCTCCCCGAAGCCCTGGTCCAGCGCATCGCGAATGAGCTCTCCCGTACCATAGGTGGTCGTATGCAGCGGATTGCGCAGCTCGTCCGGCACCATGGGAAGACCCGACGCCGCAGCCATCTCGATGATTGCCCGACGCTCGTCGAGCACTCCGTACGAGGCAGTCGTCTCCTCCATCAGCGGTCCATGCACGCACACGCTTCGCAACGTGCCGCCGACGGCCTTCACCACAGCCTCGGTTGTCCCCTCGCCACCATCCGCCACCGGCATGGACTCGCAGGAGCAGGCATCAAAGACCCGGTGTGCCGCCTGCTCCAGCAGCCTGGCGGTGTCATCGCTGGTGAGAGAGCCCTTGAACGAATCCGAGACGAACAGCAGCTTCATGATTGCCCCCGTACATGCGCGTGACCACGACCTCGATCACATTATGCGCCTGCAGGCTCCGAGCTGCTCCGGCAAAGCCCCACAGCGGCGGTGATTCGCGGCCGTGGGCCCCGCGCACGACCACAGGCGCCCCTTGCACGCCCGCATCCACATTCACGAAACCATGGCAGGTTCAAAAATATTTCCGAGTATTTTACTCATTTTATCCATGCATTACTGAAGGTTCATTACTTTATACCAAATTGTTGGATAGGTGGTATACCAGCCGTTAACTGGGCATTGACAGCTGTTAACACGGTGGTAACATGCAATTAGACATATTTCAGATTTGTTACATATCCTATAGAGGAGTCAGAATGGGCGCTATCTACTTTATCCTTGCGATTGCCGCAGCCGGCACCGTTGCCGAAATCCTGACCGCCGCCGTCGGCGATGGAGACATCAGCAACTACGACTACCACTTTGTCCCCGGCGTGGGCGCTGTGTTTGGCTCGCACGCGGACTGCAGGTAACGCTTCAGGCACTTCACGCACAGTCACAGGGTAAATCGCCCTGCACCGCAGGCCACCCGCCCCAAGGTGTCTCTACCGGGGCGGGTGGCCTTTTCGTGCACGGCCAGAACGGCGCCTCTTGTCGTACAATCCCCTTGGCCAACCAGCATCGCAACGAACGAGGTCCAGCCCATGACCAAGCGCGCAGGTCACGTCATAAGCAACCTATCTGACCTCCTCGAACGCGAGGCGCAGATCGACCGACAGGTCTGTGGCATCGCGCTTGACGAACAGCTCGAGACCCGCTTGGCAGAACAGGGAGCGCACGACCCCGACCCCACACCGTACTTCGTGCTCGAAGATCTCTTTGCGCATTACTCCCTAGGCCCTGACTCGCACATTCTCGATGTCGGATGCGGAACCGGACGCGTCCTTGCCTTCTTCGTGCGCGAGGGTCTTCCCGGCAAGATCACGGGCATCGAGCTCGACCCACGTCTTGCCGCCGTGGCGAAGACCTGGACCAAAGGCCGCGACAACGTAAGCGTGCTGCAGGGCAACGCACTGGACCTTGACCTGAGCTGTTTTACAGATCTCTACCTCTTCAACCCCTTTGACCCCAACATCCTCCAGCAGTTCATCGAGAAGGTGGAGTGCGAGATGACACGTGCCTGCACCATCGTGCACATGTCTGACAATGGCGACACCTGGCGCTATGTGGGCAGGGACGGTTGGACCGAGGTGGCCTCGGGCAGCTTCCAGTTCTTTCGCAACGAGCGCGGATACCAAGTGAAGGTCTATGACCACCCGCAGCACTACACGGTGTGGCACTACGCAGGAAACGGACTCGCGTAGGGCACCCGCGCATCTCGCGCACCCGCGCGTCACACCTGCAAGAGCCGCGCGTACGCAAGAGCCTCGGTACAGAACCACTCGATCTGGTGATTGACAAAGCTGGGGCAGTCGACGTTGGCATTGTGCCCCGCACCCGGAACCCACACGAGCGGGATGCCCTCACCAGCCGCCCATTTCCGATTGAACGGCTTGACGTCTCCCGCGTGGTCATGCTCGCCACAAAGCAGCAGCGCCGGGCAATCGATATCGTAGGACCGATCGCTCTCGACGGCATCAGCGAGCATTCGGTACCCGTGGGCGGCCAGGTCGCAGTATTCGCGCTTTGTGTAATCCGCCATGAACGTCCGCATGCCAGCTCGACCCCGCTCGGTCTGAGCTGCACCGGCCGGCCCCCACACCCTGAGCAGTCTCCAGGGAATGGCAAGATACATCCATTTGGTATGCCTGAGCGCCGCAACCTCCCACCGCGGATAGTATTTGCGCTTGAGGGGTGCCGAGTCAATCGACACGAAGGCCGCAGTCTCACCCGGGTACAGGTCGATGAATGCCTGCGCCACGTAGCCTCCGAGCGACTGTCCCACCAGCACAGGCGCACTCGCACCCTCCGCCTGCAAGATGGCGTGCAGGATGCGCGCCAGGTCATCCATCGAGAAATCGAGCGGGTACGGTCGCGACGCGCCATGGGCCGGGGCGTCCCACAAAAGGCAATTAGCCTTACCGCAAAAGTAGCTCATCTGTGCGTCAAAGAGCGTGTGATCGGCAGTCAGCCCGGGGAGAAACACGAGCCACGGAGCGTCTGGCCCCGCGTGGTCGACCCAGTAGCGGACAGCACCGCTGGCCGTATCATACGTTCGCGCGTCCACGACGCTCCCCTCCCCCACTCGCGGTACGCGCTCACGTCCCGCAAGCGTCATTCTCGGCAAGCCAGCGCCTTACGAGCGACGCTCGTGCACGTATGCGGCAAACGCCCTGCCATCCTCGATGCTCTTGAGGCGCACCATATAGAAGTCGTTGCCCAGGTCGTCCGACAGGATGTCGGCCATGCGCCCCTGCATGCAGATGGCGCTGCCATAGGCGTCCATGATCTCTTGGTGAGTATGCATGTAGGCATGGCAGTCGCGCTGCGAGGCGTAGACGCAGTAGAAGGTCTCGCCATCATGCGCGCTCTCCGAGGCGTCAAAGGCAACCATGTCCGCCCAGATCTTGTAGAGGTCAAACGAGTGGGCAAAGTTGACCATGTCGGGGTCATAGCCACCGGGCGCGCGGACGTTGACCTCGAGGCCCACGTAGTCGCCCTTCTTGCCCAGGCCGGGCTTGTCGGCGGTGAGGCGGAAGAACTCCATGTGCACGAAGCGGCTCTTGATGCCGAAGGCCTTGGCGGTGGCACGCGCAAGACGGGCAAGCTCGGGGTCGACCGTGGGGCAGGTGTAGTACCAGACGTCCAGCATGTCCTCGACAGTCGAGGCGATGTCCACGGGGTACTCGGACTGGTTCTCGAAGAGCGGATTGCCCTTGGAGTCAAGGATCGCCTCATACGAGCAGATGTCGCCCGTCACGAACTCCTCGAGCACGTAGGACTCGCTCGGAAGCGAAGCCAAAAACGCATCAAGGGCGGCCTCATCTGTGATCTTGGCGGTCCCACCAGCGCCAACCCCACGTTCCGGCTTGGCGAACAACGGATACCCCACCTTGCCGGCAAAGGCCCTCACCTCGTCGGGGTCGGCGACCATGACCTGGCGCGCCGTGGGGACGCCCGCCGCGGCGTAGAGCGGCTTCATGGCCGCCTTGGACTGCCACAGCGCCATCTGCTCGGAGCCGGCGCCGGTGGCGACGTTGA
>JAGAVX010000070.1 GCA_017941705.1 Atopobiaceae bacterium
AGGGGCGTGTCCCCTACACAACACTCGGGGGTACGTGTCGTTGGTGTGCTATTCTATAACATACGTTATTATTCAGTGAGAGCGAGGAATCATGCCAAGGAAGCCATCCGTGACGAGAGAGGCGATGGTCGAGGGTGCCTTCCAGCTCGTGCGAGCCCAGGGCCACGATGCCTTGACAGCCAGGTCGCTCGCAGCGGCACTCGGATGCTCGACACAGCCGATCATGTATCAGTTCCCCAGCCTGTCCGAACTGCGAGAGGCCGTCTATCAGCAGGCAGACGCCTATCACACCAGCTACATCCTCAGTGGGAATGGCCTGCTTGAGATAGGCATGCGATACATCCAGTTTGCGGCAGACGAGCCGGCGCTCTTTCGTCTCCTCTTCCAGTCCGGGCACTTTGACGGAACGAGCCTGCTGGACCTCATTCAGGCGCCCGAGGCCGCACCACTGCTCTCCGCCATGGGTCCGGTGAGCTCCAACCCAGAGACCGACGCAAGGCGCTTCGAAGCCCTCTTCGTCGCGGTCCATGGCTACGCCAGCCTGATAGCCAACAATGCCATGTCGTTTGACCCGGAGGAAATCCGAGCCACCCTCACCGCAATCGGAAAAGCATTGCTAGGAAAGGAAGGCCAGGAATGCTAGGACTCTATCGCAGGAACGAGACGCTCTTTGCCGTACTTTGGATTGTGCTGTATGTGGTCGTATGCGGAAACCTGCGAAACCTGGGGGATGACAGCCCCTACATGACCGTCGGCCTTCTGGCCATGGCTTTGTCACTTCTCCGGTTTGTGATGCGCAATGAACTTGCCGGCAAGTACGGCCTCACGAGCTGGCCAAAGAACCAGGCTCGGCTGCTGTATCTCGTACCGCTTTGGGCCATCACGTCGGGAAACCTTTGGGGCGGAGTCTCGCCGCACTACGAAGGGCCTGGACTCGTCTGTGCCGTCATCTCAATGGCATTGGTCGGAATCCTTGAGGAGCTCATCTTTAGGGGACTGCTATTCAAGGCCATGCTCGCAAAGGGAAGTGACGCCAAGGCGATCGTCATCTGCGCAGTCACATTCGGCATAGGGCATATCGTCAACCTGCTCACCGGTCACCTGATGCTGGAGACGCTGGTACAGATCGTCTTTGCGGTCTCGGTGGGCTTCGTGTTCACGCTGGTGTTCTACAGAGGAGGGAGCCTGCTTCCGCCGATGCTCGCACACAGCCTCATTGACGTCTTCTCCCTCGCGTCAAACCGCGAGGGAGTTTTGGGCTGGGCAATCGTTGCAATCAGCATCCTTGTGGCCATCGCGTACAGCATCTACCTCTGGCGCCTCGATACCACAGGCGACCGCCGCTAGCTGACATCGTTCGGCTCGCCCATGAGATAGCGGACAGAGACATCGACCGCACTCGCATGCAGCTGTCGAAACCTCGCCAAGCTC
Source organism: Atopobiaceae bacterium (assembly GCA_017941705.1). Lineage (GTDB taxonomy): Bacteria > Actinomycetota > Coriobacteriia > Coriobacteriales > Atopobiaceae > UBA1367. The sequence continues at coordinate 1,432 of JAGAVX010000070.1, forward strand.
TCCGTGAGCGGCTGGTCGGTCTGAGCTATCCATCGCGTTGCCAGACCGATGAGCGCCCAAGCAGAATAAGCGCAGTTGAGGCGATGGTCAAAGCTCTTGCCATGCTCGCCAAATCGTAGGGCGGCCTCAACAAAGGCCTCTTCCAGACCTTCGGCGAGGCACTTGGCAAGCGATCCGTCGTCAGAGGGCAGCAAGGCCCTGAGAAGCCTCTCATGCCTCGCGAGCGAACCGATGATCGCCCCATAGAACTCGTCGTCCGCACCCGTCAGGGAGCGCCTCTCCGCCGAAGCAAGGCACTCGGCGCGTACGTCATCGACCAGCTCGCCAATGAGTGTCGCATACAGCTCCAAAACGCTTCCGTGGTGCAGATAGAAGGCGTTGCGACTGATGCTCGCATCCCTGCATATCGCACTGACGGTGACCGAAGAGACGGGCATCTCGGCAACCGATTTCATGAATGCAGCTCGGATGGCTGCTTCAGTTCGCACGTAACGCAGGTCTTCGGTGTTTGTCATGGCCGGCCTTTGCTGATTTGCGTGACAGATGGCAATACAGTGCAACCTACAGTACACGGAGCGCGCCGCTGTCAATTGACCATTTTATGTGACACATGTAACTTACAATGAGAAGGAAAAGCTGTCAAAGAGAGGCGGTTCGCATGTTCAAGATCCTACCTGTCATCTATCGCGATGGCGGCTTCATGAACCAACCGTTCGCGTTTGGAGGCGAGGACGGGACCGAGGCGTTCGACGCTTCCGTCCGCTATCGTTCGGGCCTGCAGAACTACCTGATTGACACTGGCAGCGAGGTCATCCTCGTCGACACGGGCCTTCCCGCGGGCACGCCCGAGGAGTCGCCCGACGAGAACACCGCCATCTTCACGGGCCACGATGTGCTCCCCTACATGGAGGCTCTCGCAAAGCTGGGCTATAAGCCCGAACAGGTCGACAAGATCCTGCTCACCCACAAGCACAACGACCACTCTGGCGAGCTCAGGAGCTTCCCCAATGCACAGGTCTTCGTCAACGAGCATGAGGTCGGCGCCGACGAGCTAGCCGGACTGGACAATGTCGTTCCCGTTGCGTTCACCGACGGTCCGTACAAGAACTTCCCCGAGAGCCAGAAGGTCGTCGATGGTGTGTACTACATTCGCGCAGAGGGTCACACCAAGGGCAACTCCATCGTCATCGTCGAGGACACCGATGAGGGGCTCTTCTACATGATCCATGGCGACGTCACCTACACCGACGAGGCTCTCTACGCCAACAAGCTCTCGATGGTCTACGAGGACATCGCACTTGCCCGCGAGACCCTTGACCGCGTACGCGCGTTCATCACCGCCAACCCCACGGTGTACCTGTCAACCCACACACCACTCGGTGTGGAGAACCTCGAGGCCAAGCGCGTGGTAGACCTCGCCAACCCACCCGAGACCATTCCCGTGGGCGAGATAACCTTCAAGACCCGCACCGGCAAGTACGTGTGCAGCGTATGCGGGTACGTGTATGACCCCGAACAGGGTGACGATACGCAGGGCATTGAGCCAGGCACGGCCTTCGAGGACCTACCCGATAGTTGGCGCTGCCCGCGCTGCAAACAGCCCAAGACCAAGTTCAACGCAGCCTAGCAAGAGCACAGAAGACAACGAGAAAGGACCAAGGATGGAAGCAACCGAGCTGGTACTGCAGACGATGCGCGAGGCGGGCACCCCGCTCGCGGCAGGAAAGATCGCCGAGCTGAGCGGCCTCGACCGCAAGGTCGTCGACAAGGCCATGAAGGAGCTCAAGAAGGACGGAACAATCGTGTCTCCCGTGCGCTGCAAGTGGGAGCCGGCGGAGAAGTAACCAGAAAGGAGCCACTCGTGGCAGACAAGCAGGCAGAGATTCAGGCGCTCCAGGCTGTCGTTACGGGCCTCTCGAGCCAGAGCTTCTCGCATCGCATCCAGGGACTCGTCTTTGGGTCAAAGGGCCTGGCAGCCCTGGCAACCAAGTATGCCGAGCATGCTGACGAGGAGATGGCTTGGGTCGAGAAGTTCGCCAACCGCATCCTCGACCTCGGCGGAGAGATCAAGATCGAGGCCACGCCCGAGGTGAAGGTCTACGATGACATCGTCGAGTACCTCAAGAGCGAGAAGAAGGTGTCGGAGGAGGGCATCGCCCAGGTCAGCGAGATGATGCCCGTCTTCGCCAGCGACTTTGTGGCGTATGATGACATGAAGGCATATCTCATCGACGAGGACGCCGACCTGCAGGAGACCAATCAGGACCTGGAGCTCATCGAGCTCATCGGCGTCCAGAACTGGCTCGTCCAGAAGCTCACTGCGTCCTCTACGGCGGCAGAATAGAGGAACCATGCTCGACGTTGGAACCAGGGCACCAGAGTTCACCCTACCCGACCAAAACGGAGCCATGCACAGCCTGGCCGACTACCGCGGGCAAAAGGTGGTGCTCTACTTTTACCCCAAGGACATGACGAGCGGCTGCACGAGCCAAGCCTGCTCGTTTGCCGACCTCTATCCGCAGTTCCGCGAGGCAGGGGCTGTCGTTCTTGGTGTGAGCAAGGACGGCGTCGAGTCACACAAGCGCTTCGAGGAGAAGCATGGGCTGCCCTTCACGCTGCTATCGGACCCGGAGCTGCAGGTCATCGAGACATACGACGTGCTGGTTGAGAGCGTGACGAAGACCGGCAAGACCACGCGCAAGCTCGTGCGCAGCACTTACCTCATCGACGAGGAGGGCACGATCACACGGGCCTTTGGCAAGGTCAAGGCAAAGGACAACGCGCGGCAGATGCTCGACGAGCTCGCATAGCGCCTCGGCGACAACAAGTCGAACGTCTACGGCCCGGGTCCATGCGCTTGGACCCGGGCCGTTTTCTCTCACAAAGGGATACACGCGAAGGACGAGGCAGGACTTGGAATCGGGCCAGCCCATTGCGAGGCAGAGGCCTCGCAGGCCATCCCGCCTACAGCGTTACGCCTTGGCAATCCTAAGGGCACTGAGCAGCTCGGTCACAGAGACAGCAAGGCCGTCGAAGGTGTCCGCACCAATCTTCTCTCGCAAGCCGCTTGCCGCCGCACTTCCGGCAGCCTGCCATCCGCCCGCCTGCTTGAACCTGCGATAGATACCCAGTTCATCCACCGGCCGGTCGCCGAGGAACACCTGCTCGAAGAAGTATGCGGTGCCGACGCCAACGCCCGCGACGATAGTTGCCGCAATCAGCGCACTCTTGACCTTGGTCGCTGCGCGCATCCTCACGCTCTTGTCGACTATGCCGATAGCCCCGCGCGCGGCCATGCTCACCACGCCGAGCTCCATGATGGCGTCGATGATCTTGCGCGCAGAGCCCTCCCGAGGAATGTCATAGACCCTGGCGAGAGCATTTACTTCGGCCAGCTCGATCGGTGACAGCATCACGGCGTCCTTAACCGGCAAGGGCGCCGCTGCTACCGCAGCGCTTGCCACGGAGAACGCGGCGATTATGCTTCGTACCATGGCACGCTTGTGGGCAAGCATCTGTTCCCGATCCTCTGCCACGCCCTCGACGCCTTCCTGGGCCATCGTGTCGTCTTGCGCAAAGTCGGGAGCCGCCCCCGTATCGGGCGTCTTGTCCTGCAGGTCATCCGTAATGCTCATGCTCGTCTCCCTCTCACATTTGATGCATGCATACTAGCACAGAACTCGCCCGGCTCGGAAAGCATTCCGAGCGGGAACACAGCTGCAAAAGCAAGAAAGCGTACCCTTTATTGCAACTATTCGGCCTTTGTTTTGCGGAGGCCGAATAATCGCGGTAAAGGGTACACTTTGCCCGTCTCCACCGATCTTACTCGACGTTGCCAAAATCAGTTGCTGCTCTCAGGACCTTCGTGGCCTCGGCACGCTCTCCCCTGTCGAGAAGGGTGGCGGCAACCGCAAGGAGGCCGTTGTTGACCTCCGCTTTCTGGTCCTCGGCGTCCGGATAGACCCTCGACACAAACACCGCCATCTTGGCGTACAGGTCCGCCGAGGTCTTGTCGCCAATGTCCTCGCACAGGTAGTCATACATGCACTTTCCGCAGAGCTTGCCGGCACGTTCGTTGCCCATGAGCTGCGCCTGACGAAACAGCCGCGCCGCCTCGGCGTAGTCCTGCCTGACGGCAAGGCCCCGCGCATAAAGGCTGGCAAGGTTGTAGAGTGCCGTCTCGTTCTGCTCGAGCTTGAGAACGCTTGCATAGGCCTGCACCGCCGACTCGTAATCCTGCGAGCCAAGCGCCACCTGTCCAAGCATCAGCAGCGACCTTACGGCCTCTTCCTGAGTCATCGGCCTCTCGTGATGGTGGTGATGGTGATGAGCGCCATGTTCCGCATGGTGCGCATCGTGCTTCTGGTGAAACAGGTCCTCTAGCTGGTCGTTCCCACCCGCCTGGTTGTCTTGCGTATCAACGGTTCCCATAGCGATTCCCCACCTCATCACCCGTTTTCTCTCAAGTTCCACCATTATGCACCGTCACCAAAAGGCGACGCAAACATGTCCCCAAACGATAGTTGTCAGTCTTTAGGTAATGTATTACTATTATTGGTAATACATTACCTTTCTGTGAGGGAGACACGATGCACATCGACGAGACACGAGAGAGCGAGAGCCTGGACTTCTCGGGGATTCCCTCAAGCTACTACCTCTTGGGGCTCATCAGCGCCTTTGAGAATCGCTTTCAGGCTGTGGCGGATTCGACCATGAGGGAGATCAGCTGGAAGCAGTTCTTCGCGATCATCTGCATCAATCTCTGCAAAAACCCACCGACGCTGAGGGAGCTGTCGGACATATTGGGCAGCTCCCACCAGAACGTGAAGCAGATTCTTCTAAAGCTGCAGCAAAAGGGGTTCGTCGAGTTCAAGCGTGATAACGCCGACAGGCGAAAGCAGCGCATCATTCTTACCGAGCGTTGCCTGAGGTTCTGCGAGCAAAACGACGAGACGAGCAAAGCTGTAATGGACAGGATGTTCAGCGGCATCTCGGAGGAGGATCTGCAGACAACCATTCGCACGCTCACCAGCATAGAGAAGAACCTGGACACGGTGCATGGTTGAGGAGGCAAGCATGAGTGGATTAATCCTTTACACGTCCAAGTACGGTTCCACAGAGAAGTATGCGAGGTGGCTCTCGGAGGCAACTGACTTCGATCTCATGCGGACGTCTGACGCTAGCATCAATGTCGCCTTGCGGTACGACACGATTGTGTTTGGTGGCGGTGTATACGCGTCCGGCATCGCTGGCCTCTCGTTTCTCAAGAGACACATCGGCAAGCTGAGGGACAAGCAACTCATCGTGTTCTGCTGTGCGGCATCGCCATACGAGAAGTCAGCGCTCGACGCCATTGTCGACCATAATCTTACCGGAGAGCTGCAAGGCATCCCCTGCTTCTTCTGTCGCGGGGCCTTTGACCTGGAGCATATGAGTTTTAGGGACCGGACGCTCTGCAAGATGCTTCGCAAGGTCGTGGCAAGGAAGGACCCGAGTGAGTACGAGCCATGGGAAGCGGCGTTGATGTCAGTCGGCGAGCACGAAGCTGCGGATTGGACAGACAGATCCTACCTCGAGCCGATCCTGGAGGAGATTGCCCTGACCCGCAGTGACCAACATGAGTAGCACGTAGAGCACGGACTGTTGTCCGGGGGACACGGCACTACAATACTGGGCGGAGAAGGTTTACGACTCGCGGCAGATTATCTACGGAGGCTACGGCATGGCTCGTCAGGCGGGCAAAAGGCGAATGACCCTCTCGGAGCACCTCGCGCTTCGCGCCAAGGCCGCCGAGGAGTCCGAGGCCAGAGAAAGGGCACGTGCGCACAGCATTCAGGCACTCAAGGAGTTGGATGCCCGAGTAATCTGCACCTGTCCGGCATGCGTGAGACGACGCCAGATGAGCGAGAGAGCTTCAGAGCGGCAAGGCGAGTAGCTCGACCAGACGCCCAACCGCCCTCACACGGACGGTCATCCAGCCGCACCCGCGACCTGCTCGATAAAGTCCGCAGCACCGCATGGCCCTGCGCACGAGCGGAAATCCTCCCGCATGCGGGCCGCTCCTAAAGCCAAGTCGTCATCCGAGAGCGCATGGAGCACAACCTCACGCAACTTCGCCGGATCTTTTGCGGCTGCCTTATCGAGCATAGTTCCCGCACCGACTTCGGACACACGCCTGGCAACGGCACGCTGCTCACCCGTAAGGGGAAAGAGCAGCTCCGGCACGGCCATCCACATGCCCTCGGATGCGCTGTTCATGCCACAGTGCGTGACAAACAGGCTCGCCCGCGCAAGAACCTCCATCTGATCGACGAACTGCTTGACCTGCACGTTGGCGGGCAGCATCCCCAGCGCCGCGGGATCAAACCCTTTCCCACACGAAATAAGCAGGTCAACATCCTCGTCGCGCAATGCGGTAATGAGCGTGCGGTAGAAATCCGGATGGTCGTTGATGACCGTGCCGAGCGAGGCGTACACGAGCGGGCGCCCTCCCCTTTCGCGCAGGGGCACATCCCGCACAGAAGGTCCCACAAAGCGGTACCGAGCCTCATTGAACGTCTCCGCACACGGCTGGAACGCGCGCGACGTGTAGACGATGGTGTTGTCGTCAGGCTTGTTGCGCACGATGTCGAGGGCGCTCTTCACCGGATAACCCAATTGCCTCAGCTTACGCGCCTCGCGATTCATCCGCGGCAGGCCGAGCACCATGTCGGCAATCTCGCGCGCACTTTGCTCCATGTACTTAGACGAGTGCTCGTTGAAAGCGAATGTCGTAGTCGAGCACACCCAAGGTAGACCGTACTTGACCGCGGATAGCTTGCCCCAAAAGCAGGCAGAATCGCTCACCACGACATCGGGATGCCAGCGGGCGATGTCCGCCGAAATGACAGGGTCGAGATTTGCCACCGTCTGGAACGACTTCACGCTCATCTCGGTGGTAGACACGCTGCGAATCCGCCGCTCGGCCTTGGCATCGAGCGCTGGAAGGTAGTCGTCGCAGGCGACAAACGTCGCGCCGGCGCCCTCGATCCTATCTCTGAACTCCTCAAAGGAGTAGTAGCGCACCTCGTGCCCGCGGCGCGTCAGCTCACGGACCACCTCGATGGTGGGATTGGTGTGTCCGTATGCGGGAATGCAGAACCAGAGGACTCTCATCGATCCTCGCCCTCGAACACCGTCCTGATCCAGCCATCAAACTGCTCCTTGGGTGGAATTGCCAGCCCGCGCTCGATGTCCCCCAGGATAACAAGCGTGTCACCAGGCTTGATGCCAAACATGTCACGCGCCTCCTTGGGAATGACGATCTGTCCTTTGGTGCCTACCGTCGCGGTCCAGGCGCCCTTGCCCTTAGTCGTCGCCATGGCCTCCCCCTTCTTTTGTATTACTAGTCATACTAATCATACATCTGGAACTCACAAGATGCAAAGTGACGGCCACGCCACGATAGGCTCGCATGCGCTTGCATGCCAAAGCCATCGTGACGTAGCCGTTACTGTTCTTGCATGGGCCTCAGGATGCGATCTGACGCCGTGTTAGTTGGGGGCGAACCTATTGCTTGGCCGCTGGCCGCTGAACTCCGTCCGTGGCGCTCGTGATGAACAGGCGCCCGTTCTCGTCGATCTTTGCGTCAGCCACCTCCACGTGCTGGGTATGCACGTCCGAGACGGCAATGGCATGGACGCCATAGGTCTTCGGGACCTCCCCCTCGAGAATGCGCACAAGAAAGGTGTCCACGAGGTTGCCCGACGCGTTGCCGATTCGCTTGTCCTTGGACCTCAGGACGAGGGCGTACCCGTTCTCATCCTTGTAGGCCTTGATCTCGACGGGTAGCTGATCCAGCGGTATCTCGTTTTCTTGATGGATGGCATTGGCTTCGGGTTTCTGCTTCATTTTGCATCCCTTCTCTCGAGATATCTGTACTTATTCATAGCAGATTCAACGTCGCCGGTACAACAACCGTACTCCGTTCATATCGAAAGGATTGCACCCCCAGCCAGCTCGGCGGAGCAGCCGGGCGCACTGCCAGAGGCAGTTCACGGGACACGCGGCAACCGCCCACGGCACTCGCGGTCGGCTATCACGAGCCTTTACTGGAATCCTCGTTCGAGAGGGCTCCGGCGAGGGATAGACGCACGTGAGCCAACGACGGAAGCTTTAGCGACATCCCCCCGATATCTCGACGTGGCCAGCCCCGTTATACCGCATGGTATGTGACAGCGGTTGCAGGGATTGTGCAGGCCAAAGGGTCAAGGAGGTACCATCGATGAAGACGCTCGTCGTGATGCGGCATGGCAAGGCAATGCCTCTTGAGCCGGGTCAGCAGGATGCGGACAGGAGTCTGACCAAGGCGGGGGTGATGGCGCTTGAGGCTCGCCTACCTCACATGCTCAGGCTTCTCGAAACGCAAGGTGCCGTACAGATCTGGACAAGCCCGGCAAAGCGGACACGCCAGACCGCCAAGCTCCTCGAGCAGGCACTTAAGGACGCCTCAATCCCTCTGGCAAAGAGAATCGAGGTCCACAGCTGCCTCTGGGAACAAGACGTTGACGAGTTTCTCGCCGATCTGTACGCCAGTGGCGCCGAGTGCATCTTTGCCGTTGGACACATTCCATTTGCCGAGGACATCGTCGAGGAGCTCACGGGATCGACGCCCTCGTTCTCCCCCGGCGCGCTTGGCTGCGTGGAAGTTCACTTTGCCGATGAGGAAACCGGAGAGGGCACTCCATCGCAGGATAACGGCAGGCTTCTCTGGTTTGCGCAAGGGCCTGTCGCCGCACGCTGGAACACGCTCGTCCAGCTTCAACAAGCCATCACCGCAACAGCGGAGGCGATCGAGGACCGGTGCGAAGCCTTCTTTGCGGACCCCGAGGACATCGAGACGATCCATCGCTTCCGCACGAACATACGGACCCTGCGCAGCCTTTTGGCGTTCATCAAGCCGTGGCAGAACGCTAAGCAAAACGCCGAAACCCAGGCCATCCTCAGGGAGATTGTTCGTTACACGTCGCTCCAACGCGAGCTCGACGTGTTTGAGAAGCAGGCACGAGCCAATCCCGACTCCTCGCCAGAACTGCTGGCTTTTTGCAAGAAGCAGGCATCTGCCGAGCGGTCCAAGGTGCGCAAGGTGCTTGCGTCGAAGCGCGTTTCAAAGGCCTTCAAGAAGGCGATGACCCTCGCAAAGAATATCAAATGGAAGAAGCGCTATGTGGAATACGGTCTGTCCGTTGACGTTATCCGCGCAAGGTTTGACAAGCTGATCGCGTCGGTGAGCTCGGACATCGCCAGCTTAAGGCTCTCCGATGAGGAGCAGACGCATGAGGTGCGCAAGCGTGCCAAGCGTGCTCGCTATGTGGCGGAGTTCAACGAGGCGATCCTCGGTACTGACGCTATAGAGATTGCGGAGAGCATGATGTCTCATCAGGACAATCTCGGCGACAAATGCGACGCGCGAGCCAACATCAGGCTGGTTGGCGAGTTCCTGCAGAATGACCTACAGAGGCCACTCGCGTGGGAGCTCACTATGATACGTGCGCAAAACGAGATCTTCCTCTACAACGCCCTTAGGGAGAGCGAAGCATAATCGACCTGCGGCAGTATCGCACGAACACGAGCGGCCTTCATGGGTATGTGGTCTGGGGGCGTGTCCCCAGACCACATTGGATGACCCGGCAATGAGACTCAGGCGAGGATAGCCACTACCAGCGGCTAGCGGTTCATCCTCAGGGCAATCTTGCACGCAACGGATCGCGGGACGAGCCGCGAACCAAAAGCCATCACCTTGGTGAATGCTCCCTGCAGGCAAACGGCCTTGCCAGCGCGCATTGCCCTGTAGCCGTCGCGTGCGACCTCGGAGGCACTCGCCGCATGGCGGAACATCGTGGAACTCGCGCCCATAGACGCCGCTGACTCGAATCCTGTCGCCGTTGGCCCCGGGCAGAGTGCCGTCACAGTAACACCGGTTCCCCTCAGCTCCTCCGAGAGTGCCTCGGAGAGGCTGAGCACAAAAGCCTTAGTCGCATAGTAGACGCTCATGTAGGGACCGCCGGAAAACGCTGCAACCGATGACAGGTTGAGCACCATGCCGCAGCCGCGCTTCACCATATGCGGTACGAACAGGCGCGTGAGCTGCATGAGCGCGATGACGTTGACCTGCACCATATCACGCTGGCGCTGCCAGTCCGCCTCGTGGAAGGCACCTGAGTCGCCGAAGCCGGCGTTGTTCACGAGCGCGTCGATGCGCAGGCCGCGTCCCAGTACGTAGTCGTACAGATCAAGCGCAGCATCTTCGCGAGCAAGATTACAGGGGTACACTTGCGCCGCGATACCATGCGCCACCTCTAGCTCCTCCTTCAGCGCCTGTAGCTTGTTCTCGCTGCGAGCCACAAGCAGCAGGTCAAAACCCTCCTGGGCAAGTACGCGAGCAATCTCGGCGCCAAGTCCGCCAGAGGCGCCGGTAACCAGCGCCATTGGTCGAGTGTTCACCACGCGCCCCCCCTTACAGCTCGATGACGTGGGGTTCGATATCGGGGTCGTGGTTGGCGAGAGACTCCACGCACATGGGGTCGAGGCTCTGCTCACGGATCCAGGCAAGCGACTTCTTCTGGGCCTCCTTATCAGCTGCGATGCCCGAGGTGATCTGCTCCTGCCAGCTCTTGGCTGCGTAGCCGCCGTCGCTGAAGAGCAGCACGAAGCGCCCGTCGGCCGCAACGACCTTCACGGCAAACAGGCCGTCGGCGTGTCCGGGGATGTTGACGAGCTGGATTGAGCCGTCGCCAAGCAGATCGTATGACTTGCCGAAGGGGCCCTTGTCGTCATTCCACTCCACTGCGTCGAGCTCCACCATGCTCCACCAGTCCTTGTTGTAGCGGACGCGGTTGGTGAGCTTGCTTGCAAAGCGGACCTCGTCGGCCGCCACCACAAAGCGCTTGGCATCTTTGACCTGCGCAAGGCCGTTGGCATGGTCGCAGTCGAGATGCGTGAGCAATACCGCATCGATGTCGGAGGTCTTTATGCCCATGGCAGCAAGTTGCTCGTCGACGCACTCCCCCAGCGGCACCTGCCCTTGGTTTACCTCGTAAAGCACGAGTGAGCCGAGCGACTTGACCTGCGCCTTCTTGTCAAAGACGCCCTCCGGGCTCATGGCCCGCGCCCAGCCGGTGTCCACAAGGAACAGCCCCCTCGGATGCTCGATCAGGTAGACGGAGACCGGAAGCCACAGCCGGTTCTCGCGCGGCTGGAAGATGCCAGACGCTTTGATGGGGTTGCAGTGGTCACCGCCAAAGGGCAGGTCGGGCGAAACGCACACGGCACCGGTGTGCAGCACATGAATCTTGATGGTAGACATGGGGAGCTCCTCTCGTTTGGTCCAGCTTCTTGCCTATGACCATTCAACGCGAGGGAGGTGTCCGTGGACACTACACGGATGCCAAAAGTGTTCGGAACTTGCGCCCAAAGCCTAGAGGGACGCAACGATGGCCGTTATAACCCGCTCGATCTGGCACTTGGCTTCCTCGATACCGGCAACATCCGGGTGCTCCATCCACCAGGTGTAGGCGCCGATGACGGCAGAGGCAGCCATCTCCGCTATCAGATCCCAGTTCTGGCGCATGCAGACCTTCGGGTAGCGCCGCGCGAAGTTGGACTTCACAGCCCTCTTCCACTTGGCAACAAAGCGCAGATCGGGCTGCTCGACGAGGAGCGCACGGAAGTCGCGCCAGTTGGCCCTTATAAAACCGAAGGTCTCGCCTAGGAACTTCCCAAAATCCATACGTGGCAGGTCGCCGCCGGAGACGCGCTCGGTGACCTCAGCAAGCCCCGCAAGCAGGCCATCCTCAATATCGAGCAACACGTCATCGACGTTGCGGTAGTAGGTGTAGAACGTGGTACGCGCCACGGGAACGGCGGCACAGAGGCCTTTCACCGTGATGCGGTCGAGAGGTTCGCGTACGTAGAACCCCATGAACGTCGTTCGTATGGCCTCACGCGTGTCCAAGATCAAACCTTCTCGTCGCCAACTCCATCATCGCTTGTATTCTATCCTCGCCCCACAATCGCAAGGACACAAAACCGAAGCGCCTTATGCAGGGTTCATTTCTTCGTCTTTCGAATCCTATAGTACGTGCTCCATCAGCTCGAATTCCGTCAAGCCCGTGTTGTCGTAGTAGAGCTTTACCAACGTGACGTGCTCGAACCCGCAACTCGCATATATGCGACGTGCCTGCGCGTTGCTTTCAAGTACATCAAGCCTCACGGCTTTCATGCCTGCTTCTCGCGCCAGTGCGATGGCGCACTGCGTCATCTGTGCACCGATGCCGCGCCCTCCAAAGCGCGGGTGCACGCCAAGCGCATGAATCACCATGGCCTCACCCTCGCCTGCCTCCACATGCCATGGGGCGTCTTCGTACCCATCGTTGCCACGACAGTTCAGCACCATGGCGGCGGCTATCTGATCGTCCTCCACGCCCAAGTAGAGCTCCCCACGCTCAAGGCTCTCTCGAACGAGCGTGGGTGAGGGATACACGCCCTTCACCCAGGTTATGTTGTGCCCCACTCTTCTGCGCTCGTCAATGAGCGAGTCGTAGAAGCCCTGCACCGTCTCGAAGTCTGATGGCCCCGCCTTCACGACCTGCATTGCCACCCTCCCACTCGTCACCCGACCGTCATGGCAAGCTCTACCTCGTCGTCGTACTCGACACCCGTGATCGCAAAGCCCTTCTTCTCGTAGAGGCCAAGTGCAACGGAGTTGTCCTTGTTGCAGGTGAGGGCAACCCTGCCCGAGCTCCCGAACGGCTTCGTTCGAATGTAGTCGATGACCTGGTCGAGGGCCTCGCTGCCATAGCCCTTCCCTTGCTCCGCCGCGTCAATCACCATATGCCAGATGTCGTACTCGGGGATGTCATAGTCATAGATCACCATGACGTAGCCAACCATCTTCCCGTCAGCGTAGATGCCAAACGGCTGGCACTGGTCACGATAGACGTATGCCTGTGCAAGGCTGCGTATGGGATGGGAGACGAAGGCCTCCTGTCCCTCCGCAAGCCTGAGATTGAATGCATCGACAAAATTGTCCTCTGTTATCGCTTTGAGTTCGACCACGTTCCTCCAGGTCCAAGAGATGTGAGCTTTCAGGGGGCGACCAGTATGGCAATCTGCCGGCAACGATCACAGCCCCGTCGTTGCGCATTGCCACCCGGACGTTTGCAAGAGTTTTGTTTGCGCTTTCAATTATGGCATCGGCTTTATCAGCATGATGTTGGCGGCGCTCAGGGGATAGCGCCTTGACTGTCCATCCAGCCCGCCGCAAAAAAGACGACCGCCCATCTCACAATGGGCGGTCGATCTTCCGTCACACGAATTTGCGCTCAATCGAGAGCATAAAGGTCGTCTCTCGATTATCCTCTCTTGCAGTCGCACCGCTCCAGACAGTCCCACTGACAGCCGGGCCCGATTCCGCCAGAAATCGCTTCAAGCTGGTCGTCGGTGAGGCTGATGCCGGCCTCCTTGGCAAGAGCAAGCAGCTCTTCGGGAGACTTGCAGGACTTGGCGCGCTCCTTGACGTCATCGGGGATGTTATCAAAATCCATCGTATGCCCTCCTTGTTAATCCTCGGTAGAATTGACATTATAGCATAACATGTGCACAACTCGATGAATAGAGCACAGCCTGCTTAAAAGCATGTCCGCACCCAACTAATCCATCGATTCATCACACGGCGCGATTGTGTCACATACTCGCCACTCGATTGAGGGCACGACGGATATTACTCGATTAGTGCTCGCCCTTACGGATGCAGTACTGGAGGCAGTCCCAGCTGCAGTTGGGGTCATAACCACCGGCAATCGCTTCAAGCTGCTCGTCGGTGAGGTCGATGCCGACCTCCTTGGCAAGAGCAAGCAGTTCTTCGGGAGACTTGCAGGACTTGGCGCGCTCCTTGATATCATCGGGGACGTTATCAAAATCCATCTCTCTGCCCTTTCTGTTCAGTCTTGATAAACGTGATACGCATACGTCATGCAATGCGATTGTCCACTGCGGATTGCAGTCGCCCGCAAACTCGGCATCGCAAACCGCATTTTTCATACCTTGATGAGGCCAACAGACACGATCATTCCTGAGCAAAGCCCCCCCGCAAGTCCACGCTGACATATTTCCCACCACTGCCATGCGCCTCCCATACGGGCGGTGCATGGCCAGTCATTGGCTTTCGGCATTTGACTCTAACTGCCCTCCGCTGGATAATCGTGGAGAAAGGCATGCTGAGGGACATGCCGCCTACGAGGCATTCGGGGAGGGGCCATGATCTTCTATTTCACAGCCACCGGCAACAGCCTTTACGCAGCGCGCCAGATCGGCGGCGGAGAGGAGCCTGTGAGCATCGCGCAGGAGCTGCGCAGGGAGGACCGCCACTACGTAGACGACGCCATCGGCATCGTCGTGCCGCTCTACGAATTCGACCTGCCGGGCGTGGTGGAAAGGTTCATCGAGGGCTCGACCTTCGACACCGACTACTTCTTCATCGTCAGCACCTATGGCATGCACAACGGCGGCATCGCCGAGCGCGTGAGCAAGAGGCTCGCGGAGGCCGGAAGATGTGTGGACTACTACAACACCGTGATCATGGTGGACAACGCCTTGCAGGTCTTTGACATGGCCGAGCAGATGCGCATCGACCCCGAGAAGCACGTGGACGAGCACCTCGAGGCCATACGTGCCGACGTCGAGGCCCGCAAGCGCTACATCCAGCCGGCCACGCAGGAGGAGGTGGACTTCTACGAGGGCTACATGGCCAACCCCGCCTTCGACCTGCATCCTCGCATCGACAACCCCCTCTATCGCCTGACCGACGCCTGCATCGGGTGCGGCACCTGCTCGCGCGTGTGCCCCATGCGCTCGATCAGCATGGTGGACAAGCGGCCCGTTTGGGACTACACCACCTGCGCGGGCTGCTACGCCTGCGTCCAGGCGTGCCCCAAGGCGGCCATCCGCTTTGCCAAGTACAAGGAGCCCAACCCCGATGTGCACTATCGCAACCCGCACGTGACGCTGGCCGACCTCATGAGGGCAAATGGCTAACGCTTAGGGAGCGGGCGCGGGGGTGCTGGGGCTCCTCCGCAATTTGCAATAACCGGAGCGTGTTTTGGCAGAACATGGTAGTTCAGGATGTGTCGTCGTGACCCCTGTCGCCACTGTGTCTCAGGCTATCCTCCCTGCGGACGTCAAAGCAACGCCAAGAGCGCCGTTTCTGCGCCCGTGACGTCACCTCACTAGAGATCGGGTGACGTCATGACGTCACCCGACCGAGTTTGCGCTGGTAGATATACCCGTTATCGAACGTCCACGACCGAAAGCACGCCCGGCTACAAGCACACAGACGAGGCCATGGTCCCCACGCTCGTGCGCACGGGAACGCGTTCTGACCTATTCGACGAGTGATTATCGAACAGGAGACAAGCGCCGCCAGCAGAACATGCCTAGCGCCATCAGCGGGATGCCTGCCACTAGGCCGAGCGGGCTGGGGCCGTAAAGCGTCTGGCCGGCCGAGCAGAACATCACCCCCACATTAGCGATTGCGTTGAAGGCACCATGTGCTAAGGCGCACGGCCATACGCTGACCGATCGCGTGCGCAACAGCGACAGCCAGCAGGACATGGCAGTGCAGAGCAACGTCATCGTAAGGATTCCTGCGATGGGGTACCCTGCGTAGCCCATACCGTAGTTGTGCCCCATCGCGATGACAGGCGCATGCCACAGCCCCCAGATGACGCCCGTGGCCGGCGCGGCCAGACGCTCGGACATGCGCTCGGAAAGAGTGGGGTACAGCATCCCGCGCCATCCGAGCTCCTCGCCGAATGCGAGAACCATGTTTGCGAACGGCGCAATGGTGAGTGCCGAAACGAGGATTGCGCCAGGCAGCACGGCCGTCGGGGGCATCTGGCTCGCAATGTCATCGGGCGAGAGCCCCGCAACGGCGGCGCTCGACTCGATGTAGGGGCGCATCGTCGGGTCGAACAGGTGCGGGTAGGCAGCGAAGAACACCACGCACCCGAGAAGCGCGATCGCCGCTGGCGCGAACCAGGCAATAAGGTAGATGCGTGCATTCTGCCTGATGCGCGGCCGCCAGCAAAGGTCGATGCGCGCCTCGGGCTTACAGGCGAAGTTGGCTGCAAGCGCGCCGATGAGCGGGAAGAACATGCTGAGCGCTACAAGGCCGAGCATAGTCGGCGATGACGCCTCACCGCTCTCGAAGGTAGCGAGCAAGAGTCCTGCCGGGATAAGCAAGCCCCAGGTAAGACCAAATGTAACAACGAGGTAGATCGCAAGGCGCTTCATCGGACCACTTCCTTAAGGCTCTCAACAATGCGTTTGAAGCGAGGCTCATCCGAGAGCGGCCCGAAGGCCGGGTTGGCAGCAACGCTCTCCACCAAGGTCCTTTTCACGAGCGTGTCTTCGCGCGGAGCGCTCGTCCCGATGCCGTTGACGTCCTCGAGCCAAGATTGCGTCTTGTCGAAGAAATCGTCGCCATGCAGCTCGATGGGAAAGGACAGCGCGCGGGCAGCCCGCTCGTAGCCATCGAGGCAGTCGAGCGCACGGTCGTCGCAGCCGCCCGCCATGTAGGTCATGGCAAACGACAGGTGGATGGCCGCCGTGTTCGCGTAGACAGACCCCAGGTCGAACGCATCGATAATCGCCCGTACACGTTCGTAGGCGATGTCGATCTTCGCTGGGTTGCTGGCATACAGTGCAGCCATCTGGGCAAGCCGGTTCAGACTGAGCACGAGGCCTTGGAAGAGCGCCCCTTGAAGGGTCTTGTCAGCCTCGTCCACCTGTCCCAAGGAGCTGTAGGCGCTCGCGAGCAGCATATCTGCGCCCAAATCTATGTCGGGCGAATCCCCGAGGGCCTCAATCGCCGCCTGAGGGTCGCCAGTCGCAAGCTCCAGGGTCGCTTGTACCACTTCCGCAAGCCTGATGTCGGCTGATGAACTGGAGTAGCATCTAATGCGACGGCAGAGTTCCACGGCTTCATGTGCCAGCTCTCCTCGCTTCGTCCCATCTGCAAGGTCCAGATGATTCAAGTACAGCACCGCAATCTGCACAAGCAGGGGATAACATGAGAAATAGTCATGGGCGAGCTTTTGGCATTGTGCATGCGCCACGTCGAAAGGCATGGTTGCGAACGCCTCGCGCAGGCGTTCGCGCTCACTTCGAATGCCCTCTTTGCCCATCTGCGGCTCGTAACCCAAAAGCGCATCGACCGTCACGTCGAAGTATGCGGCTATACGCGGCAGCAGCTCGACGTCGGGGTAGCTCTGGCCGGTCTCCCACTTGGACACGGACGCCTTCGTGACTCCAAGGTGACGCGCAAGGTCGTCTTGCGTCAGGTGCAAATCCTTGCGATGCCGATAGATGTTGGCGCCGATCGCAATTGTGGGTCCCATAGCCGCTCCTCGTTGCGGTAGATCATTTTGTGCTTCAAGGATACGGCGTATGGGTGCGTGTGCCGAGCGACCGTGAGTTGATTAGAGTGGAAGAAATCAACCTATGGTTGACTCGTGCCTTGCTTCGTTTACAGGCCAGACAGTATAGATTGCTCTCGCTCGCCCCGTTTCCTGCTCCATTCGATGCCCCGTGCCGCAAACGGTGGTGGCGCATGGCGGCTCGAGATGCGCTCTTGTATCCCCTGTCTCTACTGTGGTTTTGACTACCCTCCCTGTCCACGTCAGCGAGACGTCACAGACGCCGTTTCCACCACCCACACGTCGTTGCCGATGCGCACGGGCAAGTTGTACTGCAAGTCTCGGGCACGCCGCACCGCGTCAAACGAGTGCTCCGCCGTACGTGTGGTGACGTTCGGGCCAAACTGGCAGCGATCGCCGATTGGTCCGCTTGTCAAAGCCCCTCTCCCCTCCCTTCGGCAGGCCCGGCTGGAACGCTCCCGTGGAGGTCACAGTTCGATCTCCTGCCATCCAAAGCAGTTGACGAGCCTTGTGCCGCTGGGGTGCACGCGCTCGCGCTCGAGCAGGTCGTAGTCGAGGTGCACGTGCCCATGCAGCATCACCTTGGGATGAAGCCAGTCGAGGAGACCGTTGAACGCCTCAAAGCCTTGGTGTGGGCCATCTGGAAGGTCGCCGTAGCCGCGCGCGGGGGCATGCGTCACAAGCACGTCGATGCCACCAGTGAGCGCCGTGCGCAGGCCTAGGCCCACCACCTTGTGCCGCATCTCCGCCTGGCTATACCCAACAATTCCCTCGCGGTAGTCGAGCGATCCCTCGAGCCCTGCAATACGTAGCCCGCAAATGCGCTCCACGCGTCCGTCGAGGTCGGTGCCGCCCAGATGCGGATCGCCCTCGTAGCCCACGTCGTGGTTGCCACGCACGTAGAGAAGCGGGGCATTGGCAAGGGTCGCCACACAATCCAGGTAGGACATCCCCAGGTCGCCGCACGAAACGACCAAGTCGTAGCGCGGCCTGTCCGGCCGCTCGAGGCGCGCCAAGAGCAGGTCGTCTTCGACGTCGGCAACGGCAAGGATGCGCATGGCCGGTCCTCCCCTAGTCGCTCTCGGCGTCTGTCGCAGGAGTGATGACGCCCGAGGTCGCCACGTCTCCAGCCACTGCCGGCGAGAGCTCCCAGCTCTTGGGCAGGCGCCCCACCACATTCTCGTTGAGCCAGCGCATGGAGGCAATCTCCTCGTTCGAAAGGCGCGGCGCTCCCTCCCCGCGCACCACCACGCCTTTCTGTGCCACGAGCATGCCCTCGAAGGGGTGCAGGCGGTCTTCGACGAGCGCCTGGCGCAACGTCTGCACGAGCCGTCGCTGCCCCGTAGCCAGTCCCTCGCCCAACTCGAGCCGCACCACGTCTGCGGACATACCCCACCAGTAGTTGAGGGCATGGTCGCGATGGGTGCTCCCCTCCTTGCGCCAGCGGTCGTCCTGGATAGAACGCACGATGAGCTCGTAGTAGCGCCCCCAGTCCCACACGGGCGTCGCCACGCGCTCGGACTCCTCGGTGCGATGCAGGCAGGTGAGGCCATAGGGTTCCGACGGGTCGTGCGGGTTGGGGTAGTCACGCCCCGCCAGCACCCGCACGTCAGCCGCCTCGAGCTCGCCACGCCAGTCGTACCCCTCGGCAGAGGCCCACTTGAGGTGCACCGTGCAGTACGGGTCCACCATGGCGGCCCCGACGGCAAAAGCGTTGATCTCGGCCACGCTCCCAAAGATGGGAGAGCTTGCCAGGTAGCCCACGCGGTGGTTCTCCGCCATGCCCGCCGCGAGCGCCCCCATCAGGAACTTGGCCTCATACATGCGCGCATAGAAGGTTCGCACCGCATTCGACGATAGGTTGACGGAGCAGTTGATGAACGTCGTGGCAGGGTATGCGAGGGCTGCGCGGCGGGTCTGTTCCATCTGGCGCGGGGATGCGGTGACGATGACGTCGGCCTCGTCGGCAACGGCTGCCGCCACGGCGCGATCGAAGTCCTCGTCGGACGCGCGACCGCAGAAGGAGCTTGTCTCGACCCCCTCGTCGAGCCGCTCCTGAAGGTCAAGCCGTCCGCGATCGTGTAGGGCGGTCCAGCCCGAGGTAGCGGGGTCGCGGTCATAGACGAAGGCCATGCGCAGCGGCTTTGCGCGGCGTATGCCACGGACGATGCCCTTGACCGAAGAAGCCACCTTTCCGCGCGGCTCGGTCGGACTTTCGATGTAGGCGATAGCATCTTCCTGCGCAGCCACCACCAACTCGCCCCACAGGCGCGCCACGCGCAGGTCCATCTCGCGGGCAGACACGCCGAGGGGCCCGCTCGTCGCATAGGCCTTCACGTACAACAGGAACGCGTCGGCCACGGTCTGCGCGAGCAGGTCCCCGCCCCGCGCCCGATAGGAGCGGGCAAACTGAGAGAGCGTCGACGTGATCCTGCGCACATCATCCTCAGGCCAAGGACTCTCGAGGTCATGGCCCAACAGCGCGGCCAGCTTCGCGCATGAGCCCTCCTCGGAAAACCGCAGGCCATAGATGGGAGCCACACGGTAGAGCTGCACAAACTCGTAGTAGCAGCGGACGGCCAGGTCGTCGGAGGGTACCGGCATCACCCGCGTCACGCTTGCCATGATGGTCGGGGCACCCACCGAGCGCAGCACGCTCACGCGCTTGTTGCCCTCCTGCACGTAAAAGCGCTGCAGGTACTCGTAGACCACCACCGGGTCGCGGATGCCCTCCGCCACCTGCGCATCGTACAGACGGCTCCATTTGGCGGCAAACTCGGTGTCAGCGTCGGCGATGGGCAGGAAACCGCACGAAAAGACGTTCGACCGTGCGCGCGTCTTGGTGCCCACGACAAGCTCCATGGGAATCTCGCGCACGCCCACGGGTACCTCGCCCGCGCCATGGCCGTCTCCCAGCAGGTCATCGAGCGCTGGGAGATAGGGGTAGCGGCCCTGCGAGATGGCGTAGCTCACCTCGCGCCTGCCCCGTTTGCACGCCTTGCGGTAGTCCTCGATCATGGTGAACGCACCTCCACGCATCGCAGTACACAAGAACCAGCGCGAAGCCTCGGAAAGTCGGACTAACGCCGGTCGTCTCTAGGAGACCAACATCATCCCGCATGCCTCAGCAGCACGGCACCCGTATCGGCAAACTCCCACGAGAGCGTGCCGTCGATGGTCCTGATGCGCGCGTTAGCGACAAGAACGGGTGGGCTGCCCTCCCACAGCGAGAATTGCCCGTCCGTCTCGGTCCTCCAGCACAGGTTCGTGCTCTTTTTTACCACATCCTTCCCATTGACGATGGCCTTCAGTCGACCTACTGGACCTGCGCCACCATGCACATGTTGTTGGAGGTTGTGTAGTCGCCCTGGCGGGGAGACGTCTGCGGATCGCCCGCCGTGATGATCACGATGTCCCCGGTGTTGACGAAGCCCTCGTCACGTGCGACCGTGAGGGCGTTGTAGCAGGTGTTGACGAGGCCACCCTGTTCGGTGGTCTTGATGCCCCACACACCCCAATAGAAGTTGGTGCGTCGGATGGTGTCCCAACTCGGCGAGGTCGCAAAGATGGGCAGCTGGGGACGAAAGACGCTCATCAGGCGCGCCGAACGGCCCGAATGCGTAGGACACAGGATGGCGGCCGCCCCCAGGCGCTCGGCGGTCTCCACCGCCGCAAAGCCGATGGCCCCGTTGACATTCCTAACACCTCCGCGGTCAGGATACTCGTGTCGCTCGGGCAGATGCCGCTCGGTCTGCCGGCAGATCTCCGCCATCATCTTGACGGACTCGAGGGGATAGGCTCCCGCTGCCGTCTCGCCGCTGAGCATCACGCAGTCGGTCCCGTCGTAGATCGCATTGGCCACGTCGTTTGCCTCAGCGCGCGTGGGTCGCGGGTTGTGGACCATGGAGTCGAGCATCTGCGTGGCCGTAATGACGAACTTGTAGTTGTTGTTGCATTTCTTGATAATCTGCTTTTGGACGTGCGGTACCACGGCAGGTGGAATCTCCACACCTAGGTCGCCGCGAGCAACCATGATGCCATCCGACACAGCCAAGATCTCGTCGAAGTTTGCGACGGCAATCGAACTCTCGATCTTGGGGATGATGACCATCTCGTGTGCCCCGTACTCGTGGCACAGGTCACGGATCTCGTCGACCGCCTCAGCACTGCGGATGAACGACGCAGCGATGGCGTCTACCTGCATCTCGCAAGCAAAGCGAATGTCGCGCTTGTCCTGCTCGGTCACCGACGGAAGCCCCACGGCCACGTTAGGCACGTTCACGCCCTTGCGTTCGCCCAGCGCCCCGCCGTTGGTGACTCTGCAGTGGATGTCGCTTCCCTCGACATGCTCGACCTCAAGACCGATGAGACCGTCGTCGATGAAGATGATCGACCCCGGCTCCACCTCCTGCGGCAGGCGCGCGTAGTCAAGGCAGAAGCGTTCGGCGGTGCCCTCGACCTCGTCGGTCGTCACGACGACGGAAGCTCCCGTCTCGAGCATGACCTTCTCGTGACCGGCCGTCATGCCGGTCCTGATCTCAGGGCCTTTGGTGTCCACCATGATCGCCACGCACAGGTGTTCCTCCTTGGAGATGCGTCGCACGCGCTCGATGTTGGAGCGATGGTACTCATGGCTGCCGTGACTGAAGTTGAGACGTGCGACATTCATGCCCGCGAGCATCATCGCTCGCAGGACCTCGTCATCCTCGGTGGCCGGTCCCATGGTGCAGACGATCTTTGTCTTCTGGTCGGTATGCATGATCACAACACCCCTTTCATGGCAGTACTGGCTGTTTGTGATTGAGGGGGCGGGAACACGCGCCCGCCCCCTCCGGCGCAGCGTCAAGCAAAAGCAAGGCTGCAGGTCATGTAAGGGAGAGTCACAAGAATGCTTCGCCGCGCCACATCCGCACGGACGCTATGCGCCGAGGCACAGGGCGCCCGCGCTGCGGATATTGGTGAGATAGACGTTGTCAGCCCCAAAGTGCCGAGACATGAGGGCGACGTAGTCGGCCGTCGCCTCTTTGGGCACCGCACACATGATGACGCCCGCAAAGCCGCCGCCGTGCAGGCGGCAGGCACCGCCGCCCACCTTCTTGAGATAGAGCTCGGATAGGGCGAGGGCGAGCGGTATCGACTGCTCCTCGGCATCGCCCGTTACGTAGGCGTTCTGCAGCCAGCGCCACGAGGAGCTGCCCGACTCGTCGATGAGGGCGAGCACGCGGGCCTTGTCGCCAGCGCCCAGCGCCTCAACGGCTTCGTCTACGCGTCGGCACTCCTCGAAGTAGTGCAATGCGCGCATGAGGGCTCGGTCACAACCCATCGCGACGCGCACCTCGTCAAACTGCGCAAGCAAGGCCTCTTCGCTCGTGTCGCACAGACGATCCGCGCCGAGTGCCGCAGCCACCGCCCGCATCTCACCCGGCACGGACGAGTACTCCGCGGAGAGGTCCGCGTGGCCCTTGCCGGTATTGACGATGACAAGGTCGCAGCCCAGCTGGTCATAGGAGAAGTCGACCCGCTCGTAGCGCACGCCATCAGAGAAGTCGAGCACAATGGTGCCGCCCACCGCACACGCCATCTGGTCCATGAGACCGGAGGCCTTATCCCACCAGACGTTCTCGGCGTACTGGCCGACCAGCGCGTAGGTTGCCACATCGATGGCGTCACCGTTGAAGAGATGGTTGACCACGGCACAGAGCAGCATCTCGAACGAGGCAGACGAGCTGACGCCTGCCGAGGAGATGACCTGCGTCGACACGACCGCATTGAAGCCACCGACCTTGTAGCCACGCTGCCCGAACGCCTCGAGCATGCCCGCGACCAGCGAGAGCGTGCCCGCGCAATGCGGCAGCTCGTCGATGGCGTCAATGTTGATGACCACGAGGTCGGGATACCCCTCGCTCACGATGGTCGCCACGTTGTTGCCGCTCGGCGCCGCAGCGCAGATGGTGTCCATGGTGATGCTCGCGGCAAGGATCTTCCCGCCGTTGTGGTCGGTGTGGTTGCCGATGATCTCGGTGCGGCCGGGAGCAGAGAAGAACTCGGGCTCCCCGCCGCCAAAGAGCGCGTGGAAGCGGGCCTCCAGCTCGTTCAGCCGCGCAGCCGCCTCTTCCGAGGCGTCACCGTAGACGCGTTGCAGGATGTTCGCATCAGGAATGCTCATTGTTCCTCCTCGTATCCGTTGGGGTTGTGGCTCTGCCAGTTCCAGCTGTCGCGGCACATCTCGGCGATGCCGTACTTGGCCTCCCAGCCGAGCATCTCCTTGGCCTTCGTGCAGTCGGCGTAGTTGGCGGTGACGTCGCCGGCACGGCGCGGCTCGATGACGTAGGGCAGGTCACGGCCGCATGCGGCGGAGAAGGCCTTCACGATCTGCAGCACGCTCGTGCCGTTGCCAGTGCCCAGGTTGAAGACCTCGCAGCCGCTGCGGCCGTCCATCCAGGCAAGCGCGGCCACGTGGCCGGCGGCCAGGTCCATCACGTGGATGTAGTCGCGCACGCCCGTGCCGTCGGGGGTGTCGTAGTCGTCGCCAAAGACGTGCACGGCGTCGCGACGGCCCA
>JAGAVX010000071.1 GCA_017941705.1 Atopobiaceae bacterium
CTCCTTGTCGGTGAACTCCGACGCGATGATGGAAAGGGCTGAATTGTCTCCGCCCAGGCTCACGATGTTGTCGATCATGTGGCCGGGGTCGTCCTCGCCTGCATAGCCGATGTCTGCCAGGACGAAGGGGTCGGAGTGGTGGCCACCGCGCAAGCGAGATGCCTTGATGCGACACTCGTTGACAGGCTCCATGTCTGTCAGTTCGTCCGTGTCCTCCTGGTAGCTGTGGCCAGGCACGCCGTTGCGAATCTCGGGCCAGTAGATGAAATCGCCCCACAAGCTAAATGCCCTAATGCCAAAGTTCTCCGACCCCTGAGGCGCAAAGATGAGGGAGGCGCTCTCCTCGCTCCAAGGATCGTGGACCTGGACGGTGCAGAGGCGGTCGCTCTCGTCGCAGGTGAGGAACTGTCTGGTCTGTATGGGGTTATAGCCGCCAGAATCGTTCACGATCTTCCATGCATGCAAGCGCACGCTTGCGGCGGTGGTTCCCACTAGCTTGACGAAATTGATTGCCGCATCGCTAAAGTTGCTCATATCGCGCCTGAGGATATAGATATAGGACTGTTCCGCCCCTCGGATCATGAAGGTATAGACGTCCTGTACCACCGGCCAGAACTCCAGCTCATAGGCTGAGAGGTCTGCAATGGGACCCATCTTCTGCTCGATGATGGCGGGGTCAGGCACAATGAGCTGAAGGCTCTTCATGTATCCCGTGAAGGGAAGGAAGAGAATGCCTACGCGCACCTTTACGTTTTCGTGGCCCAGCACGTCCATGGGCGTGGCGCCCATGCGGTCGAGGTAGGTGACCGTTGCCATGTGTTCGCTGCTACTTGGCGTGTAGAACGAGATGTCCAGGTTGGAGAGGTTGTGATAGGGGTAATCGGGGGTGTTGGTGAAAACCTCGGCACCCTTCCTGCTTGTACTAGCTTGAATCCAGTCAAAGCCTTTGTCACCGTTGTGGTGGAACACGATGTAGCTAAACACCAGATCCGTGGTTGATTGGGCGAAGTCGGTGGTGTTGCGCTTTGCCGAGATGACGGCCACGTGCATACGCCATCCAGTCACTTGGGTCATGCCGGCCGGCTCGTAGTACTTCTCGGGAGCTGCGGCAAACTCAATGTCGCAGAGCTCATCGCGCGTAAGGCCGTCGATTGCGGGATTGATGCTGAAGTCCAGCACCTGCCGCTTGCCCATGTCCGCTATGCGGTTTCCGCCCTGCACGGTGGCTATGAGGCGAGTTACGGGTTTGTTATTGACGGTGACGCTGCCGATGCGCAGCGTATAGACGGTGCCATCCACCTCGACGCACTTTATCTTGGGATCGCCAAACACGTTGCTGGCAATGGGCCTGTCCAGCGTCGGACGTATGCCGCCATGTTCGCCGATGCCAGCGATGCCGGGCGTGGAGTCCGCCATGGCTTGGAGCAGTCCGGCCTCGCCTTCGTCGTAGACGGGCGTGTAGTTGACGGGGATGGCATAGGCAAAGGGGTTTGCCGCCAGCGCCTCCTCGGAGGTGGGGGATGGGGATGCCCCGTCTTCCGACTCGCCTTCCTCGGTGGGATTGGGCTCGCCGTCTTCGGGCAAGGTCTGTCCGTCAGGCATCTCGTCGGAAAGCTCCTGCTCGTCCTGAGCCACAAGTGCGGCCCCATCCTCGGCCCGCTCCGAGACCGTCTCGGTCTGAGCCGCAAGGGCTGCCACGCTTGCCTCGTCAACTGCGGTCCCGTCCGCCTGCGTCATTGCATCTGCGGGCGCGTCGGTAGGCGTCTGGTCCTCTTCCTGATTGCGGATCTTCAGCGTGTAGATGGCGCTAGTGAGCACGGTCCCGTCATCCATCACGCAATCGTCGCGATACTCCACGTCTAGGTAGAACTCGGGCTTCTCGGCCTGTGGTTCAATGGGTGTGTTGCCGTCAAACTCGCGCGATGCCATCAGCATCTCGTCGCTCACTGGCTTGATGTCGTCGATGATGTCATCGAAGGATCCGGTGGCCATGGGGTTAAGGTTTAGCGCATCGTCGATTGCCTGGGAGGTGAGCTTGGAGGTGTTCCAGTTGTTGTACCAGTTGGCATTGGCATCCTGGAAGACGTTCCACGAGTAGGTCCAAAGGAAGAACTGGGCGACGATGTCAGCCTTGAAGCAGTAGCCCACTATGCAATGGGGGAGACTGTGGCCTGAGCTGGTGGCGGTGACACCCACAAAGATGGTGAGGGTGAAGTTGCCACGCAGTGAGAGGGACACCAAGCCCGCTATGCCCACGCCCACCGAGAGCGAGGGCGAGATGAGGACGGTGAAGGTGAGGCCCGAGTTGGTGTAGTCCCACTCGTAGCGGCTCAGATCGGTGACGACATCGGTCCAGTCGTCTTCGCTGTCTTTTGGCGTGACGAAGAAGCCCGGCCCCAAGGATACGGTGAGGCTCGATTTGAGGTCAAACTGGATGAAGACGGGGACGGGCCCGGCTAGGAAGTGCTCGGTGACCGTGAAGAGCAGCGCGAGCACAAACTGCCCGGCCGCGTCACCCTGGAAGGTCTTTGCCACCGGATCCCACTGAGCGATTGCCGCAAACTGGAAGAATCCGTTGAAGGTAAAGGTCCTGCTGTAGGCGACCTGCTTGAAGAGGCCCGCCCTGTCATAGGCGCTGCTCGTCTTGTCGAGGAGCTTGTCCCAGCTTGCGAACTTGTCCTTGACCTGGTTGCTCACGGTCGAGCGCGAGAACCACTGCCACCCACTCTCGTCTTCCTTGCCGTAGTCGTTCTTGTAGCCCCAACTGGGAGTCTTGACCGTGAGCTGGTAGTAGCCCGACGGGTCGATGTAGACGTTGACGGGAAACTCGGGGAGCCACATGGTGAAGAGGTCGTTCGCGCCGAGCGGGAACGATTTGGGCAGCGTGATCGCCGCCATGCTGCCGCCTCCCACGCTGTTCTTGATGTTGGCAAGAGGTTTGGCCTGCTTCCCAGTCACATTCTTGGGTTCGGGGAATATCGTCTTTTGCGCCCTGAGCTTGATGGGGAAGGAGTAGGTGATTCCGTTGTCCACGAAGTACACGTCAAAGTCGGTGTCGAGGGGAAGGGCGTCGCTCGCGCCAGTCTTGAGGAACGTGCCGGCAAAGGTGGCTGCGGCCACACCATCCTGGGGAGTGACAGTCTGGGAGTGCAGCACATTACCGCTGTTGCGCTCGCAGAGGCGAATGGTGGTGCTTGCGCCGGTCAGGTTCCTGAGCGAGACGACAAGCTCGTGCTTGCGGTCGTTTTTGGGCGAGGCGTTAAAGCAGAGGAATTCGGGAACGGTAACGGCGCCGCTCGACTTGTCATAGGTCTCGTATGACTCGATGGTGTAGAGAACGTCCCACTCGTCGAAGCTCACAAGTTCCGGATACGGTTTCTCGTCGTTGGTGTCTCGACCGGGTACGAGAAGCCCGCCACCACCGTAGATGCGTGTGAGGGATACCCTAAAGTCGCGATATCCCGGACAAGTGATGCTGATGCTGCCGTTGAAGGCGTAGGTCTCCAGCGTCATGGGGTCCTTGTGCTCGTCGTTCTCGGCAAGCTCGGAGATATCCAGCACCAGGGTGCCAAACTCATCGGTGGTACCGCTCACGCTCTTCTCGCGGTTGTAGCGCGACGTCACCTCCACGTGGGCGTATGGAATGCGCGATGCGCCGCCGTCCGCCATGTCGACCAGCATGAAGCCCACTTCCCAGGGGTTGACCACTATGATCTCGGCCTTGACCTCATCTGGGTAGAGGGTTCCGCCGTCTATGTCGCTTGCATAGGGGATCCCGGCCGCCAGCGCCTCATCGGGCGTGATGGCAAGAAAGCCCCCGGCAACGGACGGAAGCGCGATGAGGGCATCCGATGCAAGACGAAAGAAGTTGCGACGAGAGAGGCTGGAGGACATGAATGGCTCCTTTGGCTTGGCGCATGATTGCGGCGGTTGTCGTCTGCATCGGTGACATCCCCGGGAGGCTGTCCTTCAGCGTAACACCAGGAGCGGCCGACCCACGAAAAGAATATCATGAACTCGCAAACGACGAGGTAAAATGCATGGATACCCAGCTGGGAATGCGATACTCTGAAGTGTGTTGCAATCCAAGATCGGCTGTGCCGATTGGCAGGACGCGGGGAGAAGCGAGGTCACCATGCAACGCATCCAAAGGCTCATCCTGACGGTGGTTGGCGCGCTGGCCCTTCTGCTGGCGTCCCCCTTCCCGCAGACCGCTTGGGCGAGCCACTTTACGTTGAGTAGCAATCCGGAGTGGGGGTACTCGCAGCTCAGCGCAGCAGCAAGTGACGCGACTGACGGGGATACCATATTCATGACTGAGGACAGCTCAGGCAACGACTGTTACATAGTGCAGACTCCATACCAAGGCAACAAGAACCTGACGCTCGACCTGGGTGGCCACACGCTGACGGTCGGCGGCTACAAGAACAATGTGGCCGATTACTACGGCATCAATATGGAGAT
This sequence comes from Atopobiaceae bacterium, assembly GCA_017941705.1. Taxonomy (GTDB): domain Bacteria; phylum Actinomycetota; class Coriobacteriia; order Coriobacteriales; family Atopobiaceae; genus UBA1367. The sequence continues at coordinate 4,465 of JAGAVX010000071.1, forward strand.
CGGTTCAATCACTATCAAGAACGGCACCATCCTCTCGACGTCCAATCACCCCGACCCCATCAATGCCGTTGGGGGTACCATCATCTTGAGCGACGATGTGAAAGTCGAATCGCGGACCTCGGTGATACAGGCCGCCAACGGAGGCAAGGTCATCGTCGACGGGGCTCAGGTTGTGAGCACGAGCGCCGCCTACTGCGCGGCATTCGCCAAAGATCCAGGCAGCTCCATAGAGCTGCGGTCCGGTTCCATAAGCCAAACATCTACGGGGCCAGGGCTCACGCTGCCGCCTGTGGTCTTGAGCGTCAAGGATGGCGCAAGTGCCACCATCTCTGGTGGCAGCCTCTATAGCGGCTCATCAACGGCCATGGTTGCCACTGGGACAGGCTCGCTTATCACGGTTACAGGTGGCAAGGTGAGTAATGACGGCAAGGACGGCCTCAAATCCGGCGTCAACGGCTACTGGGCAGGAGAGGCCACCGACGGGGGACGCATCTACCTCAAGGGCGGCGAGGTTTCCTCCGACTACGGGAACGGCCTCTATGCCCTGGGAAACAACTCCGGCGGCACCATCGAGGTGAGCGGGGGCACATTGAGCGTAGGCACCACAGGATACGCGCTGCTTGCCGGGGGATCGGCGTCGAGTGGTTCTGCGGCAACGGTCTCGGATGGGTCGTTGCGCGGCAAAGTGGGCGTGGGCGCAGGGGACAGTGATGCGGGCACCAGTTCGCTGACCATCACCGGGGGAACCGTGGACGGGGAGGTCACGAAGAGTGCCGGAACCATAACGGTGTCGGGCGGCATCTTCTCCGAGGGCCTGAACGAAGCCTACTGTGCGGAAGGCTACGGTACCATATCAACGCACAACCAGGCCAAGCCCGAGGAAGTCAGGGTCGTGAGGTCTTGGGACGTCACCGTCGAACCCATACCCGACCAGACCTATAAGGGCAGTGCATTGACGCCCAAGCCCGTTGTCAAGCTCAACGACGATGGGTCCGAGGTTCCCGATGACGAGTATGAGCTTGTATATGATGACAACGTGGACGTCGGGACAGCGAAGGTGACCATCACTCACCTGGCCGCAGATGGCTCAGATGCCATGGCGGAGGCTACCTTCAAGGTGGTCGCACGTCCCGCGCTGGCGAAGGCTGCAGATGTCACCAAAACCTACGGGCAAGAGGACCCAACCTTTGCAGCTACGCTTGAGGCTGTGGACGGCAAGGCTGAGAGTGGCCTGGTGGAAGGACATGTTGCCACGATCGCGGTCGGCCGCGCTGAGGGCGAGGATGTGGGATCCCACCAGCTCAAGTTGGAGAATGTCAGCATAAGCGACGCAGACGGTCGTGACGTAACGGCCAACTACCAGGTCGACGAGTCCGGGCTGGGCGCGCTCGGCGTCTTGCCGCATGCGCTTACCTTCACGTGGCCTTCTGATGACGCTTTGTCCTTCACCTACGACGGGACGCTCAAAACCGTGCTGCCAACGGCAAACACCGTGAACGGTGACGTCATCACGCTAACCTGTGAGGGCAACTCGGCCACCGAAGTCGGAGACTACGTTGCTCGGGTGACAGGCTTTTCCGGCGACAAGGCGGCCAACTACTGGCTGGCCGACGACGAGCCGACGGCTTCCTGTGCGTGGCGCATTCTCAAGGGCGAGAGTGGCCCTGCCGCTCAGGTCTTCGGCTACACCCTCACGCTCGACGGCAGGATCGGCATGAACACCTACATGGTCCTCAGCGACGGCATCGTGCAGAACCCCGAGAACTACCAGGGGGAGTACTGGTACGGCGGAGAGGTGGTCGCCAGCACCAAGGTCTCGGACATCAAGCCCGTGAGGAGGTCGACGCCCGACGGGACCGCGTACACGGTCTACAGGTTCCCGGTCACAAGCGTGGCGAAGGACGCGGACGCAAAGTTCGCGTTCAAGATCAGGGACCTCTCTGCAGACGCGTGCCTCGACTTCGCGAGCGCGGACGGGAAGACCACCATCGCCGGCGATGAGGGCCTGGCCTACTCCATCGTCGACTACCTCGACGACAGGATCGCGAACAGCGAGAGCCCCGAGATGAGACAGCTCGCGAGGGACCTCAAGGCCTACCACGTCTTCGCCAAGCACTACTTCGCCGTGCGCGACAAGGGCTCGACCGAGCGGCTGCCGGACGTGTCGAGCTTTGTGGACTTCCAGGAGGTCTCGGCGACGGACCTCGCAGACTACAAGTACACGGCGCCCGGCAACATCGAGCACTTCACCTACAAGGGCACGACGCTCGACCTGCTCACCGACACGTCCTTTAGGCTGTACTTCGCATCGGATGACCCGAGCGTCCTCACCATTACGTGTGCCGGCTCCGAGCTGGCGCCCGTCAAGAACGGCGGCATGTGGTACGTCGAGGTAACTGGCATCGCTTCGCGTGACATCGATAAGATGTACGACATAACCATCAGCAACGGCTCACAGACCGCGACTGCTCACCACGGCCCGCTCGGCTACGCGCTCTGGGCGCTCTCGACCGAGGCCACCAGCGCGCAGCGCGAGGCCCTGCAGCGCACCATGATGGCGCTCTACCACTACAACCAGTCCGCAAAGGCATACTTCGCGAATCTGAACAACTAGGGGAACTAGGTATGAGAGTTGGTATGAGGTAGTGCTGGGCGACTGTTGACCTGACATAACTGGATTCGGCGCCGGCCGCCCACAGGGGTAAGCCGGCGCCTTCCCATTCGCGAGGGGCAAAAGGCGGCGGCAATTTGCCTCATTGGCAAAGGCTGGGAGCCCCAGGGTCGATTTGAGCTGCCGGTGGAGCCGCCTCTGGCTGCTGCGGCTCATTGTGTGCAAGCCAATCTAGCTCATCCGGATTGGGCGTGGTGGTCATGCCGTCAGCCAAGTAGCCTCGCCGGGCAATCGCGCGTATGACGGCGTCAGAGCCTGGTGTGGTGTACTTGATGTCGGTCAGGAAGATACGGATGGACGTCTCGATGCCGCCGATGGTCGTGCTTAGAAAGCGGACCTCACATGGTTCCTCAGCCTTGCAACCTAGCTCGGTGAGCGCCTCGTCGGCAAGGTGCGTGATGTCATCTGCCACAAGGTCAAGGTCCATATGGGGCTTTATGTAGCACGAGACGGTGTGCCGACGGGCCATTTTGTCGCTGAGATGCAAGAAGTCATTCTGGTATATCTCCGAGTTAGGGATGATTCGGGCGTTGTCGTCCTTGTCGCGGAAGGTGGTGTTTCGCCAGCCTATGTCCACCACCTCGCCGCGCTCGTCACCCACGATAAGCTGGTCTCCTGGCAAGAACTCGTCCGTGACGATGATTTGGAGCCCTGCGAGCACGTTTCTGATGAGGTCCTGGAGGCTGATGGTGACGAGCAATGTTGTGACCCCCGGCGTCTCCACGACGCCTCTCATTTCGATGTGAAAGACGTTCTCACCCAGGAAGAAGATTATTCCGCAGGCAACCGCAGCGCGGATGAGGTTGAGGACGATGGACTCACCGCCGAGAGAGAGGACTTGGAGAACAGCTCATGGATTGGCTTTTTTGCGAGCATGTAGACCCAGATGCCGATGGCCACGGTGATTGCGACAAAGACGGCGTTCTCGACTGGGCTATCGATGATGGGCTGAAGGATGTTCACGTTGCTCCTTACAATTGCAATGTCACATGGCCTGACCCGGCGGCTGCGAGCCATACGTGCAGGTATCAACGGTGTAAGCACATTATGACGTATGCGGCTCACGCTGTCATGAGCGATGGTCGATACCCGCGAGTGTGCCCGCTCCGCGCCACTGTGGTTCGGGGGCGTGTCCTCCGGACCACAGCCGGTCACTTCCTTGCGCGTTTGCTAGCGCTGGCGGACGTAGGCCTTGACGAGCATGATCTGCTCGCCTTGCCGCTCAGGGCGAATGGTGTAGCGGCCGGCAGCCGCGGGAATGATGAAGGTCTCCGCATAGTGCACCGTAAAGGGGCCGAAGGCGTCGGTCGGGCTCTCGATCACCGCAGAGCTCCCATCGACCAGGTTGAGCATGTGGACACCCTCGCTTGCGTCGTGCTCGGTCGTACCGCGAGTCGTGAAGCGCCTGGTCTCGATGAACTCCAGCTCATGCAGGCCCGTGTGCTCCTCGAGGTAGTCAGTACCTTCGTGAACGGACTCTACGGTGTTCACGAGGTTCTCGCGTACCCAGTCGGTCGTTCGGTTCCATTGGATGTTGGCGAGACCGTCGTCGATGTGAATCGGACGAGGCAGGCCGTCAAGCCCCAGGCGATTCCAGTCCCACAGCTTGAAGGTGAAGTTGTAGGGGGTCGCCGAGATCTCGAGCACCATCGCGCCTGCCGCAGAGCAGTGCACGGTCCCCGCAGGAATCAGGAAGTGGTCGTGCTTCTTGGCCGGGAAGCGGTTCACGTACTTCTCGGCCGGGAAACTCGGGCCGCCCTCCTGCGCTGAGCGTAGGTCATGTTCAAACGCCGCGGGGTCCACTCCATCCCTGAGGCCGAGGAAGACCGCTCCGTCCTCGGCGACGTCTAGGATGTAGTAGCTCTCGTCCTGTGTGTAGGTCATGCCAAAGTGGCTGCGGATGTACTCGGTGAGCGGATGCACCTGCAGGCTGAGGTTCTGCCCGCCCATGGTGTCGAGGAAGTCAAAGCGAATCGGGAACTCCGCGCCAAAGCGGCAGTAGTTCTTCATGCCGAGCAGCTCGACAGGCCGCCAGAGCACAAGGTCCTGCGCGGGGATCTCGATACGCACGTCGCCGATGCGCAGGTAGAGGCTGTTTTCCTCGGGCACTCCGTCAAAGCTCCAGGCGTAGTTGTCTGCCGTGGGGTCAAGCCCGCAGACCTCCTTCATCCACTGGCCACCCCAGACACCCGGGTCAAAGTAGGGTACGAGGCGGAAGGGCGTGCGACTCACCTGCGCGAGCCCGTCGCGCACCGCGGAGCCCGTGGCCAGTCGGGGCGACCCCTCCACGTTCGAGTCGAGGAAGTAGTCGACGCGGCCAAACACCTCCAACTTGCGCTTGTCGGCGATGCGCCACTCCACAAAGTAGCCGCGCTTGATCTTGCGAAGCGGGTCCTCGCCCTCGTTGTGGGCGCGAAAGTTGGGCACACCCGCACGGTAACGCAGTTGGATCTCCCAGCGGGCGAGGTCGCAGTAGACGAGCGTGTCACCCGTTGCAACAAGGCCGGCGCCGACGCCGTAGACGAGCGTGCGCCCAGCCGCGGGCACCGCCGCCTTGGCTGCCTCGAGGGCTGCGGGGTCTACGAAGTCCTCGAGCCGCCCGTAGTACATGACGCCTCGCACGCGGTCGTCGGTCAGGTGTGGGTGCATGCGATCCGTCAGCTCGTCACCGTCGTAGAAGATGTCGTCGGACAGAATCACGCAGTCGGGCTGGAACGCCTCGCGCATCAGCTCGAGAACCTCGTCCTTTACGCCCGGATAGCACTCCACGACCAGCGTGTGATCACGCAGGTGCGAGAGCTCGCCGAGCTTTCCCGCGACCTCGGATGTGCCCTCCCAAGCATCACCGTCGTGCTCGGTAACAAGTGTCTCGGGATACTTGTCGTAGTTCATGGCCGACTCCTTCCCGTCCAACGTGGTTTGCCTCAGCTGGCTAACGCCACGCCGCACGTTGTCCTGGCGGCGTTATCCGCGCGCGACGTGCGCCGGATACCAGCGCTGGAACACCACCGTGAAGATTGCCGCTGGTATCGGCAGCAGCTGGCTCGTGACGATCGTGATCTGCGGCGCAAAGAAGGAGACCACAGCGGCGGCGAGGTAGGTCACGCCCCAGACCAGACAGATGATGCGGTTCGTGTCGATGAAGATGGCGTTCCCGAGTGCGCTGTCCCCTCCGTAGGATCCCTTTACGTAATAGGAGCTCACGGGGACAAACCACAGCGCCGAGACCAGCCACATGAGCCCAAAGGCAACGAATGAGACGGGCGACAGCACCGAGAAGGGAACCCCCGCCACGGAAGCCGCAACGAGAGCCAACACGCAAGCAAGCGAGAGGTAATCGTAGAACGTGTGCTCGTGCTGGCAGAACGCCAGCGCGGTCACGGCGCAAGCCACGATCGTGCCTACAGCGCCGACCATCGGGCCGATTGACATCGTCGTCCAGAATGCGATCCAGGGGATGAGCATGGCCAGCATGACGGGCGGCTTGAGGCCGCTGCCATCCGTCGAGCTCTCGGGCGAGTCGGCCCCGCCGTTGGGATCACCAAAGATCTCTCCCCATCTGATCATGAGGTCAAAGTCACCCGTCACGCGGTACAGGTGCTGCGCCAGTGCGTCCGTGCCGCTGATCTTGCCCTGTGCGATATCGCGCCAGACGTCGTAGGGCGTGTGGATGCTGGTGGTGGGGGTCACGGAGCCGTCGGTGACGACGGTCGCGCTGTCCTTGCCCAGCACGACGCAGCAGCTTGTTCCGCGGTCGGTGTAGTCCATCTCGAGCACGCGCTCCGCGCCGTCAAACGAAGCGGGGTTGTACAACGCGGCCATCTGGCGCGTGAACACGATGGTCTCGTCCTCGGCCTTGCCCGTCTCGCGCGAGATGCCCCAGCTCGCATCGGCCATCGCCTCGAAGGCCTGACGAGGATAGAGCAGCTGTCCCAGCTCCTTGCGGGTATCAGGGGCGATGGTCCCGCGCGCAAACTCGCTGCCGGCACGACGCACCACCTCGAGGTAGGCATCGGTGCGTTCGTGCAGCTCGGGCACGCGGAACAGCTCGCCCTGGCCGCATAAGACGGTTTCGTAGTTGCCCTTGCCGCACATGTGGTCAAACTGGGTGAGCACGCTGTCGTAGTTGCCTTTTGCCGTGTAAAAGCCGCAAGTCGAGATGATGACGTTGCGTTTGTCGGCCATGTTGTAGCGTGAGGGGTGGCTGCCGTTGCCCACGCCGTCGGTGCGTTCCTCCATAAAGGGAAGTGCCATGGGCAGCTGGCGGTCGATGAGGTTCTTGAGCGGCCCCGGAACGCCAAAGTAGTACAGGGGGAAGCTCCAGATGGTGACGTCCGCCCACGTGCGGTCGGAGATGATGGACTGCATGTCGTCCTTGAGGCAGCAGGCGCCCTTCTCGTTACGCCAGCATGAGAAGCACCCCAGACACGGCTGGATGTTGGAGTCCCGCACGACGACCGTGCGTTGTTCAATCCCGTCGGCGCCGAGCTGCTCGGCGATGCCGTCGAGAAAGGCCTGCGTCAGTTGCCAGGTGTTGCTTCGCTCACCCTTGGGGCTGCCGTTGATGACAAGGATCCTCATGCTGGCTCCCTTCGAGCCTTTTGCCCAGCGTACGTGCTTTGAGGGTAATTATGACCCATACCGTCTCTATGGGTAGGGGAGGTTCCATGGGCAGACCCATCACCACGCTCTTTACTCGCACCTGTCCAGACAGGCCCGCGGGGTCTTGCGGGACAGGTGCGAGCGGCTGCGGCAATAAGGGTGATTGTCAGCTGAGGATTTCAAGCCTTCGGTTAGCTCTCGTTTGCGCCTTCGTCCCGCCAGTGATCGAGTGTGGGGAGAAGCGCTCCCATGAACGAGACCGCCTCGTCGAGGCTCACGCCTGAGGCCTCTGCGAGATAGGGGGCCGAGGCTTCGATCACGTCATCCATGGTCTTATAGGCAAACGTTCCTCCGTCGTAGCACCACTTGCAGTACGCGGGATTCTCGGTCCCATCCGCATCTGCCCCGCGATCCATGTGCGGGACGGAAAACGGCGTTCCGCAGCACTGGCACGCGGGTTCCTGCGGCAGGTCGAGCAGGCGCATGACGGGGACGCCCAACGCGGCGGCAAGGAGTTTGGTCATATCGATGCTCGGCGTCGTTTCGCCCGTTTCCCAGCGGCTAACTGCCTGACGTGTCACAAATACCTTGCGCGCAAGATCTTCCTGTGTCATTCCGGCTTCCTTGCGAGCCTGTGTAAGTACGTCTTTGGTTGCCATGACTGCTCCTTTCTGTGTCCATGATTCGAAGGTACTACGCGCAAAGAGGCGCGTCACGCAACATTGTGTTGCGTGACGCGCTCACGATGAACCCAGTAAGAACTCTGTCAGCGCTTTTTTCTGGGCCTTCAGTTTCTTGTACCTACAACATGCTTCGTATGTAGGTTTTTGGCCGGTTTTGGCACTGTATTTTTCAAGTGGGTCTAAAAAGAGCATACAAATGCTCGTACGAAGGCAAAACTGCGATTTGAGAAACCTACAAAGTGTCTTGTAGGTACTTGCTTCAGTGCGGGGGTTCGTAGCCCTTGATTGCGCTCAGCTGACGACCTGTCGCAGCGGTCGATTGTTGCGCTGCCACCGTTAGGAACCGCTAAACGATGGACTCCTTGCCGAGCCGATTTGGCTAAACACTGCCAACGTTCTTTGTAGGTGTCAAAAATCGCAAAAAGGCCTGTTTGAGCAACCCTGTATGTGCTTTTTTGGCACTCGCAAATTGCAGTACCCGCTCAACGGCCCAAAACCTGCATTCAAAGTGACTTGTAGGTGCGTGTTTTCGTGTCTCCGAAAAAACACGCATACAAACTCGGCAGCGCCGCCTTGACGACGAAAGAATCAGCCATTTTGTCCTCTGGGCCGCCTATTCGCACGAACCAGCGCAAGGAACCCGCTCTTGGAGCCTGCTTGCCATGCACTTGGACAATGGCGCACGGAACAATCCCTCACTCTAGAAAGGTCGGGCGCATCCGCTGCGCAGTAGGTATCATAGTCTCAGAATCGACTGGAAGGTTGCACAAGGAGTCGCTTATGGCAAAGCATGCAGTGGCATCAGCCGAACGCCAGACGCAGGTTGATCTCTTTAGGTGGGAGCTGCCTGGCATGGACTTTCCCCTCTACAACGATGAGACGCTGGCGCTTTGGCAGCCCGCCGTCCTCATCCTGTGTGCGATTCTGGCGGTTACGGTGCCTCGATTCTTCACGGATGACCGCGTGATCAAGGCCGCCATCATGTTCTTTGGTACCCTCGTTCCATTTCTCATCCTTGTGCGCGGCGACATAGGCTCCATCATCAAGCGTCCGCGGTGGAGGGACATTCCGCTTGTGCTCATTGCCCTCGTGTTGACCATTGTCTACAGCATAGGCATGGGTCTGCTGCTGAGCAGGATGCTCGGTGTTCAGGTGCAGCCTAATGCGTTGTATCAAGAGGAGAAAGGTGCCCTGTTTTACCAAGCCATGCTCGTGCAGCTCTTTGGGGAGGAAATGCTCAAGCTCGACGTCCTCCTTGGCGTGATGACCCTTGCCTATAGGTGGACCGACAACCGCAAGACGAGCGTCGTGCTGGCGGCCTTTGCCACCATGTTCGTCTTTGGCATTGCCCACCTTGCCGCCTACAATGGGTCAATTCTGCAGATTCTGCTCGTGCAGGGTCTGGGATCGATTTTTGACCTCTTCTGCTACATGAGAACCAAGAACGTGCTGACGTCCTACGCCATGCACGTGATGCTCGACTTTATGTTTGTGTAGGGCTCGACGGAGCGGCTGCTTTTGAAACCTCAGCGGAACCACTTGTCGACTATGGACGGCTGAGGAAAGCCCCAGTCTTCCTCGGCATGCCGTGCTGTGCGGATGAAGTCGGCCTTCTCGAGCACGTGCGCAGATGCCTCGTTCTCGACCATGGTGCTTGCCGTGATGATCTCGATGTCGGTCTCGCCGTACAGGTAACCCACCATGAGACGGGCGGCTTCGGTCGCGAGGCCGTGCCCCCACCAGCACTCGCGCAGCCGATATCCTATGCTTATCTTATGCAGGGGGTCACGCAGGCCGTAGAACTCCGCAAGACCGGCGAGCTCCCCTGTGTCCTTAAGACGGTTAGCGAGGATGAGCGACTCCCTGCTAGAAAACAGGTTGCCGTACATCTGGGCTATGGCCTCGCTTGCATCGTCAAACTGCCTCTCGAACAGGTGGGTCGGCTCGTAGCGTTGGACGAGCGGGTTGCTCTCGAGGTCGCTTAATGCGTCGGTGTCGGTGGCAACAACCCGGTCGAGCGCGATACGTTCGCCCTCGATGCGAGGTATCTCGCTGAACAGCTTCTTTCGCGGGGTCACCGCCCGCTCGACGTGCGACTGAACCTGCTGAGCAGCCGCGTCGCTATGCTGCCCAACTGCATCCAGCTTCTCGCCTTCGTATGCTTTGAACCGCAGCATGCGATTGCGGAGCGCGGATGCGGGACTTCTGTGAGCTTGACCCTTACGCATGTCTTGCCTCCAAAACCCTCGCTCCACGATGCGGCTGTCGCCTTTGATGACAGGCATCTGACCACGCACCCACGCTATCAGAGGCCCATCCCAAAGGCAGACCAGCGAAGCGGGCGTCTGGATGCCTCTCGGCTCGTCTGGCGTGCTCGGGCAGGCAGCGAGTCCCCTTCGCCACACCTGCGGTTGGGGGGGCAGGCTTGCGGATGGCACGCAGGCAGCTGGGCGTCGAGATCTTGCTGGACATATGTTGGACAACGGTTCCTATCATCGTCCATTGCCCAATCTTCCTATATCATCGAGCCGTTCGGCTCAAACTAAACCGAGAGAAACGTACGAGATGGGGGTGGCGTGAAGCTCAAACAGGAATTTGTCGTCACCAACGTGGCCACCGAGACGGTACTCGTGCCAACTGGCAGCGCCAGCTTTCATGGTGTCGTGCGAGGCAACAAGACCCTTGCCGCCATATTGGACTTGCTGAAGGAGGACACGACCGAGGACGCCGTCGCGGCTGCCATGTGCGAGCGCTTCGACGCTCCCGAGGAGAATATACGGCGCGACGTCTCCCGTGCGATCAGGGAGCTGCGCGGCATAGGCGCGCTGGAGGAGTAGTGCATGGACCAAGCTGCCTACCTCGACTTGCTGCGCACGGTGTGCTCTCTTGTGGGGTATGCCGTCCGACAGGAGGTGCCCGACACGTCGCTGCTTGATGGCGTCGATCCCCAGAGTCTTCTTGACGTGGCGGATAAGCACACGCTTGGCGCCGCCGCAGCCATGGCGTTGCAGTCGGCAGGCGTGAGTTCGTCGCAGGTGTACCAGGAGGCAATGCGCGGCGTGTGGAAGGCTGCCCAGCTGGAGGCCGACTGGACGCCTGTGCGCGAGGAGCTGGAGAGCGCGGGCATATGGTACTGCCCGCTCAAGGGTGCGGTGCTCAAGGACGTCTATCCAGTCGTTGGCATGCGACAGATGGCGGACTACGACGTATTGGTGGACTCCGACCGCACCGCTGACGTACGGGCGATCATGGAGCGCCTGGGCTTTAGCTGCGAGAACTTTGGCAGGGGCAACCATGATGTGTACTTCAAGCTGCCCGTCACCAACTTCGAGATCCACCACAGACTCTTTGGGGGAGACCAGAACCCACGAATCATCGAGTACTACCAGTCGGTCAAGGACCGCCTGATCAAGGATCCGGACAATGGCTTTGGCTGGCACATGAGCGCGACCGACTGCTACCTGTATGTGGTCGCCCATGCGTACAAGCATTTCACGGTAGGCGGAACGGGCCTGCGTACCCCGCTTGACGTGTATGTCTACCTGCGTGAGTGCGCCGACGAGATAGATTGGGGCCAGGTAGGTGCGGACCTTGGCGACATGGGCATCGCCGACTTCGAGGAGCGGTTGCGTACCTTGGCGCAGCATCTGTTTGTGCCTGGGGGAGCCACGTCGCTTTCGTCTGACGAGGATGAGCTCTTTGCCTATCTCGCATCATCCTGCACGTACGGCACCTTACTCCATAAGGTCGAGAATGAGCTCAAGGAAAAGGGTGACGGCGTCCGGGGAAAGCTCGCCTACCTCGTCGAGCGCCTGTTTCCGTCACACGAGAAGTGCCTGCGCGTCTACCCGTTCTATAAGAACCGGCTGATGTACCCGGCAGTCATCGTCTATCGTCTGGGCAGGGCTCTGACCACACGGCGCAAGCGCGTGACGAGCGAGCTGAGGGTTCTCGGGCGCATCTGCAATGAGGGGAAAGGCTCCTGATGGAGCACCATACGCACATCAGTGCGGAGCACCGCCTGCTTGACCTGCACCTAGACGAGCTGTGGCGCTACCGTGACCTCGTGTGGCTCCTCACGAAGCGCTCGTTTGTGGTCACCTACAAGCAGACCGTCTTGGGCCCGCTTTGGCTGCTGCTGAGCCCCCTGCTCACGAGCATCGTGTACATGGTGCTGTTCGGCAACATCGCGCATCTCTCCACGGGCGGTGTGCCCCAGCTGCTGTTTTACCTGCTTGGCACGGCCCTGTGGTCATACTTCTCAACCTGCGTGACTGCCAACGCCACGACCTTCGTGGACAATGCGAACCTGTTTGGCAAGGTGTACTTCCCGCGCCTGGCCGTGCCGGTGTCTCGCATGTTGGGAGCGCTCATACACCTGGGAATCCAGATGATCCTGGTGCTGGGGCTGATTGGCTACTACACGGCCGCCGGCGCCATCCGCCCCACGTGGGAGCTGTGGCCAACCATACCGCTTGCGCTGCTGGTGATGGGCGGGCTGGGCATGGGCTGCGGCGTCGTGATCTCGAGTCTCACGACGCGCTATCGCGACCTCAGCGTGCTGGTGGGCTTTGGCGTGAGCCTATGGATGTACCTGACGCCCGTGGTGTATCCGCTGGAGAGCGTGACGGGGCCGTTGCGGTCGCTCATCCTTGCAAACCCCGTAAGCGCGCAGATGGAGTACCTGCGCCTGGCACTGCTAGGCGTGGGCGACGTTTCGGCGGGCTGGCTCGCGGGGTCGGCTCTCGTCTCGTGTGTCATCCTCGCAATCGGCGTGGTCGTGTTCACGAAAGTCGAGCGAACCTTTATGGACACCATATGACAGGCGAGGTGGATCACGTGGATAGGGTCGTGGAGCTCCCGCTCGCCATTCGCATGCGTGGCGTGGCCAAGCACTACCACCTGGGACAGATCGGTGGCAGGACCCTGCAGCATGACCTGCAGAGCTGGTGGGCCAGGCGTCGCGGGCTGGAGGACCCCAACCAGCGCATCGGCACGGTGGCACACATCGACGGCGAGACGCTCCATGCGCTTCGTGACGTGAGCCTCGACATATACAAAGGCGAGCGTGTGGGCATCGTCGGTGCCAACGGCGCGGGAAAGTCCACGCTGCTCAAGCTGCTCAGTCGCATCACGGCGCCCACCGAGGGCGAGATCGACATCTGGGGGCGCGTCTCGTCGATGCTGGAGGTCGGCACAGGCTTCCATCGCGAGATGACGGGCCGCGAGAACGTGTACCTCAACGGCGCCATCCTGGGTATGACGCGGCGGGAGATAACCGAGCGCATGGACCAGATCGTGGCGTTTTCCGAGATCGGTGACTTCATGGACACGCCGGTCAAGCGCTACTCGAGCGGCATGTTCGTCAAGCTCGCCTTTTCGGTCGCGGCACACCTCAACAGCGAGATCATGATCATGGACGAGGTACTTGCGGTGGGGGATGCGGCCTTTCAGCGCAAGTGCCTTGACCGCATGCGCCAGGCGGCCCAGGACGAGGGTCGCACCGTGTTGTACGTGAGCCACAACATGGACACGATACGGCGCCTGTGCGACCGCTGCGTCGTGCTGGACGAGGGTCGCGTCCTGTTTGATGGCGAGGTGGAAGAGGGCATCGCAGCGTACCTTGGGCGAAGCCTGGGCGACGACTCGGTTGACCGCGACCTAACGGAGGTGGAACATACGCGCTGGTCGCAGGGCACGGGCGTGAGGATGACCCGCGTTGCGCTGGCGGACAAGGCAACGCCCAGCTACACTCCGGGAGAGGGCCTGCGGTTGCGGTTGTGGGTCGTAGCGGACAGTCCGCGAAAAGATGCATGCGTGCGGGTGACGCTGCGCAGCGCCGCCGACGTGGGGTTGGGCACGGCGTGGTCCGAGCCTCTGGACCTTGGTGCGGGCGAGCACGAGCTCTTGGTTACGCTCCCGCTGGAGCTTGTGGCATGCGGGGCGTTCTATCTGAGCGTCGGCGTCTTCAGCGACGACGGCACGGGCCGCCGCCAGACGCTGGACCACGTCACACGCGCGCTGCGTGTGGAGGTGACGGGTCCGCCCGCGTGGAGCGCCACTGCGCTTGGCTACTTCGCCCTCCCCGGGCTTGATGTGCGCGACGTTGCGGAGGGGCGGCTATGACAGGTACGGCAGTAGGCTTGCGCGTGGGAGGTGGCGCCCGGTGAGCATGGGAATCGAAGAGGTGCTGAACACCACTGGCAGCTACGTCTACACCAACGTGGGTACGTCCATGATGCCTCTCTTGCGCGAGCATCGAGATGTCATGGTCATCCGTAAAAAGGACGCTGGCAAAAGGCCCCGCAGGCTCGACGTCGTCCTCTTCCGAAGGCCGGGACGGAGAGACTATGTGCTGCATCGCATTATGCGTGTGAACGACGATGGCACCTACTGGATCATGGGCGACAACTGCATGACTGGCGAGACCGTGGCAGAAGATAACGTGCTCGGAATCCTGGAGGCGGTAGTGCGCGACGGAAAGCACGTGCCGGTGACAAGCCCCGCGTTCAGGCTGTACTCCCACCTGTGGTGCGATGCCTATCCGGTGCGCGTAGCGTTGCAGCGTCTTCGGAGGCGCCTTCGGGGGGCTCTACGTGGGGCAAGGGGCTAAGGTGGGCCTATGCGGCATGAGCGAGGGAGTTGCCTGCTATGACTGACTTCACACTAAAGCTCGCGGGTGTGCCCTTGTCGGTCCGCGCGTTGCATGAGGCGACGAGGGACTTCTGCGCCGACTGGCTTTGCGACGAACCACCAGACGAACACGTCGTATTGGGGCAGGCCGACATCGACGCCGAGCGCCTGCGTTCCGCGCATCAGGACGAGCGCGCGGGACGGCCTGCGCACGAGTTTTCCGATTCGTACCTCGAGACGCTTGCGCTCTACCGCAAGATCGCCGAGGTGATGGTGGCGCATGACGCCGTGGTCTTTCATGGTTGCGTTTTGGCCGTGGACGGTCGTGCGTACGTGTTCACGGCCCCTTCGGGTATCGGCAAGACCACGCACGTACGGTACTGGCTCCGCATGGTCGAGGGCGCCTACGTGCTCAATGGCGACAAGCCCCTGTTGAGGATGCGCGATGGCATGGCATATGCCTGCGGCACCCCGTGGCGGGGCAAGGAGGGCATGGGGGTAAGCGAGGACCTGCCGCTGGGCGGCATATGCATCCTCGAGCGGGCAGAGGAGCCCCGCATCGCGTCTGAATCGCTTGCGGGCGCCTTGGGCATGCTCGTCCGGCAGACGTACCGGCCGGAGTCGCCCGCCTACTTCGTGCGCTGCGTGGAGCTTATTGGGCAGATTGGCACAAGCGTGCCTCTGTGGCGCATGGGCTGCACGTTGGACGAGCGGTGCGCTCTGGTAAGCCACCAAGCGATGGTTTGTGGGTGAGCCCTCAGAGTCAAGACCAACATGCTAATAACCATTGTCGCCCAGAGGAGCTCTCCTCTGGGCGCGTCTTTGCTTAGGTTCCTAGCCATCAATAACTGTCCGACTAATGACCAACACAATAGCCTGCCGTTGTTTGGGGACGACCCCTCCCGCCGTGTCTTTGCGGGTTGCGCGGACACGCCCCTAAACAACACTGCGCCTTACTCGGCGGTGGCGTTGTTGAGTGCGTTCTCCACGGCCTCCGAGACGAGCTCGGCACCGGCCTCAAGATCCTCAGGAGTCACCTTGGCAATGTCAGCCGAGATCTTCTCGACTTGGCTTGCGACCTGTTCCGAGACGAGTTCGGCGCCAGCAGCTACGTCTTCGGGAGTTAGGCTTGCGACCTTGGCGGCAATCCTGTCAGCGGTGTTTGCCGCCTCTTCGGCAACGAGCTCTGCGCCGGCTGCAAGGTCATCGGCCGTTATGTCTTGCAACTGCCCGTCGAGTGCCGCTTCGGCCATCTTGCGAATGTCGTCCAACGGTGCCGTGGTTGCCCCTTTCGTACCAAAGACAAGCAGATAATGCGCCCA
>JAGAVX010000072.1 GCA_017941705.1 Atopobiaceae bacterium
AACAACGAGAAGCGCATGCTGCAGGAGTCCGTTGACGCCCTGTTTGACAACGGCCGTCGTGGCCGCGCCGTCACGGGCCGTGGCGGTCGTCCGCTCAAGTCGCTGGCCGAGGCCCTCAAGGGCAAGCAAGGCCGCTTCCGTCAGAACCTGCTGGGCAAGCGTGTCGACTACTCTGGCCGTTCGGTCATCGTTGTCGACCCGCACCTCAAGCTGCATCAGTGCGGCCTGCCCTCGACCATGGCCCTCGAGCTGTTCAAGCCGTTCGTCATGCGCCGTCTGGTCGAGCTCGGCAAGGTCGAGAACATCAAGGGTGCCAAGCGCGCCATCGATCGCAACGCGCCTGCCGTCTGGGACGTGCTCGACGAGGTCATCAAGAACCGCCTCGTCCTGCTCAACCGCGCACCTACGCTGCACCGTCTGTCCATCCAGGCCTTTGAGCCGGTGCTGGTCGAGGGTAAGGCAATCCACCTGCACCCGCTGGTGTGCGCCCCCTTCAACGCCGACTTCGACGGCGACCAGATGTCCGTGCATGTGCCCCTGTCGACCGAGGCCCAGACCGAGGCTCGCGTGCTCATGCTCTCGAGCAACAACCTGCGCTCGCCCGCATCGGGCAAGGTGCTCACCGTTCCGTCGCAGGACATGGTCTTCGGCGTGTACTTCCTGACCACCGAGAAGGATGGCATCGCAGGGGAGAACCGCGTGTTCGCGAGCTTCGAGGATGCGCTCAACGCCTACGACTGCCGTGATGACCTCGAGATTCAGGCGAAGATCTTCGTGCGCGTCTCGGCCGCCGATGCCAACTACGAGGCGGATGGCCGCAAGTACTTCCGCATCAAGGTCTCCAAGAGCGAGTTCGAGGACCTTGACGTGACCGAGCATCCCGTGCGCTTCGAGACGACCATTGGCCGCGTGATCTTCAACAGCCAGTGCCTGCCCGCCGACTATCCCTTCATCAACTACAAGATGTCCAAGGGCGATATCGGCACGCTGGTCAACGACTGCTGCGACCGCTACAGCACCTCCGAGGTCGAGCCGATCCTGGACGCCATCAAGTACATCGGCTTCCACTACGCAACGCGCGCCGGCCTGACGGTCTCGGTGTGGGATGCTGTCATCCCTGGCGACAAGCAGCAGCTGCTTGACGAGACGCAGGAGAAGGTCAACGACATCAACGACTACTACGAGCAGGGCTTCCTGCGCGAGGACGAGCGTCACAAGGAGGTCGTTGAGGCCTGGCAGAACTGCACCGACATTCTCGGTTCCGAGATGCTCGACGGCTTTGCCGAGGACAACCCCATCTACATGATGGCCGACTCCGGCGCCCGAGGCTCCAAGACGCAGCTGCGCCAGCTCGCAGGTATGCGCGGCCTGATGGCCGACATGTCCGGTGACACCATCGACCTGCCCATTAAGGCTAACTTCCGCGAGGGCCTCGAGCCGCTCGAGTACTTCATCTCGACGTACGGCGCCCGTAAGGGCCTGGTCGACACGGCCAGCCACACGTCCGACTCCGGTTACCTTACGCGTCGACTGGTCGACGTGGCACAGGACGTCATCGTGCGCGAGGAGGACTGCGGTACCGACGAGGGCGTCACCTACCCGCTCATCAAGCCGGGCGAGAAGACGGTCGACACCGACCTCATCGGTCGCTGCACGCTGCACGACATCGTCGCACCCTCTGGCGAGGTCATCATCCCCGCTGGCGGCTACGTCGAGTCCCGTGACGACCTGGAGCGCCTGGTCGAGGCTGGCATCACCAAGATCGAGCTGCGCGCACTGCTCACCTGCAAGTCTGTCTACGGCGTCTGCCAGAAGTGCTATGGCTGGGACCTCTCCACGCGTCGTCCCGTCAACATCGGTACGGCTGTCGGCATCATCGCTGCTCAGTCCATCGGCGAGCCGGGCACGCAGCTGACGATGCGTACGATTCACTCTGGCGGCGTCGCTGGCGCTGACGACATCACGCAGGGCCTCCCGACGGTTGCCCGCATGTTCGACGTCGTCGGCAACGTCAACGAGAAGATTCTGGGCCGCGAGGCAGACCTTGCCCCGTTCACTGGTCGCCTCACCATCACGAGCGAGCAGAACACCTACCTGCTGCGCATCCTCGACCCCGATGACAACACGCGCATCCTGGCCGAGTGGTCGGTTCCGGCATCCGCGGTCTTCATGCCCAACATCGACGAGCGTCTCAAGGCGGGCGAGGACATCAACGTCAACGCTGGCGAGCAGATTACCCGTGGCTTCGTGAACTTCCGCAAGCTGCGCAGCCTCACCGACATCGAGTCGACGATGCACACCTTCGTCGAGTCGGTCAAGGACGTCTACACCTCGCAGGGCGTCGACCTCAACGACAAGCACATCGAGGTTATCGCGCGTCAGATGCTCCGTCGCGTCCAGGTCACCAACCCCGGTGACTCCACGTACCTGCTGGGCCAGTACGTCGACCGCTATGTGTTCGCCGAGACCGTGCGCAACATCACGCTCGCCGGTGGCACGCCTCCCGAGGCAGAGCCTGTCATCCTTGGTACCCTCAAGGTCGCCAGCTCCATCGACTCCTGGCTGTCCAGCGCGTCGTTCATCCGCACCGCTGGCGTGCTCACCGAGTCCGCCATCGAGGGCGAGGTCGACCACCTGCTCGACCTCAAGTCCAACGTCATCGTGGGCAAGAAGATTCCCGCCGGTACCGGCCTCAAGCCGTACGCCGACGTCAAGCTCACCTACCATGGCGAGGCCATCGACGGTCCCACCTCTCCGCAGGCCAAGAGCCTGCCCGAGTGGGCTCCCGACGAGCTCAAGGGCATCGAGGAGCAGCTTCCCAAGCAGCTCGACTGGATTGGCGACGACTACGCCTACGGCGGCGTCTACTCCAAGAACGGCCATGCTCTCTCGAGTGAGGATGCCAAGCTGTACCTCTTTGACGACCTTGGCGTGTCGCAGCGCTGGACCAACAAGTTTGGTGAGGTCGGCATCGAGACGGTCGGCGACCTGGTGGGCAAGACCGAGGACGACCTGCTGCGCATCGATGGCATCGGTGCCAAGGCGATCGAGGAGCTGCGCGACGGCCTCGAGGCCCGCAGCCTGCTCTTCATCCTCGAGCCTGACGAGGACGAGGCTGACAGCGAGGACCTGTCGCAGCTGCTGAACATGGTCTTCTCGCCCGACGCCGACAGCGACATCATGCTCGGCACCGCGGCTCCGCTCAAGCACAGCTTTGACGACGAGCTCATCGGTGGCACGAGCGACGATGTCATCAGTGATCCTCAGATCATCAACGAGGACCTTGGTTCGCTGCATGACCTGCTCTCTCAGGTGAGCGGCATCGACGAGGACTAAGCTCGAGCTAAGTTCACAGCCTAGGGCGCCCAGGCCATCAGGTCTGGGCGCCCTTTCATGCAGCACGCCCGTGCACTGGGGACAGGCACCAATGCACGCCGCCGTGCACTGGGGACAGGCACCAATGCACGCCGCCGTGCGCCGGGGACAGGCTTCCCCCGGTGCGCGACACATCCGCGGTATGCTTGCTTGGGATGTTACAACTCGACTCAATGCTGCACACAGACCCTGCTCCGTGCTACAGTACTTGCATCGCACCAATTTGAGGAGAGGTACGTACCCATGGAACCAGCCAAGTTCGAGAACCGTCGCGACATCGCGAACCGCATTCGCTCGCTGCGCGAGGACAACGACCTCACCATTGAGGACATGGCTGCCGCAACCGGCCGCTCGCCGGAGGAGTATGCCGCTCGTGAGAGCGGTGACATGGACCTTACCTTCACCTTCGTCTACAAGTGCGCCAAGAAGTTCGGTGTCGATGTCGTCGAGCTGCTCACGGGTGAGAGCCCGCGCCTGCGCCACTACGAGATCGTGCGCTCTGGCGAGGGACTGCCCCTCGAGCGCCATTCCGACTTCCACTACCTCCACAAGGCCCCGCACTTCCGTAACCGCCTGGGCGAGACCTTCCTCGTGGACGTTCCGTACCAGCCCGAGAGCCAGAACGAGCCCATCCACCTCTCGTATCACGAGGGCCAGGAGATGGACTTCGTCCTCAAGGGCAAGCTGCGCTTCCGCTTTGAGGACCACTTTGAGGAGGTCAGCGCAGGCGACACCCTCTTCTACGACTCTGGTCGCGGACACGGCATGATAGCCATCGACGGCGAGGACGCGCAGATCCTGGCCGTGGTGTTTGACCCTCAGCGCAAAGAGATTATCTAGGCATCGCCCGCCTTCTTGCGGACGGTGCCGTTAACTAGATACCTGTGACCACAGCGTCGCGCTGGCGCGAGCATGCGCCTGAGTGCTGACGATCTCTTTTGCAAAGGACATTTACACCATGCGCTACATAAATGAGAACTACATCTCCGAAAGCCGCAATCTCGACGGCGAGATCATGCACATCTCGCTCCACTACGACAAGACCTTCAACTGGGCATATGACGTCGTGGACGACATTGCCGTCAACGATCCACATCGTCCCGCCATGGTCTGGTGCAACCCCGAGGGGGAGGAGCATCGCTTTTCCTTTGGCGAGATGAAGTTCTGGAGCGACAAGTGCGCGAACTTCCTCGTCTCGCAGGGTATTCGCAAGGGCGACATGGTGCTGGTCATCCTGCGCAGGCACTACCAGTTCTGGATCACGGCGCTTGCGCTGCACAAGATTGGCGCGGTGCTGGTGCCGGCGACCTTCATGCTGCGCGAGCACGACCTCGAGTACCGTCTGAACGCCGCATCGTGCAAGGCGGTCGTGTGCACTGACGCAGGTGCCATCGCCGATGTCGTCGACGCGGTGGCTCCCAACTGCCCCGACCTGCAGAAGAAGATCATCGTGGCCGCTGGCGGCGCTGGCCTTGCCGTGAGCGAGCCGGGCTTTGAGCCCAGTCGCCATCGCATGCTGTCCGGCCCCGAGCACATCTGCGAGCTGACGTGCGAGCGCGAGGGCTGGGTTGACTTCAACTCCGGTGTCCGCGCGGCGAGCGACTTCTGGGGTCGCGTGCCCATCATGGTCGACGAGCCGCTGATCATGTACTTCTCCTCGGGAACCTCCGGAAACCCCAAGATGGTCCTGCACAACGGGACCTACGCGCTTGCGCACACCATCACGGCCAAGCTGTGGCACAACGTGATCGGCGACGGCGGCCTGCACTTCACCATCGCCGACACCGGTTGGGGCAAGGCTGTCTGGGGCAAGTTCTACGGCGCCTGGACGATGGAGTCCTGCGTCTTCACCTATGACTTTGACCGCTTTAGCGGCGACGAGATCCTGAGCCTCATCGGACGCTATCACGTGACGACGCTCTGCTGCCCGCCCACGATGTACCGTCTCATGATGCAGAGCAACGTGGACGCGCATGACCTGAGCTCGCTGCGCTACTGCACGACCGCTGGCGAGGCGCTCAATCCGGACCTGTACGACTTCTGGCGCAATCACACGGGCCTCACCATCTACGAGGGCTTTGGCCAGACCGAGACGCCGCTCACCATCGCGAACCTCAACAACGCCAAGCCGCGTCCGGGCTCCATGGGCAAGATCGTGCCGCTGTACGACATCCAGGTGCTGCGTGACGACGGAAGCAAGTGCGAGGATGGCGAGACGGGCGAGATCTGCATCCGTTACGACAAGGAGAATCCGCCCGCCGGCATCATGATGGAGTACTACCGCAACCCCGAGAAGACCGACGAGGCCATCCACGACGGCTGGTATCACACTGGTGACACCGCATGGCGCGACGAGGACGACTACCTGTGGTACGTGGGCCGCAATGACGACGTCATCAAGAGCTCGGGCTACCGCATCGGGCCGACAGAGATCGAGAGCGTGCTGCTGCAGCATCCTGCCGTGCGCGAGTGCGCGGTGACGGGCGTGCCCGACCCCGTGCGCGGCAAGGCCGTCAAGGCGACGATCGTGCTGCACGAGGGATACGCTGGCTCGCCGGAGCTGACCAAGGAGCTGCAGACCTACGTCAAGCGCGAGACGGCGCCGTACAAGTACCCGCGCATCATCGACTACGTGCGCGAGCTTCCCAAGACCGTCAACGGCAAGATTCGCCGTGTCGCCATTCGCAAGCGTGACGAGGAAGCCGCAAAGATCAAGAGCGACTCCCAGGACAAGGCGGACGGCCTGATCTAACAGGCGTACATAGCACAGCACGGAACTCCCGGTGCTTTGTGCCAGTGGGGACCTTGGGTCCCTGATGGCACAAAGCACCGGGAGTTCCGTCACATGCAGTCATACGAAAACCGAATGTACGGCATGAGCCCTAGGTATTAGATTTGCCGCGATGCAAGCCGGACAATACAGATAGGAGCAGGCTCGGCATAAGGGGAGCGGTGGACCACCATGTGTATGCAAACGCACGGCCACGGGCAGGGAGAACGGGCGCTCAATAGGCGTCAATTCATCACCATGGGAGCAACGACAGGCGGCATGCTTGCCTTGGCTGGCTGTTCGTGGACGCCGCGCAACGCCGCTCCTGAGGAGGATGACGCTGGTGGAGCAGCGGCCAACACCGCCTCGTCAGAAGCTTCGTCTATTGATGACGGGCTTGTGCTCGTAACGGGCGGTACGTTCGCGATGGGGAGTCCCGAGGACGAGCCCTGGCGCTCGGACGACGAGGCGCTCCACGACGTCACGGTCGGTGACTTCCATCTGGCACCCAAAGAGGTGTCACAGCGGGAGTATGCCCAGCTCATGGGAAGTGGCGACGGGAACGCCGAGATTCCGGTTGCCAATGTGAGCTGGTACGATGCCGTCTCGTATTGCAATGCGCTCAGCGAGAAGGAGGGGCTTACGCCTGTCTACTCGATTGACGGCGAGGACGTGACGTGGGACCTCTCGGCCAATGGCTATCGCCTGCCGACGGAGGCCGAGTGGGAGTATGCCTGCCGTGCGGGTACAGCCGGTCCGTTCAACCTCGACCATTCCCTCAGTGCCGACGAGGCCAACTACTACGGCCACTACCCCTATGAGATCGAGGGCAACTACTTCAACCAAGAGGTACTTGACGTGCAGCCGGGCGTCTATCGCGGCGAACCCGTTGCGTCCGGCTCGTTTGAGCCAAATGCCTGGGGGCTCTATGACATGCATGGCAATGTGGCCGAGTGGGTGTGGGACTGGTACGGCTCCTATGATGCTGACGACGCGCTGGATCCCACGGGGCCCCAGACAGGCGCGCTGCGCGTGAACCGTGGTGGGGGATGGAACGACTTTGCCAAGAACCTACGCTCGGCGTATCGCGCATCGCTCACGCCAACGAGTTCAAGCCCCAGCGTCGGCTTCCGTGTGGCCCGCAGTGCGATACTGGGCGAGGGGACGGTCGGCGGCCGGGTAGCCCAGGAGGCAGTGGGCGGCGACACGCTTGTCGTCTTCTTCTCGTGGAGTGGCAACACCCGCCAGATTGCGCAGGTAGTTGCCTCACAGCTTGGCGTTGAGTCGGTAGAGCTCGTGTGCGCCGAGCCGTACTCCTCCGATTACAATACCTGTCTCGATGAGGCGCAGCGCGACCAGAACCAGCAGGCTCGCCCAGCGCTGGCCACCAAGATCGATGACATGGATCGTTACGGTACCATCTACCTTGGCTACCCCAACTGGTGGGCGTCGATTCCCATGCCCATCGCCACGTTCCTCGAGTCCTACGACTTCTCGGGAAAGGCGATTCATCCGTTCTGCAGCAACGGCGGGGGAGGACTTGGTCAGAGCGTCACGGCGATCTCCAAGCTTGTGCCAGATGCACATGTTGGTCAGGGACTTTCCATCCGCTACGCAGGGGGCGATGACATGCCTCAGCAGGTTGCCGACTGGATTGAGGGATAATGTTGGGACGTGCATTGGGGACAGGCACCGACGCACACGCATGTGCATTGGGGACAGGCACCCCTGCACACGGGCGTGCACTGGGGACGGGCTTCCCTGGTGCACGGCCAGAATAACAGTGGAGTGGTTGCCATGAACAGACAGAGAGCAACGAGGATTGCGGTAGACGTAGCTATGTCGGTGGTGCTTGTGGCCACCATGTCGACGGCGCTAGTGCAGGAAGCTCCCCACGAATACCTGGGCATCGCGACGTTCGTGCTCATGACTGCTCACATCGTGCTCAACCGAAAGTGGCTGGCAGCAATGTTGCGGGGAAGAGGGCGCTTTGGCGCGCTCCGCATCGTGCAGGCTGCCACAATGTTGCTGCTTGTGGCGTGCGTTGTCGGGCAGGTCGTGAGCAGCGTCATCCTGTCAAAGCATGCGTTGGGTTTTCTGCCTGCCATTCCTGGTGCCAGCTGGGCACGACGCGTGCATATGGCCTGTGCGTACTGGACCTTTGTGTTTGCATTCGTGCACGCGGGACTTCACATTCGCGTGCCAAGGCGCGTGGATGGGCGGAAGCTGCTGGCTCCTAGAGTGGTGCTTGCTATAGTCTCGGCCTACGGAGTGTGGTCGTTCGTCAAGCTGGGCCTGCTGCCGTATTTGCTCTTCCAGGTGCAGTTTGCGTTTGCAGACTTCTCGACTCCAGTGGCTCTGATCACTCTGCGCTACGCAAGTGTGGCAGTGTTCCTTGCCGTGATTGGCCATATTCTTAGCGATCGTTTGAGGTAACTGGCCCTACACAACAGTGCCCTACACAACAGTGCCCTACACAACAGTGCCCTACACAACAGTGACCCGGGCGCCCGACGCTGGCCGACCCAACCTGACGCTTGACTATGCGAGATCGCCTCGGGCCGCAGCCGCACCGCCGACACCTACACCCTCGAGGAGCCCGCGGGCGTCGCGGTCTACCGCCTCTACAACGCCGCGATGGGGGACCACTACTACACCAAGAGCGCGGGCGAGATCTCGGCCCTCACCTCCAGGCACGGCTGGACCGTCGACAACGGCGGCAGGCCCGCGTTCTGGTCGGCAAAGAAGGGCGAGGCCGGCACCCTGCCGCTGTACTGCGTTTACAATGGTAGGCTGCAGAGGGGCCAACACCACTACACGTCGAGCAAGGTCGAACGTGACTTCCTGGTGGGGAGCGCCGGCTGGCGCTACGAGAGCGAGGCCTTCTACGGCTATCCAAGGTAGGGGGCGGCTGACATGGGCTGACGAGGGGGAGTCCCGCGACCGGGGCTCCACTCCTCGGCACGGGCCCGTAGCCATCGACGTCGCCCGCCTTGGCCGGGTTCAGCAGCACGTCCTCGATGTATAAGTCCCTGAAGTGCGCGATGGTGATCGACGGGTAGGGCCCTTGAGCCCCCTCAGGTACCTGACCTCGTCGTCGGTCGCGGCGTTGGCCGCCT
>JAGAVX010000073.1 GCA_017941705.1 Atopobiaceae bacterium
GACGCCTGGTCCGCCACCACCGAGCCCTTCGCGGTCGACGGACGCACCGGCGCCCTCGAGACCCTGGCCGGCGACAAGGCGACGGGCAAGCTGACCGTCGACGGCGCCGACAGGGCGACCGGCACGGTCAACGGCAAGCTCATCGACGACGAGGTCGACAAGCCCGAGTTCGAGAAGAAGATCAAGGACACCAACGACACAACCGGCGAGACCAGTAAGTGGCAGGACAGCGCCGACTACGACATCGGCGACGCCGTACCGTACCGCCTGACCGCCATCACGGCTGAGGACGTGACCAGCTACAAGAAGTACCACCTTACGTTCAAGGACAGGATGGAGGAGAGCCTCACCTTCAACGAGGACAGCGTCAAGGTCTACGTCGGTGGCACCGAGGTCCCGGCCGATGCCTACGAGCTCAGCTCTGACGAGCACAGCTTCGCTCTCACGCTCGCGTGGCAGGGCGAGGATGGTGCCACCATCGTCGACGAAAGGCTTAATGGCATCGAGGTCGCGGTCGAGTTCACCGCCACCCTTAACGAGGCCGCCAAGCTTGGCAAGGAGGGTAACGTCAACGAGGCCAGGCTCGCGTACAGCAATAACCCGACGTCCGTTGACGACACCGACGAGGGCCAGACTCCTTGGGACTTCGTCATAGCCTTCACCTACAAGGTCCAGGTCAACAAGGTCGACAAGAACGACAAGGCTCTCGAGGGCGCCGAGTTCAAGCTCCAGAAGAAGCTGGCCGACGGCTCGCTCAAGGACCTCGACCTCAAGGTTGACGCCAACACCTTCACGGCCACCGGCCTCGACGACGGTACCTACGTCCTGACCGAGACCAAGGCTCCGACCGGCTACAAGCTCATCCTCCCGATTGAGTTCACCGTCACCGCCGATCACAATATCGAGTGGACCGACGAGTTCGCGCGCGAGGAGGTCCTAGCCTCCCTGACCGGCGACGTCGCGACCGGCGAGATCAAGCTTGAGGCCGACGAGGCGCTCGAGGGCCTGACCGGCAACGTGGTCAACGAGCAAGTGACCAAGAATAAGGGCGAGCTCAAGGTGAAGAAGAACCTGACCGGACGTGCCTGGAAGGACGGCGACAAGTTCGAGTTCACTGCCACCGCAGTCGGCAACGCTCCGAAGCTCGCAAAGACCAAGGTCACCATCACCAACGCTACGGCAGGTGCGACCGAGTCCTTCGGCGAGATTGAGTTCACCAAGCCCGGTACGTATACGTACACGGTGAAGGAGACCAAGGGTACCATCTCGGGTATCACGTACGACACCGCCGAGCATCGTGTGACCTTCAAGGTCGTTGATGACGGAAAGGGCAACCTAGTTGCCGATAAGGACAGCGCACTCATCCAGACCGTTGAGATTACCAACACCTACAAGGAGACGCCCAAGAAGACCACGACGACGAGCAAGCTCCCCAAGACTGGTGACATCCTCAACCAGCCGCTCATGTACGGACTGGCCGTGGGTGGTCTGGCAATCGTCGCCTATGGCATCTACCGCAAGCGCAGGAAGGACGAAGAGTAAGCGTTTTGGCTAGATAGCCGGAAGCGATAGCGTCACAACAAGGGCCCCGTCTTCTAGGCGGGGCCCTTCTTTGCTGCTACGAATTCTCAATCTTGAAAGGAACGCTAGACAGTATTTCGATATTAGCCGGGTCAAGAGGCGTGCTAGCCAATAGGGCTGCGTGTTTGCCGCTCTGGGAAAGGGGCGGGGGGTACTACCTGGTGTTATGTCGCTTGCTTCTGGTCGTGCCATTCAATGTGATACTCAGAGAGTAGTGCATCAACCCTAGACGCATCGCCCAGCGCGTCGAGAAACTCCTCGGTGCGCCCGTCGCCAACCATTGCGTCCTTCAGCTGCGCAAGCAACGACTGCCTCTCAGCCCTGCCTTCGGCCCTCCCTTCGGCCCTCCCTTCGGCCCTGCCAATCCGGCGTTCGTCCATGAGCGCGCATTCCCACTTCATACGATTCTGCCTCCATTCAGGGCGGTCACGCACTCTGCGTACAGCCTCGTCGACCCTTATGCAAAACCCATCATCCTCCATAGTATTCTCCTCAAGGTACTTTAGGAAGGGGCGCAACCGCGGGTCGCTGCACCTTTCCCAAGCAGTTGGGTTGACAAATACGCGTGTGGTGCCATCGAACATCTCGCTGTCCGTTTCTCTGCAAAATGTGGTGATGGTGTAGCGGGGAAGCCCATGTTTAATAGGGTCAAACATACATATGAAGATAACAAAGGAGTTCCTCATACTGTGGTAGTCCTGGCCAGCGACAATACAGTCCATGTCGTTAGCGCTGAGATAGTATCGGCTGCGCTTAACAAGGTCATCGCTGTCGTACTTTTGCACCTCCACGTCATAGATGGTCCCGTGCCCGTCGGCGATGTACACGTCCATGCGTATGCCGTGGGCTCGCGGCTCGGGGATCAGTGACCGTTCTGCATCGAGAACTTCTACGTGGTCTATCTCTATGTGTAGCACGCGCTCGAGCAACTCCTTGCACAGCTCCGGGTCACTGAACACCGTTTGGAACATGTAGTTGTCGGTGATGGTGATGGCACTCCAATTGATTTCGCTCATAGCCTGACCTCCTCATAAAGCAGGGGAGAGGCTACGCTGGACAGGTTGTGCTCACGGTATGCACTTGGTTGCAGCTGTGTCGCGTGAGCCCGTCGCTCCCCGCGCACGGGGTCGCATTGTTGCAGCTTAGGCTATGTAAAGGGAAGCGACAGTAGGTCGCACAGCTGGGATCCGCTGGTCGTGCCAGAGCACTCAGCCACACAATGCCCAAACTCGCACATGGCACCGCAAGACGAATCACACGCCTCAAAGCCACTGCTCGTAAGCGGATGTGCTGCCAAGGGC
>JAGAVX010000009.1 GCA_017941705.1 Atopobiaceae bacterium
CGAGCTCCTGTCGGGGCTCTACCTCATGGACATCGACCTTGGCTGTCCCGTCCTGCCGGCGTTCAATCCCGTGGGACCCCAGCTGGCAACCATCAACTGGTGCGCGTCGGGTCGTTGCGAGGTCGACTTTGGCGACAAGGGAAGCCTGGTGGTGGGGGAGCGGACGCTCTGCGTCTCGTCCACCTCGGCCCAGTCGTTCTCGTATCCCACGGGCAGCTATCGCGGCTTTGAGTACTTCGTGGACCTCGAGCTTCTCGACCAGCGAGACTGGGATGTCCTCGAGGCGTTTGGCTTGGCGGAGGGGACGCTATCCTCGATGCTCTATACGCGCGAGCTGGGGATGAACTTGGTTCCATCGGGCGAGCTGGCCGATACCGTACATGCCATCTCGGCGGAGCTTGCCTTGGACTGCCCGCGGCACCCTTGGCTCCTCTTGCACAGCTGCAGGCTTCTCATGTTGCTGGCATCGACCGATCTTGACGGCTCGCGTGTGACGGGCACCTATCTCCAGCGAGGCCAGCGCGATATGGCTCAAGCCGTCTACCAGCAGATTGTCGAGCGCATGTCACCCTCGGCAGACCTCGTGCCGCTTGCGAGCCGGCTTGGTGTGAGCGAGGCGTCGCTGCGGGCCTACTTCGAGCGTGTCTACGGCACGAGCCCGGCGGCCTTTGCGCGCAACCGCGTACTGCGCGAGGCGGCGCGCCTGCTGGCAGAGACCGCCCGCCCGGTCGCCGACATCGCCCTTGCGTGCGGCTACACCAACCCCAGCAAGTTCTCGGCGGCGTTCCGCCGCGAGCATGGCGTCAATCCCTTGGAATACCGCAGGCGCAGTCGACTTTCCTGACAGCGTCCGCATGATCGGAAGGAGTCCCATGACAACCTTGGACAAGGTGGCACCTGGCACGCAGGTGCGCATCGAGCGCGTGGATGGCAATATCCGTCTGCTCACGCGCCTCAGCAGTGTCGGGCTGGTTCCCGGCGCCTTGCTGACAGTCGAGCGCGCGGACAAGAACCGGCCCGTGCTCGTGTACGAGCGTGACACCATGCTCGCCATCAACCGCCAGGAGTGCGCGAGCATCTATGTCGAGGAGGTCGCATAGCCATGGCCGCAAACTACAGCATCGCCCTTCTGGGGCAGCCCAACTCGGGCAAGTCGACGCTCTTCAACGGTTTGACGGGATCCCATCAGCGCGTCGGCAACTGGCCGGGAAAGACCGTCGAGAAGAAGCTCGGCACCTGCGAGCGTGACGGCGTGTCCTATACCGTCTGCGACCTTCCCGGCACGTACAGTCTCTCGGCAATGAGCGAGGAGGAGCGGATCACGCAGGACTACATCGCGGCGGGCGAGGCTGACGTGGTGATTGTCATGGTGGACGCATCGCAGCTCACGCGCAGCATGTACATGCTGGCGGACTATGCCGGCGCGCGCGTGCCGTGCGTGCTCGTGCTCAACATGATGGACGTGGCCGAGGATCAGGGAAAGCGCATCGATGCCAACCTGCTCGAGCAGCGTCTGGGGATTCCGGTGGTTCCCTTTGTGGCCAATGACCCCTCCCGTTACGGCGAGCTCCTGTCGGTGGTGCGTCGTGCCGCCGACGAGGGGACGACCCTCTCGAGCGAGGCCATCGCAGGCATCTATGCGCAGCAGTCTCCGGAGTGGCGGGAGGCTTACGATCGCCTGGCGCAGACGGTCGGACCCGACGAGCGCTTTGATGCCGTCTGGCAAGCCGCCCACGAGGCGTCCGCTACGCACGATGGTGCTGTTACCTGCGGTTCTGCACGTCTCATTTGGGTCGACCAGATGGTTGCCGGCATTCAGTCCGAGGTCGCCGACAAGGCGCCGGCGTTTCTCACCCGCCTCGACAAGGCTCTCATGAGCGCGCGTTGGGGTCAGCTGGTGGGCATCCTCGTGTGCTTGGGCGCATTGCTCGCCGCCATGGTTATCGGCGCGCCGCTCATGATGCTGGGACAGATTCCCGTCATGCTCTCTGAGCCGATTGCGACCGGTCTTACGGCAATGGGCGCTCCGGCATTCATCGTCGACTTCATCGCATCGGGATTCCTTGTGGTCTGCTTCTACACGCTCTCGATGGGTGGCTTCGTCTTTGGTGTGGCGCTGGTCTTTGGCCTGCTCGACGAGATCGGCCTTGTGGCGCGCATCAGTTACCTCTTTGACGGAACCATGAGCAAGCTGGGCCTTCCCGGCAAGGTCATGATGCCGTTCCTCTCGGGCTTTGGCTGCAACATTGCCTCTGTCACGGGCATGCGCGTGGTCGACTCGTGGGGTCAGCGCGTGCTTGCCATCGCGCTCTCGTGGGCGGTGCCCTGTGGTTCCACGCTCTCGGTCATCCCCACCATCGCCTATGCAATCTTTGGCTTTGGCGGCATGTTCTGCGTGCTCTTGCTCCTGGCCGTGGGAATTCCACTGGTGATGCTTCTCACTGCCAGGGTCTTTGGCGACAGGCTTGCGCCCAAGAGCGAGCGTGCCGGCCTGATCATGGAGCTTCCGCCGTACCACAAGCCGCACATCAAACCGCTGCTCGCGTTGGCCTTCCGTCGCTACACGGGCATCCTCAAGCGTGCGTTCAAGACCATCTCGGTCGTGGCCCTGGTGTTCTGGGCGTTCTCGTACAGTGCCTCGGGCGTTATCAACGATAGCATTATCTATACGATTGGTACCGCCCTTGAGCCCGTGAGCAGGTTCTTTGGCATGGGTTGGAAGCTCTTCATGGCGTTCCTCGCGGGAATCATGGCAAAGGAGTCGGTGCTTGGCGCATTGGCGGCACTCTATGGTTCGGCTGCCGATGCCACGCTGATCTCGGCTGCCTCCGGCGCCGCTGCTGCGGGATTCTCCCCCGCGGTCCTGGCAACGCAGGTCGCACCCGCCGAGGCGATGGCCTTCCTCTCCGCGCTCATGTTCAACATCCCCTGCGTGATGGTGGTGGGTGCCACCCACTCCGAGACGCACTCGCTCAAGTGGACGGTCCTCATCAGCCTGTTCTACTTCTGCCTGGCGCTCTGCATCAGCTTCTGTGTCTACCATGTCTGCCTGCTGGTGATGTAGGCGCTTGCTCGCAGTTGCTTGGCGACGTACCTTGGGAACTAAATGCGGGCTGCCTACCAGCAGCCCGGTGCGCCTTGGGGACAGTCCCCTTGCTGCACCTTCGGGAGTGCGGCAAGGGGACTGTCCCCAAGGCGCACCGGGCAGGATGTGCTAGCCAATGCGCCGCAAAACGGTGTCGCAACTACTCGTGCAACGCCTCGCCGTTGGTCTCGATGACCTTGCGATACCAGTCGTAGGAGTCCTTCTTCACGCGCTCGAGCGTGCCGTGACCGTCATTGAAGCGGTCCACGTACACAAAGCCGTAGCGCTTGCGCATCTCGCCGGTGCCTGCGCTGACCACGTCGATCGGGCCCCAGTACAGGTAACCCATGATGTCGCAACCGTCGCGCAAGGCCTCCTCCACCTGCAGCAGGTGATCGCGCACGTACTCAACGCGGAACGGGTCGGCGATGTGGCCGTTCTCGTCGAGGTTCTCGTCCAGGCCAATGCCGTTCTCGACGATGAACATGGGTACGTCGTAGCGATCCTGCAGGTAGTTGCATACATAGCGCAGGCCCTTGGGATCGATGGGCCAGCACCACGGCTCGGGGCTGCAGCCGGTGAGGTAGGGGTTCGTC
Source organism: Atopobiaceae bacterium (assembly GCA_017941705.1). Classification (GTDB taxonomy): domain Bacteria; phylum Actinomycetota; class Coriobacteriia; order Coriobacteriales; family Atopobiaceae; genus UBA1367. The sequence goes on from JAGAVX010000009.1 coordinate 3,682, forward strand.
ACTGTGCCTGCAGACCCGCTGGTGAGCCCGCCGCCCTTGCTGGTAGTGGTTCCCTCGTCGATGGCGCGCGTGCTGTACACGGCACTGCGGTAGTAGCTGAAGGCAAAGTAGTCGTTGGTGTAGTTGGCGATGAGCTCCATGTCGCCGTCGGCAATCTCGAGCTCGACGTCGTTCTCTGCCCAGATGCGCTTGACGTAGCCAGGGTAGCGACCCTTGAGCATGACGTCCGAGAAGAACGAGTGCAGGCGCTGCGTGCGCTGGGCTCCCAGGATGTCGTCGGGGTTGCAGGTCTCGGGATAGGTGGCGATGGCGCTCTGTGAGAGCATGATGCCCATCTTGGCGTTGGGGTCGATCTCACGGCAGAGCTTGACGGCCAGTGCGTTGGCCACAAACTGGTAGTGCCAGCCCTGGTAGAGCTGCTGCTGCGTGAGGTCGGCGTTCACGATCTCCTTGTTGGTCGGATGGATATCCAGCATGCCCGCAGCCGCGAAGGGAATCATGCGCCCAACGTTGATCTCGTTGAAGGTCATCCAGTACTTGACCTTGCCCTTGTAGCGGGTCAGGATGGTGCGCACGTAGCGCTCCCAGAAGTCGATCATCTTGCGGTTGAGCCATCCGCCGTAGTCCACGAGCAGTCCCAGCGGCGTCTCGTAGTGGCTGATGGTGATGACCGGCTCCATGCCCAGCTCTAGCATCTTGTCAAACAGGCGGTCGTAGAAGGCGAGGCCAACCTCGTTGGGCTCCTCCTCGTCACCATGCGGGAAGATGCGCGCCCAGCTGATCGAGGTGCGGAAGGCCTTGAAGCCCATGCCGGCCATGAGCTCGAGGTCGCTCTCGTAGCGGTGGTAGAAGTCGATGCCCTCTTCGGAGAGATGGACAAAGTCGTGGGTAAAGCTGGGCACCCACTTGCCCTGCTCCTCGTCCCACTCGATGTCGGGCTGGTTGCCGATGCCCGTCATGACGTCAGTCACGTTGAGCTGCTTGCCGTCCTCGAGGTAGGCGCCCTCAAGCTGGTTTGCCGCAACCGCTCCGCCCCACAGGAACCCCTCGGGAAATGCCGTTGCCATATGTTGCTCCTTCCCTTTTTGATTTCCCCTAGCCTGAAGCTTATCAGCCGTACGGGCATGGGGGAGAGGAGGGTGGGAAGGCTATCCTGCCATCGGCATTGGCGGCGTCAGATGTGGTTGAGGATAGCACGGTGCATACGGTGGTCACCAAGCTGGCGCATGGAGGATTGTCGCATCCGCACAGTCAAGGTATTGGGCACCGACACCATAATCGAGGTCTTCGGCAGCCCGCAATGAAAGATATCATGGGAGGTGGATCATTGGGAAAGGGGAGGACTATGCCACACGACAGACTCGGCGCGTTCAACGACGCGGTGCTCGCCATCGTCATGACCATCATCGTGCTGGAGTTTGAGGTTCCGGATCCGCTTACGACCGAGATGCTCTTTGGCATGTGGCGCGAGGTCTTTGCCTATGCGCTTTCGTTCTTCTGGCTGGGTGCCATGTGGATCAACCAGCACAACTTTTGGCATCTCATTGATCGGGTGAGCACGCCCACCATTCTCTGTGATCTGGTTATGCTTTTCTTCTCGTCCTTCTTTCCGCTGACCACGCACATGGTGGCGGACAACTTTTGGAACCCGCTTGCGCAGGTCACCTATGGCGTGGTGATCCTGTTGGTGACGGCCGCCAATGTGGTGCTGTATGCGCGCCTGCGTGCGGACAATGGCCAGGTCGAGGGGTTGCCACATGGCATCTTGGGAAGTACGCGCAACATGGCGGCCGACATTGGTCTCAAGCTTGTCGGCCTCGTGCTCTCCGCGACGGTGTTTCCACCGGCGATGGTGTGCGCGGTGCTGGTGACCCTCTGCTGTATCGTGATTCCCCAGCAGCTGCGCGGGTAACTATTCCGCAATCCGCTCTGTGCCCATTTGCCTTCCGGGGTAAGACAGGTCATGGGGTAAATGCCGTGCCGCATGCCTCTGTGGGCAGTCTGAGTTGGTACTTTTGCATATCGCCGCCGCTGACTTTCGTCCATGCCTGCAAGAAATGGATTTTGTATCGGACCGAAATACCTAATAAGACGCTGAACAGACGAAAACACCCACGTTTTACTCTGGTTCAACGCTTTATTAGGTAGTTCGGGACGATACTTGGTTCATCCGAGGATTCCAAATGAATAAAACTCAATAAGAACTGTATATTCTGCCATGTTTGGACCAGAAGCTGTTGGATGCGCGTGTCTCGAGTCCTGTAATTTTTCCGTCCATGCGTTTTGAATGCGTTGTGAAGCGTGAAAGAACGGCCGGATTGCCTTTCGCTGGTGGCAATCCGGCTGCTCAGACATAAGCGTCAGCTGTCTTGCATGCGTGGCTACCGGCTTTCCCTCCTGCGCGCGCGGATGGCGAGGGTTATCGTGCCAAGCCCGAGTATGGCGAGCGTTGCGGGAATGGCGCGGCTCGTCTCGTCCCCTGTCTTGGGAAGCTTGCTTGCTTTGCCGCTTGCCTTGGTTGCGGATGTGGTGCCAGAGTTTTTCTTGGCACCCGAGGAAGGCGATTGCGAACCCGAAGGTGCCGGCGTGGGCGTGGGTGCCGGATCGGGAGTCGGTGCAGGTGTCGGCGTCGGCTCGGGCTCCGGTGTTGTCTGCTGGGGATACTGCGTCGAGCGGAAGTACATGACGTCGGGCTCGGTGGCGTTGATGCCCAGTGCATACAGGTAGCCGTCACCGTAGGTGGCAAGCGGGTAGAACGTTTGGTGATACGACGACGTGCGCGGGTAGGTAATGAGCTCGGTGCTGCCGTCCTTGATGATGTGGGTGTCCTCGCCTATGGTGGGTGAGCCGATGATGGCGACGCCGTCAGGAAGCCCACACATTGTGTAGTGGTGCCACACGTTATCGTTCTTTGACGCGCGTTCGTACTCTGGCATCAAAAAGTCACCGATGACATCCTTGACCGATGAGCTGAGGTCCTCATAGCTCATCTTGTTGTTGGCTTCATCGTAGGTAAAACGAATCAACCATCCTTCGGTGTTTCTCTCGGCGTTGGCGGCATACATGTAGATGTGGTTGTTGCTCGACGTTGTGAAGCCCATGCCCGTGTCGATGCCATCCGAGCCGGCAAAGCCGTTGAGAGGACCCTCAACCTTGGTGATTGTTCCCTTGTCCAGGTCGACGAGCCCAAAATAGAGCTTAGTGAAAATCGACCCTTCGTCTCCACTGTCTTCCGGACTATCATCCATGCCGGCAGGGGAGGCCTCAGGTTCGTCATCCTCTTCGTCAGGATTAAAGTAGAAATCGCTGACTCCGCAGATGAACAGCTTGTCTCCAAGCACGGCGAGCTCACCAGTTGGCCACTGCTTGCCGCTTTGCAGCTTTACGTCGCTCCATTTTTCGCTCGAGGGGTCGTAGCACCATAGGGTAGCCCAGTTGTTGTTGAGCCCGTCAACGCCCTTGAGATAGATCTTTCCCTTGTACGCGATGAGGCTGTTGTTGTTGACTTGGGTCGTCCAACCATCGTATAAGATGGACTCATAGCCCTTGGGCAAATCGTGCCGCTTCCAGGAATCGCTTGCCACGTTGTAGCACCACATGGCTATGGTGCTGCGGTCTCCTTTTCCCGTCGAAATCTCATAGAGATTGCCGTCGCAGTACGCCATCGATCCGTAGAAGGCATCGGATTTGTCGGCGACAAAGGTCTTGTCGTTGACGGGTACGCTGTGCGTGCGCTCGTAGAGCGGAATCTTTGCAGCGGAATCGTTCAGGTAGGAGAAGGGCATCTGCATCGCTGCACCGTCTGCGTTGGTGACCTTTGCCACATGAGACCCGTTGTCGAGGCCGAGCGAGGAGACGTTCGCACCGATCAGTGCGTCGTCCCAGCTTGTGGTGGCAATCTCCTTACCGTCGATGGTCAGTGTGCCCGTATCGCCAAAGAAGAAGCCCTCTATGGTCAGCTCTTCGCCCTCTGACGTGGCGCGCGTGATGATCGGCGCCTTCTTGGTAAAGGCAGACTGCCCGTGCAGGTTAACGCGTCCTCCGGTGCGGCAGAGTTTGGCAAGGTCATCGTCGTAGTCGACCGCTGCGAGCAGCTTGGCCTTGCGCTCGCGTGCCTCAAGCTCGAGCTCTGCATCAGAGAGCGTGCCGCTCGCCGGCTCGTCCTTGGCAATGACGGCCAGGCAGCCTGACACTGCGGGAGCGGCCATGGAGGTGCCCGGCATGTCCTCGTATGCCTCGACAAACGAGCCCGCGTTACCCACTGCTACGTTGTCCAGGAGCAAGGTGCTGTCAGGATTGGGCTGCGGCGAGGTGGGTGCTCCCCAGCCAATCGCGTACCTTGCGATGATGTAGGTGCTCCCGTTGTTCTCCCAGCCGTAGATGCTGGTGGCCTTGCCGGGGTCGGTGTACTCGGGATTGCCGGCCTGGGTAGCCTCGCCAATGGAGCCGCCTTTCGCAATGATCTCATGAGCCTGGTTGGAGGCCTCGATGAAGCCGTCGACATTGAGGCTGACCGGTGACCACTGGCACTGGTAGATGGTGTAGGTGGCGGCACTAGACCATCCCGTTTTGAGCAGGGTCGAGGCGTTGGCGCTCACCTCGATGGGTTTGCCATTCTCGTCCGTGCAGGTAATCGCGTTGATCTGGCCGTCGGCCTTGAAGCCATCGCTCATGGCGTGCTTGAGTGCGATCCACTTTGCGTTGGCGACGGAAGATACGGGGATGGCAAGGTAGAGGTAGCCATTCACGCCGGTGAACTGTCCCGGAGAGGCATTATCCTTGTTAAGCGATGCGAGGGAGACGGCAGCACAGGCGCTATCGTCGAAACCAATTGCAGTGTCCTTGCTTGCAGAGAGTTCCTTGGCCTCTGGATTGGTTGCAGGATTCTCGGCAAAGAAGCGCACGCCCGGATTCGTATTAAAGCGCTCGTAGGTGAGGACGTTGGTGGGGTTGGTCGCCTCGGGGAAGAAGCGCTTGAAGATATCGCGCGCGGCGAGTCTTGCATTCTCTCCGTCACCGAAGAATCTGTCTATCTGCTGGGAGATGGTCGACAGTATTTGTGTGCCAGGGGCAAACACGTCGGTTGACGCCTGGCCATAGCACGAGAAGTCCGTCATCTTGCCGTTGGGTGATGCGGCGTTTACGGTGATGGAGTAGGGGCTTGTGCTCATGCCGCCGTTGTCTATGGTCTCATCGAGGTTTGCAAAGCGGTTGCCTGACGCGAAAACGACATTTACGCCTTTCTTGCCCAACTCGTTGACCATGACCTCGTAGCTGAACTGCGGGACAGCATCACCCCACGAGCAGTTGACTGCCTTGAGGTTAACTTCCTGTGCGACATCTACGAGAAACTGGAAGCCCTTGAGTACATGGGCGGCGTCCTGCGTTCTTCCGTCATCGCCAAAGATGCGCAGGCCAAAGATCTTGATGCCGTTTGCCACACCAGAGGTGCCAAGACCGTTCCATTGCGCGGCGACGATGCCGGCCACATGCACGCCATGCGAGTTGTATGCGTTGATGTCGTCTGTCTTGCCGCTGCCGCTGGCATTGAGGCCAAACCTGCCCATACCGTACTTTGCCTTGAGTTCGGCGTAGCGCTCTGCCGAAAGGTTTGCCTCAAAGTCGTAGAGCACGTTTTGCAGGTCGGGATGGGTGATGTCGAGACCAGTGTCCATGATGCAGACGGTGCCCGAGGCGTTGGCTGGTGCCGAGGGGTTGTTGCGGCCCTCGAGCCAGCCAGGGATGTTCAGGCTGTAACCAGCGGTGGGGGAGATGGGCGTGGTGAAGATGCTCATGCTTTCGTCGAGCCCCCACTGCTGCGAGGTGAGGTCGCCCGGGTTTGGCTCGGCGTCCTGTGCCGTGAGTGGCTGGGCCTCGGTCGCTGCCGGCACCAGGGGGTCTTCCGCCTCAACCGTGGTATCGTCCGGCAGCGGCGTGGCGTCCTGCTCCTCCGCCGGGTCCTCGGCTGCTGCGCCATTTGCGCAGTCAGCCTCGCCCATCTCGCCCTGCGCTTCGGGATCGCTCGGCTCGTCTTGCGTTTCGGGCGCGTCAAGCTGCTGCTCGTCCTCTGCGACAGGCTCCTCGGCCTCAAATGCCAGTGGGTTCTCGATGAGGTAGTTCGGCTCCGCCGACACGACGTCGGGGTCTCCGTACAACTCGTTCAGGATCTCGGCGGTCGTGCGGCTGTGATCGATGACGAGCTTGATGGTGTAGTCATCCGCGCTTGTAGACTGAGCGCGCAAGGCAATCGTGTCATCAGCGACAGCCTCGGTGCTCACCGCATCCTTGGCGGCGAGCTCGACGGAGTCGGCGCTTGCGGTGGTAAGGTCATCGGTCTCTGCGTCAAGGTCAATGCCCGATCCGCTACGTACGATGGCGATCGCCTCGCCCTCGACGTAGTTGCCACGAGCGAGCAGCTCCTCGATGGCGGCGCTCGTTGTCACACCTGTCTCGGCTACGACGTCACTGCCACTTGCCATCTCGGCAAGGGCGGCAGGGGGAACGAGCGAGAGGGTCAGTAGGGCCGTGCACAGGCACGAGACGAGACGCTTGGCTTTCATTGGTGGCTCTTTCAACGATTTAGGTGCAGTTCCAAAACATCATAGTAGCAATTGACCGGCTTGCCAAAGTGGCAAACCGGTCATACGAGCTGCTTTTTCTCGTTCTTTCCCTTTGGTCGCTCGGGCAATGGTGTACCGCTTGCCCGGCAGGTCTGGTCCTAGTACCTGACGAGCGGCGTGCGCTTGAGGTCCAGCAGAAACTCGAAGGGCCTGTCGGCTTCGTCAGATCCGCACATCTGCCCAATCTGCGCACATGCGTTGTAGACCTCAGCGGCCACCTCGTCGATGCGGCATTTCTGCTCCTCGTCCAGGTATTCCTCGAGTCTTCCGCCGGTAAAGCCTTGCGCTCCGACACCAAGGAATCGGGTGGCAAGGTCAACGTCGTAGCCACTGGTGGCAGACAGCAGGCCAACCACGTCTGCCGTGATTTCGTCCCATATGGGGAGGATATCGTCGGGCATCGTGCGCCTGCAGACGACGTGGGCGCATTCGTGGTGCAGACGAATCTCGCGTGAGACACGCAGCCACTCCTCTGGTGCGTATGGCGTCTCGTCGGAGGGGATATTGCTGTAGGGACCTTCGGATATGACCACGATCTCGCTGCGAAACGCGCCGGGCTCCTTGGCGAGTCGCGCGAACTCGCTGTTCCAGTCATCGCCGCCTGCCGCCAGATACGCGTCCTGCGCATCTGCTACCTTGCCCCAGTCGGCAAGTCCGCGATAGGTAATGGCACCGACCGTGCGCGCAATGGGTACCGGACTCGACTTGTGCCCGACGATCTGCAGGAAGGTCTCAAAGTCGGCACGCCGCTTGAGGAAGAGCACCTCAACCGACCCTGCTGGTGTCTCGACTTCGCGGAGCTCGTCCTCGGGACTTCCCTCAAAGTGCGTGAGCGACGCGTCGCTCGGCGCGATGCCGCGCCCGCTCGCCAGCCGATGGGCCTCCTGTGCATCCTCCGCCGGCTTTACGTAGAGCTGCGGAAACCTGACCGCCAGTGACTCAAGCGCGACAGGCCCCCTAAGGCTGTTCTTCGATGCTGCCAATTGACTCATGTGACCCGCTCCTCGTCTCTAGTCTCTGTGGCACTTCTTGTTCCACAGGGCGACGATCTCGTCATGCTTGGCCGGACGCAGCAGGTAGAGAGCCCAGACACAGAGCGCCGCCGCCACAATGAGCGTGACAAAGAAGCTCAGGTTTATGGTCAGCTCCTCGGTGATGATTCCACCCTGCGACATGTCCATAAAGAGGAAGCCGGTGAAGTCGATGAGTGTGTGCATGATCATGGCGGGAACGATGCTGCCCGAGCGCAGGAGCACGGCGTCGAAGATCATGCCGAGGCAGAACGCGTAGAACACCTGGAATGCCGTGGTACCCAGCGGTGCGCCACCCAAGAGGTTCACGGCGTGGATCAAGCCAAAGGCAAGCGATGTCGCCAGACATCCGGGAAGAATGTCGCGAGCCTCACCACGTACGCGCATCCAGTTGCTGCCGGACGTGCCACGGAATATCACCTCTTCGGAGATGCCCGGTGCCAACGCCATGACCAGGCAATAGGGGATGGAGTTCATCGCAGCGAGGTCCTCGGGTGCAACCTCCATGAGGTTGAGCGCCGCGAATCCCAGCGCCGGAAGCGCGAGCAACATGCCGCGCTTTGACCATTTGACGACGCTTTCCTGCTCGCCCTTGACGCGCCTCTCGTACACAAAGAGCTGCAGCCAGATGCCCGTGAGGATGCTACCGACAGACGTAATGAGGCCTCTTTGAGTGAAACTGGCCGGTTCTATCGTAGCCGAGAGGGAGATGATGCCGATTGCGTCTAAGGCAATGGTCGCCACTATGATGATGGCGGCAATCAGATTGGAGGCGACTAGCCAGAGGAAGACATTGGCAAAGATGGACAGAATCCGATGGTCATAGATGCGGTGCTCCTTGCGGGGCGTTATCTCGGGCGCCGCCGTGCTGACGTCAGGCGAGGGCGGTGCTGCGTGTGCTGGTACGTGTGGGGTGCTTTCGTTGAGGTCTTGCATGGTCTGGGCCCTTCTTCTTATCGTCCAGTGCTATGGCTAGCGAATATACATGCAATTATGGCGCTAGTCGACGCTTGGGGGACACGACCTCTCTACCGCTTTCAGAGACATGACGTGAAACGTCGTTTTTTCGTGGCTAGATCGCAATGAAGGCGCCCCCGCACCTTCCGTTGCCGGTTGGTGCAGGGGCGCCGTGCTACGTGCGTGATAGGAAGCGGCCTCGAGCCAGTGGCTACATCAGTGCCATGCCGGCATTCCAGGCTCCTCCGACCTCCTCGCCCACGACACGATAGATGCGACGCGTGCTGTCATAGACGATCGGGCGCATCTTGCCAAAGTCGACGCGTCCCTCCTCGTCGAGCATCGACTCGTCCACGCGCGTGTTCACGATGCGGCCGACGATGCGGGCCCCGTGCGCGTCTCCCTGCACCTCGGTGACCTCGCACTCCATCGTCAGCGGGAACTCCTCGATGACAGGCGCGTCCACGAACTCGGACTTCACGAAGGTGAGGCCTGATGCGGCCGCCTTGTCGACCTTGTTACCCGAGGCGATGCCAAAGTAGTCGGCCTCGACGACGTGCGCGGCGTCGGCAGGTGACACCGTGAAGGCTCCCTTGGCGACGATGTTGGCCGTAGTCTTGTGATCGCCAATGTTGAAGCAGATCTCGTGGCGGCTGCACTCGCCAGCCCATGCCGCGTTCATTGCGTTGGGCGTGCCGTCCTCTGCGTAGCTTGCGATGATGAACACCGATTGCGGAAACAGCTCGCCAGCGTTGCCTAGGTTCTTGAATGCCATAGTTGCCGTCCTCTCGATCGTGTCTTTGGCCAGTCTAGTGTCAATTGGAGTATGCTTCAGTGCTAGAGACAAGACTAGTACTGTCTTTAAAGATAGTGTGGGAGCGAATCATGGATGATGCCAGGACGATCGAAGGTGCGAGCTTTGAGGGCACGGGCTATAGCTACACGATGTCGCTCATCCAAGGCAAGCACAAGATGGCAATCCTTTACTGTCTGATGGAGTATCAGCCCGTTAGATTCAACGAGATGCGCCGTTACCTGGGGAAAGTCACCGACAAGACGCTCTCGTCGAACCTCAAAGAGCTCGAGGCGGACGGGCTTGTCGCGCGCAGGGAGTACCAGCAGGTTCCCCCGAGGGTGGAGTACTCGCTCACGCCCTTGGGCGACTCGCTCATGGTCGTTCTCGATCAGCTGTGCACCTGGGGCGAGGAGCACATGGGGTAGGACCCGAGGATGCCGCGTGGACGACGGCCAGATTCGCCACTTCGCCTCGCTTTTGCTGAATAGCAAGACATTTTACTAATGCCATATCTGTCACACCCCTCGAGTTTCGATATGCTGGTAGCCGGGGGATGGCATCACGCATGCCTGCATCTGCGCTATAGAAAAAAGGGGACACCATGGCAAGCTGCCTGCGGCTCAAGAAGTCGAACTGTAAGAACTGCTACAAGTGCATTCGTCACTGTCCGGTCAAGTCCATACGCTTTTCTGCTGGTCAGGCGCACATCATCGACGACGAGTGCATCCTTTGCGGCCACTGCTTTGTCGTGTGTCCGCAAAACGCCAAGCAGATCGTGGATGACATCGAGAAGGTGCGCGTCCTCATCGGCAGCGGTGACCCCGTGGTGGTCAGCCTCGCTCCGTCGTTCATCGCCAACTATGAGGGCGTGGGAATCGAGGCAATGCGCGAGGCGCTGAAGGCTCTCGGGTTTCATGACGCGGAGGAGACTGCCATCGGTGCGACCATGGTCAAGCGCGAGTACGACCGGATGCTTCGCGAGGAGAACCGCGACATCGTGATCTCATCCTGCTGCCACTCCATCAACCTGCTGATCCGCAAGTACTACCCCGAGCAGCTCCAATACCTTGCCGATGTCGTGTCGCCCATGGTTGCGCATTGCATGGACATCAAGCGTCGCATTCCGAGCGCAAAGACGGTGTTCGTCGGCCCCTGCGTCGCAAAGAAGGACGAAGGGGAGATGTACCGTAATGCCGTTGATGCGGTCCTCACTTTCGAGGAGCTGACAAGGTGGTTCGAGGAGGAGCACATCGAGCTGAAGCACGAGATCGTTCCCAACGAGCAGAGCCGCGCGCGCTTCTTCCCGACCCCGGGAGGCATCCTCAAGACCATGGCGCAGGACTCGCCGGAGTTCACCTACATGGCGCTTGATGGCGTGGAGAACTGCATTGCCGCGCTCGACGACATCGCGCAAGGCAAGGTGCACAAGTGCTTCATCGAGATGTCTGCCTGCATGGGTAGCTGCATAGGTGGCCCAGTCATGGAGAAGTACCGTCGTAGTCCTGTGAACGACTACATGGCGGTGGCCACGTTTGCCGGGCGCGAGGACTTTGACGTGTCCCAGCCCGAGATTTCCATGATGAAGCAGACCTTCGTTCCCATCGAGCGGCCCGAAAAGAATCCATCCGAGTACGAGGTGATGGAGATCCTCCGCGAGATGGGCAAGTATAAGCCGAGCGACGAGCTCAACTGCGGCTCCTGCGGCTACGACACCTGTCGCGAGAAGGCGGTCGCAATCTATCAGGGCAAGGCGGAGATATCCATGTGCCTGCCCTTCCTCAAGGAGAAGGCCGAGAGCTTCTCCGATGCCATCGTCAGGAATAGCCCCAACGCCCTGATTGTCGTCAATGACACCTTCGAGGTGCAGCAGCTCAACGAGGCTGCCCTCAAGTTGCTCAACATCCGGTTTGCATCGGACGTCCTTGGCGACCAGGTGGTGCGCATCCTCGACCCGCGCGTCTTCATGGACGTGAGGCGCTCGGGCAGGGGAGTGTACAACCAGCGGGTCTATCTCGCGGAGTACCAGCGCTACGTTGACGAGACCGTCGTTCCGGCGGAGGACGGCAGGATGATCCTGTGCATCATGCATGACGTGACCGCCGAGGAGGAAGAGCGCCAGCGCAGGGAGGAGATCAGCCACCAGACGGTGGAGGTTGCCGACAAGGTCGTCGAGAGGCAGATGCTCATCGTGCAGGAGATCGCCTCGCTTTTGGGCGAGACGACCGCCGAGACGAAGATTGCCCTGTCCAAGCTGAAGGAGTCGATCATCGATGAATGACCTTTGCGCTGACATCGGCTACAAGAGCATCAACCATGCGGGCGAGGAACTGTGCGGCGACCACGTCGATGTGGTGAGCAAGGAGGACGGCTCTACTGTCATCGTGCTTGCTGACGGACTGGGCAGTGGCGTGCAGGCGAGCATCCTCTCTACGCTGACGTCAAAGATCATCTCCACCATGATGGCCGAGGGACTTTCCATCGAGGAATGCGTCTCGACCATCGCTGCGACGCTCCCCGTCACGGGCAAGCACGGCGTGGCGTACTCCACCTTCACGATCATCAATCTGGTCCGCAATCACACGGCGGAGCTGATTCAGTACGACAACCCGCAGGTAGTCTTCATCCGCGACGGCGATGTCACGGACTACCCGATGACCGAGATCCACATCGAGGGGAAGACCATCTACCGCTCCACGATTCGGCTGCAGGAGGGTGACCTGTTCGTCGCCATGAGCGACGGGTGCCCGCATGCCAACGATGGCATCGCATACAACAACGACTGGAAGGTCGAAGACATCGCGCAGTTTGTGGCAGACATGTCGCTGACCGGCTATACGGCAAAGGTGTTGTGCACGATGCTCGTTGACGAGTGCGACAAGCTGTACGGCCATCACCCGCTCGACGATGCCACGGCATGCGTCGTCCGCATCAGGCGGCGCGTTCCGATGAACATCCTGTTTGGTCCTCCCGCGGACCGCGACGATTGCAACCGGATGATGAGTCTCTTCTTCTCGAAGGAGGGAAAGCGCATCATCTGCGGTGGTACCACGGCCACGATTGCCGCCAAATACCTGCGCAAACCACTGAACACCAAGACGGAGTACAGCGCAAAGAGCGACGTTCCGCCCACCTCCGAGATCGAGGGCGTGGACCTCGTGACGGAGGGTGTCGTAACGATGGGCAAGGTTTTGACCTACGCCCAGGACTACCTGCAGGGCAACGAGAGCTACGAGGAGTGGAACTACGGTCACGACGGGGCCTCCCGCATCTGCCAGCTGCTGTTTGAGGAGGCAACCGACATCAGCTTCTTCGTGGGTCGAGCTATGAATCCTGCGCATCAGTACGCCGACCTGCCTATTAGCTTTGACATCAAGATGAGAATCGTGGAGGAGCTGTCCGGCTGCCTGCGCGACATGGGCAAGCGTGTCAGGGTGAGCTACTTCTAAATGCGTCTTTGCCGCGAGTCCCTACCTGCATGAAAAGACGCTCGCAACGAGGGTTGCGAGCGTCGATACCAACGGATGAGCTGATGCGTGGAGAGATTCTACGCAGCGCTGTCCTCGTGCCACCTCTCTGCCCAGAGTTGCAGTATCTCCCTGCACTTTGAGGAGCGAAGCATGAAGTGATAAGCCGAGAATGAGAAGGTTTGACACGATGTCGAAGAAGGTGAACGTCACAACCATGGTAAGGATCGGGCGGTCAAAGAGGACGTGTCGTTTCTCTGGCTAGGGCGGGTTCTGCGCTTGTGTGGGCTCGGTTTCATTCATGTGCTTCATGGCTCGCTCCTGTTTGACTGAGCTGCTTTTGCGAGGCGCACATTCCACCGTGCACCACTTTTTACGCCCCATCTCATCCTTGAGAAGCATGTATAGCGCTATATATGCACTTTTGCTTGAAGTTTATGCACTACTAGCTCATTGAAAACCGATGTATCGAGACGAAGTACCTAATTAGACCTCGAACGTCAGAGAAACGTGGGATTTCTCTGACGTTCGAGGTCTAATTAGGTATCTTGGGTCAGTACCCTATGCAATCACGGTCGGGCTGTTCGCTTGATCGCCAAGAAATGCGCTGGATTATGGGTTAGACTTTGGGCTAGTCGGTGGCCTTGGGGTCTTTAGCAGTGATCTGCGAAGTTATTCAAGTAGGCTCCACTCTGCAATATGGTGTCGGACCCCGTCGCGAGCAAGGTGTGGCAGATGAATGTGTTTGCAAAGCGCATGCAAATGGCGGTTGTGGCTGTCTTACTGCCTCTGTTGACGGTCTTTGCGTACAACAAGGTCAAGCTTCAAGAGGAGGCGCCCCTGCTGGAGCGACCCCTTGGGCAGATGGTCGAGGTGGACGGGCATAGGATGTGCGTCTACGCGCAGGGTGAGGGCGAGCATACGCTTGTGTTTCTGTCGGGCAGTGGCACGGCGTCACCGATCTTGGACTTCAAGAGCCTGTACAGCTTGCTGCAAGACGAATATCGGATTGTCGTGATCGAGAAGTTTGGTTACGGGTTCAGCGATGTCGTGAGTAGCGAGAGACCCTTTGATACCATTCTCAGGCAGGATCGTGAGGCACTTGCCGCGATTGGCGTGAGCGGCCCTTATGTCCTCTGCCCGCACTCCATGTCAGGACTTGAGGCTATCCTCTGGGCGCAAAAGCACCCCAGCGAGGTGGAGGCGATAGTGGGTCTCGACATGGCGCTTCCCAGGTCCTACGACGAATTTGACTTCGATGGCACGCTGCGACTTGAGCGGCTCGCTGCTCTTGGCAGGGAGTTAGGCGTTGTCCGGTTCTTCTATGGCGACGGCTCGCTTCCCGAGGGACTCTCCGACGATGAGAAGAGGCTCTATCGGGCCATCGCGTGCAGGGCGGCCGTGAACGAAACGATCGTCAACGAGGGTCTTGCCGTTCCTGACGCCTGTAGGGAGATCGACGCCGGAGGAAAGCCCGATGTCCCGATGCTGATGTTTACTTCTGACGGGAGCCAGACTCGGGCGGACAACTGGATCGAGCTGCAGCATGACTACGCAGCGGGCCTCTCGAACGCCTCGGTCGTCGAGCTCGACTGCGGGCATTACGTGCACAACTTTGAGCAAGAGCGGATTGCAAGCGGCATACGGGAGTTTCTCGGGTCCCTTTGAGGAACAGGCTCGCAAGAGGCATCCGCGACATGAGGTGCGGCCACCCTCTCTTGCGGAGGTGTGGCCGCACGCATCAATACTTGCGAGCAAGAATGTAGAACGCTGCCCAGTACGCCACCAAAAGTAGGCACATGGAGTAAGAAAGCACGAGCTGAACCGTCTCCTGCCCCGTGATCATGGCAACAACGATTCCGATGCTCTCAATGAGGACGGCGATGTTGCCTGCCAAAGACCAGCTCTTCATGCGCAGGTACTCGTTGCGCTCGTCGCTCAGCTCCACGTCGATCTTCTCGCGATAGGCGGTGTCTTTTCTATACCTGAGGTTTCGAATGACCTGGAACGTGCCGACACAGGCGAGAGCGCCGCCCATGCCTGCGTAAAGCGAGGGATCCAGCTTTCCAGCGATGGAGAGCGCCAACAACGCCACGCCCAAGACGATCCAAAAGACACTCAGGGCAAGTCTCTTGTTGTTGTAGTACATGACTAATCCTCCTCAAAGACGAAGACCTCTTCGATGGTCATCTCAAAGTATTTGGCGATCTTGTGCGCCAGCATGATCGAGGGATTGTAGCGACCGTTCTCGAGCGAGCTGATCGTTTGCCGCGACACTCCCATCGCCTTGGCAAACTCTTCCTGACGCACCCCTGCGGCCTTGCGCAGCTCTTCGATTCTGTTCCTCAACTCATCACCTCCACCATAATGTAAAGCAAACTTGTCATAATCCTTTTATAGCGTGTGTGTTTGGGTGTCAAGCAAACTTTACATTTATGGACAGACGGTGCTCATGTGACAATATGCCATGCCTCTCTTGGAGCATGTATTAGCTGGAAAGATGTACCATTACTGCATGCGTGAGGCGCTGCCTGAGAATGAGGGCGATGCAGCGCCATGGCACCGCTTCAGGTAGCAAGCGTGGAACAAAAGGGGCAACCTGTGCTAGTTGGCAAAGGACTCAATAGGATACTGACCCGTCGCAAGCAGCTGGCGAGCGAGTGGAGGGAAGTCGGCGGGCTACGTACGCTGAAAACCATTCTGCTCGTCACGATTCCGGTTACGCTTGTTTTGATGTTGGTTGGCGGTTGGACGTCGTACAACCGCGAGTGCGAGCAAGACGCCCTCGTAACCCGAGCGGTCGCGAATCTCGTTGCTCCCGCCATCAAGAGGGAGGAAGGTGCGAAGGACTACTTCCAAGAGGATCTTGTCTCGAGTGCCAAGCTTGAGGCAGACTTGCTCAAGGAGTTTGTGACTGACGATGTCTACGATGGTCCGCGCATTCTGAAGGATGGTTTTGTCGTAGACCTAAAGGATGGCCAGATCGTGTACCCCGAGGGGTTCAAGGATGGGTGTCTGGAGGCAACTGCGCGGGACCTGCTTGACACCGAGAAGACTGGCGTGCCGTTTACCTGCCTTATCGATTCCGACACCGGTCTCGATATCGTCATCAACAGTGCCGACGAGGACGATGGGGATTCGACTAAGACCTCTGACGCGGATGGCGCAGCTGACGAGGATACCGCTATAGAAATCATGGTGCTGGTGACGGCGGCCCACATCACAGGCGACACCTATTACCTAGACGTGACCTCGGAGTACGAGGAGGATCGCTACATCAGTGACCATGAGGTCATTGACAAGCAGGTCTCGGCAGTCGAGCAGGCCTACGAGGGAGCGGTGCTTCTCATTGATGCGGGCGCGGAGAGCCTTCCGCTTGCGGTCAATTCCAGTTACTTCAAAGACTGCAGTACCGCTTCTGAGCTTGGCCTTGAGCCAGACGATCTCTCAGAGGAAGGGTCCTATACCGCCGATCTCAACGGTGATTCGTATACCTTCGTCATAACGAAGGTAGAAGATACCGATTATGTCGTCGCGTACCTTCGTCCCTTGAAGGATGCCATTATCCATGGAGCTTCGCGCTCGCTGGTGGCGGTAGTCGCCATGTGGCTCGTGTTTGTGGCGCTTGCCACGTACGCGTTGTCGGTCAAGAGCTATGTCAAGGAACGGCCCCTCACCAGGGGGCAGACTGTGCGCTTTGACCCCGATCGAATTCACCAGACCTTGCTGACCATCGGCTTGGCGGGCACGCTACTCGTTGTCGTCGTTGGGTGCTTCTCGGAGGCCATGGGATCGCTGCATATAGAGGTCATCAACGGTCGCAACTCTCTCAACGTGCTTCTCGAGCAGCTCAAGAAGAACGAGAGAGATGTGCGGAAGACCGCATACCAGCGTGAAGGTGACTGGTACGTGTACTTTGCCAGCCGCATCGCATCGATGGCAGCGGACTACCCCCAGCTCATGACCAAGAGCAAGCTGCAGGATCTGTGCAACGACATCTCTGCCGACTACATCATGATCTTCGATTCCGAAGGCAAGGAGATTGCCTGCAACAAGGATTATGTGGGCTTCAAGCTCGGGGAGGGACACGGAGAGAACTCGTCGGACTTCCTCAGGCTCCAGCAGGGCGTCTCGCGCATCGTGCATGAGTCGTCCAAGGGAGAAGTCACAGGTCTCCAACGCTGGGTTGTGGGCGTGCCCGTTCCCAAGACAAACGATCAGGAGAAGAAGGGGGCCTTGCTGATTGCGATCGACCCCAGCAGGATGGAGCGCACGCAGGGTCTGTTGAGCCTTGACCAGCAGATAGAGGTCATCGCCAATGACGACGCAACCTACTTCATAGCCGATGCGGAGTCGGGTGTCATCAAGCACTCGAGTAACAGCGACCTGACGGGTCGGACCGTGGTCGAGTGTGACTTGAGCGATAAGAGCCTCGTCGACGGGTTTACGAACTTTGCGGTAGTCGATGACCAGCCGTGCTTTGTCCTCACCAAGCGGACGGGATCGACGGTCAACTACTATGCTGTCGCGAACTCGTATGTCTTCAAGATGATGCCCATCTTTGGTGTCGCGGTTGCCGTGTGCTACCTGCCCGCCATGCTGATTCTCGTCGCCCGCCTGCTGAAGGAATACACACGCGAGTACTTTGACGAGTGCATTGTGCAAATCGAACAAGCGAGGAACGTTTCGCAGGTAACCGATGGGCAGTCCTCCGAGTCTGAAGACACGGTGTTTGACAAGCTGGCGGCGCAGACCGATGCTGCGTTCTCGCAGTGGCAGGCTATGATGCCCGAGGAGCGTACGCGCTCGGTGATCATGTTCTCGCTCTGCATGGTGCTCATGATCGTGTTCCTTGCAGCGCTTAATCCGGCACACCTGCATCTTACAGAGAACAGGCTGCTCGACTTCATCATGTACGGTGACTGGATGAGGGGTCCCAACCTGTTTGCGGTATGCAGCATCCTCATCGTTGTGGCCAGGTCCTTCTGCGCCATAGTGATCTCCAGGGCGCTGTACGAGCTACTCGCAAAGTTTTTGGACCGCAGGGCGCAGACCGTCTGCAGGCTTGCATACAGCTTCATCGAATACATGATCCTTGGCGTGCTGATATACCAGTCGTTTGGATACCTGGGATTCCCCACGTCCACCATCTTGGGGTCGCTAGGTCTCGTTGGTATGGCTCTGACCATGGGCTCACGCGAGCTGGTGTCCGATATCGTGGCGGGCGTCTATATCGTGTTTGAGGGGCAGTACCAGGTCGGCGACATGGTTGAGATTGGCAACTTCCGTGGTTGGGTCAAAGAGATCGGCGTGAGAGCGACAAAGGTCGTCGACGAAAGCAACCATATCAAGATCATTGGCAATACAGACGTGAAGAACGTCGTTAACCTCTCCAAGTACAACGCCAAATGTCTGGTGAACATCAAGGCTCCCTCCACCGAGTCAATCGAACGCATCGAGGGACTGCTCAATAGCGAGCTGCCGAACATGGCGCAGGGATGTCCCTCGATTGTCAGCGGGCCGACCTACATTGGCATTACGGACTTGACCGGCGGCAACATGACGCTTACCTTCACGGTCGAGTGCAGCGAGGAGGATTGCAAGCCAATCACCCGGTATCTCAATCGCGAGCTCATCCTTCTCTTCCAGCGTGAGGGCATTACGGTGAAGTAGGCTGTTGATTGGCTGATTCTTGATGCGGCACAGCGGAGACTGCGGTTTTCGCTGTGCCGCTTTTGGTGCGTGCCGTCACGGAGGAGTTCCAAGCTGCGGTTGGGGCTCCTAGGCTCCACCGCTCTGGGAGGGCGCATGTGACAAAACACCTACGATCTGTTTTGTAGGTGCCATGGCTTCTCTTTTTACGTCGCTTTAATAAGTTGTAGGTAGTTTTTGCCCTACGCAATGAGATAGGTCCCTAATTGCTTTGGAAATACGACCTACAAAACGGATTGTATGCGCACGAAAACAGAGGCTTAGAAAAGAGCGCTGACAAAAGAGGGCGATTTGCTGCCGAGGCGTACTCCTGCGCATCGCGGGTTGGACAATACCATAGGTGTGTATAAAACAATTACACCGCCTGCCAAATTGCATCTGGCGGGCGGTGTAATTCTAAGAGCAGCCAAATGGAACCCGTTTGGCGGTCATTCCTTTCTGCTGCTCTACCTTTCTTCGCTTCTTCTCATACGAGTCTGCAGTGCATGGCCCATCGCAGCAAGTGCGATGCCTATCGCGGCCGGCCAGACTGGAGTGCGCTCGTCACCCGTCTTGGGCAGGACTGCCGCCTTAACCTGTGCAGACGCTTCGTCCTTGCAGTGGTAGTATGCCGGCTCGCCATCGGCCTTCAAGTCGACCGTCTTGCCGTCGTTGCCCTCGGTATCGACGTAATGCACCGTCTTATCGCCGATCTTGCCCTGCCTTACCTCACCGTTCTTCTCGTCGATCAGCTTGATGCTGGTGTCGGATGAGACGCGATAGGGACTTTCGTCGTACTTGGGATCGGGGGCCTCCGCCTTGACGTCCGAGTGCTTGATGGTCATTGCTCCGGTCGAGTGGATCGTGCCCGTGATATCGATGACTGATTCACTCACCGTCATCGTTCCTCCAGCAGTGATGGAGGTGTACTCGTTCTCGTCTTCCTTCGCAATCTTGGAGGTGTTGACCAACAAGTCGCCCTTCAGGGACCCGATCAGCGCCTCCTTGCCCTTGACCTCCACGGTGACATGGTCGATGGTCAGCTTGCCACGTTCGGTCGACAGTGCGGTGTCCTCCTCGCCTTCGCCCAGCTCGATGACATCCTTCTTCTGGCAGTCGGTGCCACGAACGGTAATGCTTGCGTCGTCGTAGCCCGAGATCTCCTCGAACTCGTTCTCGCCGGTGACGTTGATGGTGACGTTCGACTTGTCGGTTGCCGTGATTTCCTCGAACTCGTTGTTCCCGTCGGCGATGATCGTTACATTGGACTGCTCGGAGGCATGTACCTCCTCAACCTCGTTCTCGCCCGTATAGTTCAGCTCGACCTCAGCGGAACCCGCGGTGTTCACTTGCTCGATGTTGTTGTCGCCATTGAAGTTCACCGAAAGGTCCTCGTCGCTGAAGAGCTCGTTGGCCGTCACTCCGGCCATGTCGAGAATGGAGTCCACGAATGTCGCAGTACCGCCGCCGACCGAGTTCTCACCTTGGGCGAGATCGGTCTCGTCAATCCGCACGGCGGCAAACGCGGTCTGTGGAAACGTCAGGTTGCATGTCATGATGGCTGCAAGGGCTAGAGCACCTGCGCGGCGAGTGTTGAGTCCGACGGCTCTCTTGAGCCTGTTCATAGTCTGCCACCTTCCTCGGGGATTGTCGTTAAGATTGCCTGGCAAAGCCGATACCTTGAAAGCTTAACCTTCCTTGGCCCTCAGGTTCGGCATCACAGGCATCAAGGTAGTGCAGGACACGCGAGCGGTACTTTTCCATTCCGATGCGTCCCCGATGCACCCCTGCATGTTGCGCATACGCTCGCTATGCGAAGTGCCGCCCCTGGGAGTGGTCTTGGGACTGTGGCGCAACACTCTGGAGGAAAGGACCGTACTCCGGGTCCTCCACCTTGAGCAGCCTCCGGATCGACTGAATCGTCTTTGGCAGGTATATGACGCACATGATGGCGTAAAGGACAATACCTGATGCTGCTACCTGCGGATCTGTGTTAACGTAGCTCCCCACGCCCTCGAAGCCGGTAAGAACGGAGTTCAGCATGACCACCCAGTCTGTGAAGCCGTGTGTGCTCATGGCTCCGCATAGCCTGTGGTCCTCGATGACCGTCACGCAGAGAAAGAGTCCGACGGTACCAGTCTGGAGAGTCTTCATGAGGCCCTGTGCAAGCGTAAGCGGGTCCTCGGGATTCAAATCGCTCATTACGTGGAAGAAGCCAAAGATGACGCTCGAGATGATGGCTGCCCAAAGCGCGCTGTGCCTACTGCCGTTAATGCCTGCAAGTAGGCCACCAAACAACAGGCCACGGAACATGGCTTCCTCGTTGATTCCCACGATGACGCACAGACCGGTTATGTAGAGAAGGTTGCGCAAGGCCTCCGCCGCGGTGAGGGCGCCGCGCTCCGCTTCGGGTATCGTACCGGCAGTAATGGAGAACGAGAAGACACCCATCGCGATGTAGACGATGATGATGTACCCGAGGAAGCGCCAGGCGTGACCGACGGCCTTAAGATCGAACTTCAGCCAGCTTAGGCTGCCGAGTCCCCCGAGCGCGACGAAGCATGCGATGGATGCAACCGCCCGAATGCAGAGGCCCGTGTAATAGGAATCAAGATGGAAAGCGTCGGTGATGATGGGCGCGCAGAACTTGGTGCCGTAGTAGACGGCCAAAAGCGC
>JAGAVX010000074.1 GCA_017941705.1 Atopobiaceae bacterium
CGTAGTCGGCATTGTAGGAAAATCCAAAAGTTTAGATTTTCTCAAAATGCTTATCTTTTGGTCTTTGGTTCGGAATAGTGTAGTGCTGGCGGTCTATCTATTGTTTTCGGTTGCTTGCTTCTTTACCGTACATGAGCATTCACGCCGGGGTTCACGTTGCGCAGCACGAAGATCACGCCCGGGTCCTCGCCGGCCACCACGGCATGTATGCCGCTCGGCAGCCGGTCAACCTCGGGGTTGGCCTTGTAGTAGCCAATCAGGTCCATGCGGAAGTCGTTCAGGCCCAGGTCGGTGATGGAGACGCCTCCGCTCACATCCTCCAAGTCGATGACCTCCTCCTGCATCTGGCGCAGCTGGCGCTCGCGGTACTCCAGGTCGCCCTTCTCCTCCTCGTTGATGTAGTCATCATCGCCGGTGGAGGTCATCACGGTTATGCGCATGCGCTCCTCCACGCGCGCCTTGAGCTTTATGTACTCGTCGAGCTCCACGTCCGGCCAGTAGTTCACGAGCTGGATCACGTCGTTCTTGGAGCCGATGCGGTCGATGCGGCCGAACCGCTGCACGATGCGCACGGGGTTCCAGTGGATGTCGTAGTTGATCAGGTAGTCGCAGTCCTGCAGGTTCTGGCCCTCGGATATGCAGTCGGTGGCGATCAGGATGTCGATGTCGTGCCCTTCGAGCTGCCTCGCCACCACGGCACGCTCCTTCGACACGGGCGAGAAGCACGCCAGGATGGATCCCATGTCGGCCGGCACCTGCTTCACGGTGCTGCGGCCCGGCTTGGTGCCGGTCACGACCGCCGTCTCCAGCCCGAGTTCCCTCTTCGCGAACGCGCTCACGTGCTCGTACAGGTACTCGGCGGTGTCTGCGAACGCTGTGAAGATCATCACCTTGCGGTTGCCGGGATTGATGGGGTTCTCGGCCTTGTCGCGCAGCTGGTCGCAGAGCTCGACGAGCTTGGCGTCGTGCGCTGGGTCGATGTCCTTGATCATGCTCAGCAGCACGTTGATGGTCTCCACGTCGGCGGCGATGTCGCGCTCCCAGCTGAGCCAGTCCATGTCCTCCAGGTCTATCTTGGTGCGCCCGCCCACCTCGAAGAACATCTCCTCGTCGTCCAGGTCGAAGTCGAACTGGCTGCTCGTGTCCTCCACCACGATGCGCTGGCTGCGGTTCGCCTTGTAGGCGTCGATGGTCTCGAGCGTCGCCGTCATGTAGCCCAGGATGCGCTCGAGCGTCATGCGGAACGACCACACCGAGCTCTCCAGGCGCTTGAGCAGGTTGGCGTTCATCAGCTTGCGCAGGCCCGTCTCGCGGCCGGCCATGGTCAGGTTGCCGCCGCTCTCGCCTGCGTACTTGCTCACCTTGCTCGGCTGCAGGTACTGCGACGGTATGTAGATCGCCAGGCTCAGGTCCTCTAGCTCCTCGTATATCTCGTGGTAGCTGATGGCGCCGGGCAGGGTCGACAGGTGAGGTCGCTTGGATATTGGCTTGTTGCGAGTCGGGAAGGGTCCGAGCGCAGCCATGTCGTAGTGGCGCTGTATGTGCTTGCGACTTCGCGCCACCGTCACCTGGTCCAGCACCTCGAAGAACTCGAAGTCCAGCATGCGCGTTAGCGCCTCGGTCGTGCGCGCGTCGGGCGGAAGCTTGCTCCACCGAGTGAACACCACCTGGGCGTTTCGGAAGACGGTCTCAATGTCGTTGTCGATCTTGAGGCGGCCCTCCCACTTGGAGCCGTCGCCGGCGTAGGCAAGTGCCAGCTGGTTGCGCAGGTCGCGGAAGCGGTTGTTCACGGGCGTGGCGGAGAGCATGAGCACCTTCGTCTTCACGCCCTCCTGTATCACGCGGGCGAGCAGGCGCTGGTAGCGGTTCTCTTTGTCGTCGTTCTTCGAGGCCGAGTCCGCGCCGTTGCGGAAGTTGTGGCTCTCATCGATGACCACGAGGTCGTACGCGCCCCAGTTGATGCGGTCCAGGGGGATGCCGGTCTCTGACATGCCCCGGTCGCGCGAGAGGTCGGTGTGGTAGAGCACGTCGTAGCGCAGGCGGTCGGCCGCGATCGGGTTGTTCACCACGTTCTGGTTGTAGGTCAGCCAGTTGTCCTTGAGCTTCTTCGGGCAGAGCACGAGCACGTTGCGGTTTCGGCTCTCGTAGTACTTGATCACGGCGAGCGCGGTGAACGTCTTGCCCAGGCCTACCGAGTCCGCGAGGATGCATCCGTCGTAGGTCTCCAGCTTGTTGATAATGGCGAGCGCAGCGTCGCGCTGGAAGTCGTAGAGCTTGCCCCAGATGGCGCTTTGCTGGAAGCCCGTGCCCTCGTTGGGAAGCACGTCTTCGCTTATGTCGTCCAGGAACTCGTTGAAGATGCGGTAGAGCGCCGCGTAGTACACGAGCTCGGGCGCGTTCTCGGCGTACATCGTGCTGATGGAGTCGATGACCGCGTCGGTTACGTCCTGAAGCTGCCCCGACTCCCATGCCTCGTCGAAGTTGCGCAGGCACTCGCGCGACTGGCTCGCGTCGAGCCGCATGGTCATCGAGAAGCCGGACTCGCCGCGCTCGGTGCCGAGCTTGCTGGTCGTGAACTCGTCAAAGGGAAGGTAGGCTATGTCGTCGGATCGTTTCTGCACCTCGAGGAACGAGTCCATATGGCCGGACTCGTTGAAGGACTTGAACCGCGCCTTGCGCCGTATCCAGTCGGCGCACTCGGTGGCCACGGCCTTCTGCGTGAGCTCGTTGCGCAGCTTTATCTCGAACTGGGTGCCGAAGAGGCCCTGCTCCCGGCTGAGCCGTGGGATGTAGAACTCCCGCTTCTCCTTCTTGGGCCGCGAGGTCGTGAACGCGTCCGAGGTGAAGATGAACCGGAACTCGTCGAGCCCCTCAAGCTGCTCGGAAAGTTCCCGGTAGGCGTACATGGAGAAGACCGAGGCCGCGACCGAGAGGCGATCTCCCGTCCCGATCTGCGCCACGAGGTCGTCCTTCACGATGCGAGCGCGATTGTCGAAGTAGTCAGGCTGCATCGTCTAGTCCTTCCGGCTGAGCTCTTCGATCATGAGTCGCTTAATGAAAGACGTGAAGTTCATGCCCTTGAGTGATGCCGCCTCCTTGGCCGAGTCCCGAAGCGTGCGCGGGATGCGGATGGTGACCGAGACAAGCTCGGAGTCGCGCAGGTAGGACTGAATCTCGGTCGGAGAAGCGCCAGTCTCGACGAGTTCGGAATACTTCATCTGCAATCCTTACCGAGTAACGCCGTAAGCAATACAAAACGCATCACATTCTACCAGACCGAAACGGAATGGAGATTAGCTGCCAGCTAATACGTGACGAGCCACAGGCAGAAGGAGTAGAAAAGAACGAAAGGCTTACGGTTAGACCTTGAACGGTAAGAAAAGGCCGCGGATAGAGAAAAGACCGTGAAGAAAGAGAAGAACGCGAACGCCGAAACCGTGACCGTTTCCCAAACGTTGAACCAGCGAGCCTGCCGTTGCCGAGAGTCACCGAGAGCGTGACCGTCACGTCGTTGAATTTATCTGCCGCCGGGCCGTGCGCACAAGCCACGCAAGCGCAGGCTCATCGAGGGTTGGGCCGCGCCATGGGCAGGGGTGCCGTGGGGCGCTGGTCGGGCCTGCCATGCGGGCAGCGGGCGGCATGCGAGTCAACCGGGGACGGCCGGGAGCGTGGCCGTCTGAATGTCACCCACTTTCGTTTACAGGTGGCAATCAAGCGGCGAGCGGCCGTGCGGCATGCGCCTCCTCGAACTCGACGGGGCTCATGTAGCCCAGCGCCGAGTGGAGCCTGAGCCTGTTGTAGAAGCACTC
>JAGAVX010000075.1 GCA_017941705.1 Atopobiaceae bacterium
AGTAGTAATAGCTGCCACCCTCGTCGGGGGTGTACCAGCCGTTCTTGGGCGCTCCAGACATTGCCTCGAGTGCCTGGGCCGATGTCAGAGCCCCCTGCTCGTCCGCCACGGCCAGGTCATCCAAATCCGCAGGCTGATCCGACTCTTTGTCGTTCGACGCCTCGGTGGACGCCTCGCCTGCATCCGCTTCCGTATCATCAGCGGCATCCGCAACGTCCTCAGCCTGAGTCGTTCTCTCGTCGGCATCTTGTTCGGCCAGATCCTGCTCTTCTGCCACGTCGCCCTCAGACGGCGCGACAACCTGCTGCTCTGCAGCGTATTGGCCCTCCGTCACGTCAGCTGGGCGTTCCGCCTCGGGCGGCGCGGCCATCGTCATGCATGCGTCGTCAACCGGAGCGCCAGCCTCTTGGGCATAGGCAACCGGACCAAAAAGTTGCAGGACAAGGCTCATTGCAGCACATGTCGACAGGCCGACGATGCCCCTCAGTTGCAGGCGACCATTCCTCATCATTGTCTCCGATCAACACACTTGGACCGCGCCGTCACCGACGCTTGCAGTCGCATCATATCAACCACGCGCAAGCTCCACAACGCGGTCGTAGACCTCGGAGCGCGGGCGTCCCAGCTCGCGGGAGAGACGCTTGGCCACAGCGCTCTTTGGCTCCCCCGCCGCCAGGGCCTCGAGAATGGCGTCGTCGAGCGAGACGGGCTGCGCCTCATGCGTGGAATCGTGCCCTTCCTGTGCCACTGGCCCCTCGAGCACGAGGACGCACTCCCCCTTGACCTCATCCCTTTGTGCAACCTCGGCAGCAACCTGCACCGAAATCCCGCGCACGACCTCCTCGTGCAGCTTGGTGAGCTCACGAACCAGGGCGACCCTCCGCAGCGGAAAGACCTCCGCCATGGCCTGCAGCGTCGCCACCACACGACGAGGGGACTCATAGAACACGAGCGCACCGGGAATCGATGCCAGCTCGCGCAGTCGCGTGACTATGGCCCCATGCTTGCGCGGCAGAAAGCCCTCAAAGAAGAAGTGCTCCATGGGAAGACCGGATGCGACCAACGCGCACGTCACCGCAGATGGCCCGGGGACCACCTCAACGCGCATGCCAGCGTCAAGAGCCGCATCCACCAGCCGCTGACCAGGGTCTGACACGCCTGGCATACCCGCATCCGAGACGAACGAGACGTGCTCGCCAGCTGCCAGACGCTCGAGCGTCGACTCGAGGCGGCGCGCCAGAACGTTCTCGTCGGCACGCTGCAGGGGCACGTGAATGCCAAAGTGCGCGAGCAGCCGCGAGGTCACCCTCGTGTCCTCGCAGAGGATCACGCTCGATGAGCGCAGGGTATCGACCACACGCGGCGAGGCGTCGGACAGGTTTCCTATGGGGGTGCCCACGACCGACAGCAGGCCCTGTGCCTCTCCACCAGCCATCAGTCGAGCATCCTGCGCTCGAAGGTCGCCAGCGCCACGCGTGCATCCCATCCGACCAGCTTTCCTGAGGTCTTCCAGGTCTGGAAGAACCATCCGGGACAATTTGAGAACGCCGTGAGCTGCTCGGACACGTACACGCGCGCGAGGGCGATCTGACCCTCGGGCGTCATCATCGAGTCGGCGTATGGAAGCGAGGCCGACCACTTGCCCACCATCGTGGGCAAGCCGCTCTTGCGAGCCTTGGCAAGGTACGCGCGTGACTTGTCGACGAGCTTGCGCACCGCCGACGGACCGGCCGCATCAACGTGGTCGGTGTGGTGGAACAGGTGGCAGTCGAGCCAGACGTTGTGGTAGGCGTCCTGCGCCATGAAGCTCTTCCAGGCATGGGGCACGCCTGCGTCGGGCAGGACCACCAGCACGTCCTCCCCCGCCTGCGAACGAATGGTGTCGTATGCCTCACGATAGTAGTTGCGCAGGCTATGCAACGGGATGCCCTCACTCAGCGAGAAGCCGTGGCGCACCTGTGCGACCGGATCGTCCGCAACCTCGAGGCCCAAGAATCCCATGCGCGACGCATAGCGCTTGGAAAGGGCGGCGATGACGTCGAGCAAGTCCTCGCGATACTCCCTGAAGTCAACCTGGTCACGCACGAGCGCCGCACTCTCGTCGGGGTTCCCGGGCGAGACGTCGAGCGCCAGAAGAACGTTGAGGCCTACCTCCTCGGCCCAGTCGAACGCATGGTCAACCTGGGTGACGCATCCGACATAGGGGCCCGGCTCTGGCCCAAGGCCGCCAAAGGCATACCATGGAACAGGCAGTCGCACGGCGTTGAAGCCTCGTGCGGCAATTTGCGTGAAGTCCGTCTGTGACAGGAAGGACTCCCGATGCCTCTCGACAAGCTTCTGATAACGCTCCTTGCCAAGCGACGTGATGAGCGTCGGCTCGTCAAGCGCACCGGAGTCGGCAAAGAGCTCCGGTGTAACCCAAGGCTCGAGCGTGAGCCAACCGGCAATGTTCACACCATGAAACGCGCGCAGCATGTAGCCATCCCCATAAATGCGGTTTGATTGACAGGTTCAGTATACGCCCCGTCCTTGACACAAATACCAAAGACAGAGACCTATTTGGCCGCAGTTCACGGATAGGCCGAGTGTTAGCCAAGGGACACGCCCCTGGACCACACAAGTGTGGTCCAGGGGCGTGTCCCCAAAACGACAGAAATGCGTTTACTCTGCTGCGGGCGTTCCGCCAGCCTCACCCTGGCCACCCTTGCCGCGACCGCGGCCGCCACGCCTGCGACGACGCTTGGGCTTGGGCTGGCCATCCTGCGATGCCGCATCCTTGGCAGGCTGCTGGGCATTCTGGGGTGCGGGCGCCCTATGCTTTGGCGCGCGCCTCTCCTGTGCCTCTTGCGCATTTGGCTGGCCGGACGCGCCTCCACGGTCTCCGGGACGACGCTTGCGCTTGGGTTGCATGCCGTGCGGACGATCCTGCTGAGCACCCTGAGCCTGCTTGCCAGACTGTCGCTTGGACGCCCCCTGAACCTGCGCTCCCTGGCCTTGAGCCTTTGCGCTGGCATGCTGCGCCTTGACGACCGAGCTCGACTGCTCCCCGTCGCCTGCCGTATGGTGGCGGCGACGGCGACGTCCTGCACCCTGCTGAGCCTCCTGCGGCGCCTCCGAAGCGGCTGCCGGGGCCTTTTCGACAGGCGCCGTAGCACCCTCGGCGGGCTGAGCCTTCCGGCGGCGGCGACGCGACCTGCCCGTTGCGCCCTCTCCCGCCGGCTGTTGCGCGTTGGCACGCTCCTCGCGCGCGGGAGCGCTGGCACCCTGCGCATCACTGGCAGACTTGCGACGGCGGCGGCGCGGCTTGGTCTCGACGAAGATGTCGGACTCGTCGAAGGTCTCCTCGGGCACGACCCCATTCTGGCGATCGAGCTCGGCGAGGGCCATCTTGATCTCGGGCGACTCCAGCTTGTCCAGCGCCGCCCGTGTCACCGTGTCGGGGCGGCAGGGGCAGCCAAGCTCCTCGCTCTTCTTGTGCGCCGCCTCGGACGCCTCCATGTCGGCGAGGGCGACACGCACCTGCTTTCCGTTTTCGAGCCTCAGGCAGATCTGCTCCTTGGGCGTGTCGTACTCGATGATCTTTCCCTTGCCCAGCGGCGTCTCGATGACGGCATTGCGCTTGGGGGCGCGGCTCTTGAAGTCGCGATAGGCCTCGAACTCGTAGCGCAGGCAGCACATGAGACGCCCGCATGCTCCGCTGATCTTGGCGGAGTTGAGCGGAAGGTCCTGCTCCTTTGCCATGCGAATCGAGACGGGCTCGAACTGCTTGCCAAAGCGCGCGCAGCAGAGCTCCTGCCCGCAGTGCGCGAAGCCGCCGATGATCGCCGCCTCCTCGCGCACGCCAATCTGGCGCATGTCGATGCGCTCGTGCAGCTCGTGGGAGAGGTCACGCACCAGCTGCCTGAAGTCGACGCGCTCCTCGGCAGAGAAGTAGCATACGACCTTCTCCCCGCCAAAGATGTACTCCACGCCCACGGGCTTCATGTCGAGCCCTGACTCGATGACCAGGCGCCTGAAGGTCGGAAACGCCTCCTCGCCGAGGTCGGCAAGGCGCTCGGCACGGTCGAGGTCCTCGTCGGTCGCGATGCGCAGCACGGGCTTGAGCGTCGCGTCGCCTATCGTGTCGTGCAGCCGTGCGTCATCCATCTCGATGGCGTCCATCGTGGCCAGGCCGATCTCGTATCCGCGCTCGGTCGAGCAGATGACATGGTCGCCCTCCTGGGCACCGGTATCAGCCGGGTCAAACCACAGGTCGCGAGCGGCATATTTGAACTTCACCGGAATGACGGTGGGCATGCGAGTGCCTCCTTGACACACAGGAGCATGACCTCGAAGGCCAGCTGGGGATTCACGTTGTGCGCGATGTCGTCGGCTGCGGCGCCCACGGCCTCGAGCGCCCGTACCACACCGCCAGTGCAGGTGCCAGCGGCGATGCGCGCGACGGCATCGGCGACGTCCTGGTTGACGATGGGCGTGGGAACGTCCTCGCAGCTTGTGAGCACGTCGCGAAGGAGCGACTCGGCGGCTGCAAGGGCTTCCATCATACCTGAACGCTCGCGCGCGGTGAGTTCGCGCTTCACGCTCTTCTCAATCTGCGTAATGGCTCCGCGGGAAAGATAGTCCTCCTGGCCCTTGATGCGCTCCTCCAAGGCCTTCTTCACGGGGTCATCCGCCTTGCTGGCCTTGCTCTTCGACGCGGGACGACCGACAGCCTCCCACACCGCCTCGACCAGGGACCGCGCCGAGCAGAGAACATCCCATTCGTCGTCGCGGGCAAGCTCGGTGATGGTGCGCACCATGAGACGGCGCACCTGACGGCGCGAAGACGACCTCAGAAACTCCCCCGCCCGCTCGGGCGTCCCCGCCACGGCAAGGGCGATGCGGGCCTCGGTCTCGGTGGCGCCGACCGCGCGCTCCACGCTCTTGACGGCGATGCCAGGCGAGACGATCCTGAACGAGACGCGCTGGCAGCGCGACACGATGGTCGGAAGGATCGCGTCGACCGTTCGGCCGATGAGGATGAACGTCACGTCTGGCGGCGGCTCCTCGATGGTCTTGAGGAGGGCGTTCGCCGCCTCGCGACGAAGGAGCCCCACGTTGGTAAGTATGTAGACCTTCGCCCTGCCGCGCACTGGTGAGAGCGGAATGTCGTCGATCAGCTCGCGCACCTGGTCGACCAGATACCCTGTCGCGCTCTCGGGTTCGATGACGCGCACGTCAGGGTGCGTGCGATGGCGCACACGAATGCACTCGTCGCACTTGCCGCAGCCGTCGTTGGGACAGACGATGCACTCGGCCAACGCCAGCGCCGCCTCGGTCTTGCCCGATCCGGGAGCCCCGAGGAACAGGTACGCATGAGAGAGCCGGCCATCCGTAACCGCCCGTGCCAGGAAGTCACGGACCATAGGCTGATCATCGAGAACGGACAGTGCGGGTGGCACCTGTGGGGCTGGCTCGGACATCACGACTCCTCGGAGCGCTTAGGTGCGGGCAGCAGGTCGGCCAGAGCCGCAACCAGCCGCTCATAGACCTCCTCGGGCGTGCCCGTCGCGTCGACCACCTCGACCCTTGTCGGCTCTGCATCGGCGAGCTCGAGGTAGGCGTTGCGAATGCGCTCCTGAAACTGCAGCCCCTCGCTCTCAAGACGGTCGGCGCCGCCCTTGGTCGCCCGGGAAAGCGCCACGCCAGGCTCGAGGTCGAACACCACCGTGCACGTGGGCGCAAGACCACAGCTGCCAAGGGCGTTGCAGGTCTTGACCAGGTCCCGGCTCAGGCCACGGCCGCCGTGCTGGTAGGCATAGGTCGAGTCGTAAAAGCGGTCGCAGATCACCATGGCCCCGCGCACGAGCGCCGGCTCGATGACCTCGCGCACGAGCTGGGCGCGAGAGGCCTCGTAGAGCAGCAGCTCGCACTCGTCGCACATCTCCTCGTTTTCGGGGTCAAGCAGCAGCGCGCGGATCTTCTCGGAGATGGGCGTGCCACCCGGCTCGCGCAGGAGGAGGACCTCGGAACCCGTATGGGCGAAGGCCTCGGCCAACAGCTTTGCCTGGGTCGACTTTCCGCAACCGTCGATGCCCTCGAGTGTTATGAACGTGCCTGCCATGAGCTCCCCATTCCTCACACGACGCGCGCCTTAGACAAAACCCATCCCATCCATTCTAGTGAACCGGTGCAGCGAGGGGACTGTCCCCTAGATGCACCGGGCCTCACCGAAACGATCTCAGCTAGCTCCTCTTGCGGCGAGCGCCACCACGGCCACGACCACGGGAGGCCGACGAGGCCTTGGCCTTCTCCTTGCTCGGGCAGTCGATGTTCACGCAGATGCGCCACGGACCACGTGCCGTATCGACCTGAACGATGGGTGCGCCGCAGTCGGGACAGGTCTCCCCCGTGGCGTGAAGCTCACCGCGCTGGGGCAGCGGATAGCTGGTACCGCACTCCTCGTAGTTGCTGCATCGGATGAAGCGCTTGCCGCTGCGTTCGCTCTTGTGTGCGATCAGGTCACCGTGGCGTCCCGCCTCGGCGCATGCCTTGCACTCCCCCACCACGATGTCAGGCTCGTGGTTGGTGGGACATGCCGGGTTGACGCACTGCTCGTAGGCACGCTGGCGGAAGGGCTGGCACTTGATGCGAGGCGCACCGCACTCGGGGCAGACGCCCGCCTCCCCCTCGATGGGGATGACCTTGACGCGCGAGGGCACCGGATAGGTCACGTCGCAGTCGGGCCAGCCCATGCATCCGATGAAGGATCCCCGCGTCTTTGCCGAGGTCTTCATGACGAGGTCCTTGCCGCATTTGGGGCAGACGCCCACCTTGGCATCGGCGGTGACGGCGTCTGCGATCGCCTCGCCGAGGTCCTCCTTGTGCTCGATGAGGGCATCCATCATGCCCGAAAGCAACGCGCGGGAATGCGTGACGACCTGGTCCTGCGTGGCCTTGCCCTCCGAGACCATCGTCATGTCGTTCTCGAGCTCGGCCGTCATGCCTGCCGAGGTGATGTGCGGCGCATAGTTGGTCAGGGCGTCGATCACGGCCATGCCGAGCTGACTCGGCTCGGCGGGATCGTTCTTGAGGTACTTGACATCGTACAGACGCTGGATGATGTTGGCGCGCGTAGACTTGGTGCCAAGGCCACGAGCCTCCATCTCCTGGATGAGCCTGCCTTGGCTGTAGCGCGCGGGAGGCTCGGTCTGCTTGGCGTCAAGCTGCATCTTGCTGACATCGCAGATGTCGCCCTCGGAGAGCGCGGGCAGCTGGTCGTCCTTCTTGAGGCCAAAGGGATAGATGGCGCGGAACCCTGGCTTTGCCAGCACGCTGCCGGTGGTTGTGAAGGGCTCGCCCTCGATGTCAAAGGTCAGCTTCGTGCCCTCGATGGTGGCCGGTCCCATGAGCGTGGCCAGGAAGCGGCGCGCAATGAGGTTGTACAGCTTCCACTCGGCCGGCTGCAGCTTGTCGGGATCCGCCGCCGCCGTGGGATAGATGGGCGGGTGGTCGGTGGTCTCCTGCTTGCCCCGTGTGGCCACGATCTTGTCCTGCGAGAGGATCTGCTGGCAGGTCGGTGCATACTGCGGCACGTCGACGAGCGTGTGAACCGTGGCGCGCAGGTCGAGCGAGCGCGGATAGACCGTGTTGTCGACACGCGGGTACGAGATGAGGCCATTCATGTAGAGGCTTTCCGCAAGACGCATCGTGCGGGCGGGACTGATGCCCTCAGCGGCCGCGGCAGCCTGCAGCGAGGTGGTGTTGAACGGCGCAGGTGGCCTCTGGGTGCGGCTCTTCTTCTCGACCGAGACCACACGCGCCTGAGTGGCATGCTCCACATGCGCAAACGCCGCCTCGGCAGCGGCCTTGTCCTTGAAGCGGGCCGTCGCGTGCGTGGTGCGGAAGCCGGAGCCATCCTTGTCAAGCTCGCCCCAGACCACCCAGTAGTCCTCGGGAACGAAGGCGAGACGCTCGCGCTCGCGCTCGACCACGATGGCCAGCGTGGGGGTCTGCACGCGGCCGGCGCTGCGCACGTTGCCCAAGCCACCAAAGCGTGCCATGGTGAGGTAGCGCGTCAGCACCGCACCCCACACGAGGTCGATGTACTGGCGGCTCTCGCCCGCATCCGCAAGGTCCTGGTCCAGTTCCACCAGATTGGCGAATGCATGGTCGATCTCGCCCTTGGTGAAGGCGGAGTAACGGGCACGCGACACGGGCGTGTCGGGCGCGACCTGGCGCATCTGGCGCAGGGCGTCGGATCCGATGAGCTCGCCCTCGCGATCGAAGTCGGTGCCGATGATGATGGCATCGGCCTTTTTGGCGAGGTTCTTGAGCGCGCGGATGATGCCCTTCTCGGCGGGGAGCTTCTGAATGGGCGCCCAGACCAGATAGGGCAGGCTCGGCACCTTCCATCCCTTGATGTCGATGCCGTCGGCCAGGTAGGGCTTGCGCTTGGACTTGTACGGCGGGCGCTCGAGGGAGTCGGGAAGGTCGGCGGGCAGGTGCTCGCCCTCCGCGGTCAGGCCGTACCAGCCCTCCTTCTTGTCATATATGAGTTGCGGCGGGAAGTCGGGGGCCATGATGTGGCCACGCAGGCCGATGGTGACCCAGTCCTCGCCGTTGACGGTGAACCTATAGACGGGCGTATCGTAGACCTTGTCGGCCTTGGGCTTGCCGCCCGTGGAGAGCAGGCGCGCAATCTGCTGCGCCGCGTCATTCTTCTCTGTGACTACCAGTATCAATTGAGGCCTCTGGTTTCTGCTTGCGTCTTTGCGCGATGACGGACACCGCGCTGGTTTTGTGTTTTGACACTATACCCAAGTGAGGGGACAGGTGCGGCCAAAACCTTGCAAATCGCCCTTGACGGAGGCTGCCGAGCCCCTGTAGAGGCCCTCTTGACCTGCGCGTTTGATTATCTGATGGATTACAGATAGTACATTTGTACCTTTTTGCTTTCGGCCAAAGGCCAGGGGGCAGCCAGGTGCGCGCAAGGGACAGTCCCCTGGATGCACCCGGTGCATC
>JAGAVX010000076.1 GCA_017941705.1 Atopobiaceae bacterium
CCGGCATCGAGGCCGCCCAGTAGGAGCATCCTTGAAGCTTCACAAGAGGGTCAAACGCATAGAGGAGATCGTCGGCCACCACTTTGCCGACGAGGACCTCATCATATCCGCCATCACGCACCCGTCCGCTGCGGAGGGCAAGGCCGTGTCGGCCAGCTACGAGCGCCTCGAGTTCCTGGGTGACTCGGTGCTTGGCGCCATGGTTGCTACCGACCTGTACATGCGCTTTCCCGGCATGGACGAGGGCCAGCTCTCGATGCTGAAGATCGCGCTGGTAAGTGGCGAGATGCTGTCCGACGTCGCTGGCGAGCTTGGCGTGGGCGAGCTCATTCTGTTCGGCGAGTCCGAGAAGGGCACCGGCGCGCGCGGCATGCGCTCGGCGCTCGAGAACGTCTACGAGGCGCTGGTTGGCGCCCTGTACGTGGATGCGGGCTACGACGCGGCCCATGACTTCGTGGTGCGCACGCTGCACCCGCGCATCACTCCCGAGCTGGGGCGCCACGTCGTGCCGGCAAAGTCCCGCCTGCAGGAGGTCATCCAGCGCGACTATCACTGCGGTCCCGAGTACAAGCTCGAGGGCGAGGCCGGCCCCGCGCACAGCCCCACCTTCACGTCGGTGGTGCTGGTGGAGGGCCGCCGTGTGGGCAGGGGCACCGGGTCGACGAAGAAGGAGTCGCAGGCAAATGCGGCCGCCGATGCGCTTGAGCGCATGGGCTACGAGGAGGGCGACGGCGCCCCCGAGGGGAGCTCGCCGTGTACCTAAAGTCGCTCACGCTCAAGGGCTTCAAGTCGTTCGCCGACCGTACGCATATGGTGTTTGACCCAGGTCTGACCGTCGTGGTCGGACCCAATGGCTCGGGCAAGTCGAACGTCTCTGACTCGATCCTGTGGGTTCTGGGCGAGCAGAGTGCAAAGCAGCTGCGTGGCCAGGCGATGGAGGACGTCATCTTCTCCGGCTCGTCGGCGCGCAAGCCGGTTGGCCTGGCCGAGGTCACGCTCGTGCTGGACAACACCGACCACACCCTTCCGATTGACTTCTCCGAGGTCGCGATCACCCGACGCATGTACCGCTCGGGCGAGAGCGAGTACCTCATCAACAACTCGCCCTGCCGCCTGATGGACATCACCGACATCCTGCACGACTCGGGCTTGGGCAAGGACACCCACTCGATCATCAGCCAGGGCAAGCTCGACTCGATTCTGGCGAGCCGTCCCGAGGAGCGCCGCTCGCTCATCGAGGAGGCCGCCGGCATCTCAAAGCACCGCCGCCGCAAGGAGCGCTCGGAGCGAAAGCTGCGCTCCATGCAGGAGAACCTCACGCGCGCCAAGGACATCCAGCGTGAGATCGGCCGCCAGCTGCGGCCACTCGAGCGGCAGGTCGACAAGGCCAAGCGCCACCGGGACCTCACGGCGCGCCTGCGCGAGGTATCCGCGACGCTTGCGGTCGACGACCTGCGCCTGCTACAGGAGAACTACGCGCGTCTCACCGCACGTGGCAACGAGGCCGAGGCCGCCGTCGAGCTGGCGCAGTACCGCACGACCGAGAAGGAGCGCGAGCTCGAGAAGCTCCAATCGCTGCTCGAGCAGAAGGGCCTCTTCGTGGGCGACCTCGGCGAACAGCGCCGCCGCATGCAGGACCTGCTCGGCCGCATGGACTCCGACATGCGCCTGCTCGAGGAGAAGGGGCGCAACATGGTGTCGCGCCTCTCCGAGATGCGCATGACGCTCTCGTCAGCCGAGAAGCAGCGCAATGACACGGCTGCCGAGAAGGAGCGCGTGTCGGGCGAGCTGAGCGATGCGCGCGTGAAGGCCGCGGACCTCTCAAACCGCGTGCGCGACCTGCAACAGGAGGCCAAGCAGGCCACCGAGCTGCGCAGGACGCTGGGCAACCGCTATGCCCAGCTGGTCAACGAGCAGCGCCAGTCGCAGCGCACGGCCGACACCGAGACCCTTGCCTATGCAAAGCTCGAGGACCAGATCTCCAACGCAAAGCTCGAGGACGAGATGTTCGAGAGCCGTCTGGCTCAGATTGCCGAGACGCTTGCCACGGCGGAGGAGGCGCTGAGCGAGCGCACCGAGCGCCGCGAGCAGCTGGCTGCCGAGCTTGACCGCGCTCAGGCGGCGGCCGAGGAGGCCGAGGCCAACATCAGGTCTTGCCGCTCGGCCATCGATGGCGCACGCTCCAGCGAGGCGAAGGAGCGCGAAAAGCTCTCCAAGGCTCGTGCGACGCTGTCGGCGCTCGAGTCGGTCGACGAGCAAAGCGAGAACGCCAGTGGCCTCACGGCCGCGATTGCCGCGTCGAACGAGGGGCTCGAGCTGGTCGAGTGTCGTCTGGCGGACCTCATCGAGGTTCCGGCAGAGCTCGACGAGCTGGTCGAGCGCCTGCTTGGCGACGACCTCGCGGCCATCGTCGTCGACGGTGCCGACGACGCCGCGCGACTGGCCGAGTCTGCCGTGGGCATGGGTCGCGCCACCGGGCGTGCGACCATCCTGTCGCTGGGTGGACGTGCCACGGATGCGCGCATGGACGCTCCGGGCGAGCGCCTGCTCGACCGCCTGGGCTGTGATCCCAAGGCGGAGGGAATGCTCGCGGCGCTTTTGGGCGACGTACGCGTCGTAAGCGATGCGACGGCTGCCGTGCGCGCCCATGACGAGGCCCCTGACCTCACCTTTGTCACAGAGTCCGGCGTGACGGTGCTTCCCGACGGGCGCATTGTGGTGGGTGCCGAGGCCGGCGCTGAGCAAGGCGCGCTCGAGCGCAAGCGCCGCATCCGTGCCCTGCAGGAGGGCATGTCGGCGCTCGAGGGCGCGCATGCCGACGCGCAGACGGCGCTTGCCGAGGCCGAGGCGGCCCTCTCGGACGCTCGTGAGGCAAGCGCCCGCGCCAAGGGAGAGGTCGCGCGGATCCGTGGCGAGCATCAGTCGATCGGCTCCGAGATCGGGCGCCTCGAGGCACAGCGCAACCAGGCTGTCTCGGAGCAGGCGCAGGTCTCAAAGCGTCGTGCCGCGGCCTCGCAGAAGGCGGACCAGGCACGTCCGCAGATCGAGCAGCACCGCAAGGCCGCTCGCGAGGCGGAGGCTCGCGTGGTCGAGATCGGCGAGCAGCTCGAGCAGCTGTCGGGCGAGCGCTCACGCGCAAGCCGTGCGGAGAACGACGCAAACGCGCGCGTTGCCGACGCGCGCCTCGAGCTCGCGACCACGATGGAGCGCCGCAACAATCTCGAGCGTCGCGAGCATGACCTGACCAAGACGCTGGCCGACCTCGTCAAGCGTCGTGACGCAGCAGAGCGCTCGGCACGCTCTCTCGAGGTGCTGCGACTGCGCGTCGACCCGCTCTACGACCGCTACGAGGCCATCCATGGGCGTGCCCTCGAGTGGGCGGAGCTCCTGCGTGACCGCAGCCGGCTGGCCGAGGCCGACAGCGACTCGCTCAAGGCGACCATCGGCAACGCCAAGGAGGCCGTGAACGAGGCCTCGGGCGAGCTTCAGCGCGCACGGGACGCCGTGAACGAGGTCAAGGTCGAGATGGGTCGCGTCGAGGTGCAGGTCGAGAACGCGATCAACGCCATCACCTCGCAGGGCTTCGTGCTCGACGAGGCGCTCACGCTGCCCGCGCCGGAGGACCGTGCCACGATGGAGGCCGAGGCTGAGACGCTCAGGCGCAAGATCGCCAACATCGGCCCGGTCAACGAGGTCGCGATGGACGAGTACACGCGCCTCAAGGAGCGCTCGGACTACATCGACGAGCAGGTCGCCGACCTCGAGCGTGCCCGCAGCGCGCTTGCAAAGATCACCGCTGCGATCGAGCGCAAGATGCGCCGGCAGTTCCTCGTGATCTTCGATGCGGTCAACGCCAACTTTGCCGAGGTCTTCTCGATGCTCTTCCCGGGTGGCCAGGCGCATCTCGAGATGACCGATCCGGACCACCTGTCCGAGACCGGCATCGAGATCGTCGCGCAGCCGCGCGGCAAGCGCATCCAGAAGATGATGCTCATGAGCGGTGGCGAGAAGTCGCTGACCGCGCTGGCGCTGCTGTTTGCGGTCTACAAGACCCGCACGGTGCCGTTCTACGTGTTCGACGAGGTCGAGGCCGCACTGGACGACTCGAACCTCTCCAAGCTGCTCGACGCCATCGAGCAGCTCAAGGACACGACCCAGCTCATCGTGATCAGCCACCAGCGGCGCACGATGGAGCAGGCCGATGTCCTGTACGGTGTCTCGATGCAGGCCGACGGCGTGAGCCACGTGGTGAGCCAGCGCCTCGACCGTGCCACAGGAAAGGTGGTGGATGCCTGATGGGTCTTGGTGACGCATTGCGCAAGGGCCTCTCCAGATCGCGCGAGGCCATCTCTGAAATCTTCTACATGGGCGGTGAGGTCGACGAGGAGTTCTGGGAGACCCTCGAGGACACGCTCGTGATGGGCGACATGGGTGCCGAGGTCGCCATGCAGGTGACCGACGACCTGCGCGAGCAGGCCGCACGCGAGAACCTGCGTACCGCCCGCCAGATGCGCGAGGCCCTCGCACAGCGCCTCGCGCAGGTGTTCCCGCGCGCCAAGCGCGATCCGTTCTCGAGCCTGCCTTCGTGCGTGATCTTCGTCGGCATCAACGGCGCCGGCAAGACCACGACCGTGGGCAAGCTTGCCAGCACCTACAACGGCTATGGCGTGCGCTGCCTCATCGGCGGGGCCGACACCTTCCGTGCGGCTGCCATCGAGCAGTTGCAGGTGTGGGGCGAGCGCTCGGGTGTCGAGGTCATCACGCGCGAGCGTGGGGGAGATCCCGCGAGCGTGTGCTACGACGTGCTTGAGCAGGCCGAGCGCCGCGGCACCGAGCTGGTGCTCATCGACACCGCCGGCCGCCTGCACACCAGCCCCGAGCTCATGCGTGAGCTGGCCAAGGTCGTGAGCGTCTCGCGCAAGCGCGCGACCATGCCCGTGACGGTGGTGCTCGTCATCGACGCGACCACCGGCCAGAACGGCCTCAACCAGGCACGCGAGTTCAACGACGCGCTCGACATCGATGGCCTCATCGTCACCAAGCTTGACGGAACCGCCAAGGGCGGCATCGCCGTTGCCATCAGCCACGAGCTCAACCTCCCCATCTTCCGCATCGGCGTGGGCGAGGGCAAGGACGACCTGCAGGCCTTCGACGCGCTGGAGTTCTGCCGCGCGCTCGTGGGCGAGACCGAAGGGATTTAGGACATGGCAGTGTTCAGCAGCCTCTCAGACCGACTTCAAGACACCTTTGACAAGCTGCGCGGCAAGGGTCGCCTGACCGAGGACGACATCAACTCGGCGATGCGCGAGATCCGCATGGCGCTGCTCGAGGCCGACGTCAACTACCGCGTGGTCAAGGGCTTCGTGTCGTCGTGCAAGGAAAAGTGCATGACCGCCGAGGTGCTCGACTCGCTCACGCCGGCGCAGAACGTCGTGCGCATCGTGCTCGACCAGCTCACGGAGCTGCTCGGCACCAACGAGGCGCAGCTCGAGCTCGCGCAGAACCGCACGCCCAACGTGATCATGCTCGTGGGCCTGCAGGGCTCGGGCAAGACCACGGCGGCTGCCAAGCTTGCGTACATGCTCAAGAAGCAGAAGCACAGCCCGCTCCTGGCCGCCTGCGACACGCACCGTCCCGCAGCGGCCGACCAGCTGGCAACGCTGGGTGGCGAGATCGGCGTGCCGGTGTATCGCGGCGACGGCAAGGATGCCGTCAAGGTCGCGAGCGAGTCGATCCAGAGGCGGTCGACCACCTCAACGACATCGTCATCGTCGACACGGCAGGCCGACTGCAGATCGACGAGGAGATGATGAACGAGGCCGTCGCCATCAGGGACGCGGTCAAGCCCGACCAGATCCTCATGGTCGTCGATGCCATGACTGGCCAGGACATCGTCAACGTGGTGAGCGAGTTTGCGAACCGCGTGGACTTTGACGGCGTCATCATGTCCAAGCTCGACGGCGACGCACGTGGCGGCGGCGCGCTGTCGGTGCGCGAGGTCACCGGCAAGCCCATCATGTTCGTGTCGATGGGCAAGAAGCCTGACTCGCTCGAGGTGTTCAGCCCCGACCGCATGGCCAAGCGCATCCTGGGCATGGGCGACGTCGTGGGCATCATCGAGCAGGCCGAGAAGATCGCCGACGAGAAGGCGATCGAGG
Source organism: Atopobiaceae bacterium (assembly GCA_017941705.1). Lineage (GTDB taxonomy): Bacteria > Actinomycetota > Coriobacteriia > Coriobacteriales > Atopobiaceae > UBA1367. The sequence goes on from JAGAVX010000076.1 coordinate 6,159, forward strand.
ACGCCGAGCGCATGCTGCGCTCCGGATTTACGATGGATGACATGCTCACCCAGATGCAGCAGATCCGTAAGATGGGCGGCCTCAACAAGATCATCGGCATGCTGCCCGGTGGCGACCGCGCCATGTCGCAGATGGGCGGCGGCGTCGACGAGAAGCAGCTCACGCGCATCGAGGCCATGATCCACTCGATGACCAAGGAGGAGCGCCTCAATCCCAAGAAGATCAACGGCCAGCGCCGCAAGCGCATCGCCGCAGGCTCTGGGCGCACGGTGCAGGAGGTCAACCAGCTCCTCAAGCAGTGGAGCGAGATGAACAAGATGATGGGCAAGATGCGCCAGATGGCCAACGGCTTCCAGACCGGTGGCAAGAACAACCGCAAGGCCCGTCGTCAAATGAACCAGATGATGCGCAACATGGGCGGCGGCAACAACATGGGTGGCATGGGCGGAATGGGCGGCTTCCCGTTCTAGACTAGCTGCTGTATGGGCAGACCAGCCATCAGATCGGACTGATGCGGGGGTGCGAGGCTTAGATTTGAGCCTCGCGCACCCGTTTTTTTTGGCGTCGGTGGATGTTGTTGGACTTATGCGTGATTTTTCCGTGACCCTCTGAGTATCGCGTTCCCGCGACCTGCACTTTTGTTACCGGTCTACTCGGCTACCCTTGTAAAATTCACGCATAAGTCCAACAACATCCACGAGAGTGCGATGGAATGAGGCCAGACGAGGATGCGGACCTCAATCGTCCCGCGCCAACCCTTAAAATGACTCCTTCTGAATAGAAATCTTATGAATGGGGAAGGTATCAGAAAAGTCTCGAGCTGTGGGAGGTCTATGCGACTGGTCTTGGATGGCATAACTGCGTTCGAATTCTGGATGAATGCTGTCGAAAGACCTGCTCTTGGCAAGGATGAGACCGCATGTGCGCGCCTGACCGATTGCGAGAGCCGTGAACGAGCGTCCATCTCTAGGGCGCTTCGCACCAGCGACGGGGCTGCGGGGCCCATACACCTTCTCGTGCAGAATCCCGAGGAAAGGCGACGGGGCAGTGAAATAGTCTGCGGCTGTCTTGGCAGGCGCAACTTAGTGCCTTCCAGTTCGATTATGTATACCGGTGGCGGCATCTATGTCATATCCCCCGAGCTGTGCATTTTGCGTCTTGCGGTTCAGCTGCCAAGGCTTGAGTTCCTGCGAGCGTTCACTGACCTACTTGGCATATATGCCGTGTCGAGCATCGACAGGCAATCGCTCATTTCGCGAAGACCCATCCTTACCAAAGAAGGCATGCAACGATATCTTGAGCAGGTTGGGTCAATTCCTGGTGCGGCTGCGGTGAAGCGTGCCTTGTCATGGGTTGTCGAGCGCTCGGCATCGCCTCGCGAGACCTCGATGGACCTTGACCTTGCTCTACCGACAAGGCTTGGGGGACAGGGCCTTCCTCCGTTTCATGCGAACTACGAATACGTCCTGAGCGACGACGCGAGATCCATCACAAGGAGAAGCTACCTCGTGGCCGATGTTGCCTGGCCGGAGAGACATTACACGCTGGAATACAACAGCAGCAAGTATCACGACGACGAGGAGCAGAAGGAGTTCGACTTCGATAAGATCGCAGCGATGATACGGATGAAAGAGGCTTGCGTTCCCATCTCGAACAACAATTTTAGCTCGTACGACTCCTTTTCCTCGATCGTCAATGGGGTGCGCGAGGTGTTTGGCCTGCGAGACCGCTATTCGAGTGATGTTGATGCACAGAGAAGGTTGACTCACGAGAAGCTGCTAGAGATTGAGAGGACTCAACGCCGTGCACCGAGCCTGCTTGAGACGGCACGGTGGCGGTATCTGCAGCCTCGGATGGATCTTGGTGTGCCGCTATAGCATGGGTTTGACAAAATAGATGGTATATATAGCCCGAGAGGCCTCTGAGAGTAGAGTTGACACACCGGCTTGGATGTTGTTGGACTTATGCGTGATTTTTCCGAGGGTGGTCGAGTATACCGCTGGAAAAACCGCAGGTCGCGGAGAGGTGATACTCGAGGGGTCCGATAATATTCACGCATAAGTCCAACAACATCCAAAGCATCTGCTAAAAACGTCCGAAACGCTGCCATTGAGCCCTCTTTTGCGGGTTCGCTCAGCGGACACGTAGCTCCCAGAAGGCGATTGCGGCCGCTGCGCCGACGTTCAGCGAGTCTACTTCGTTTGCCATGGGGATGATGACGCTGGTGTCGCAGGCGTCAATCGCGCGTTGCGTGAGGCCGGTCCCCTCCGTTCCCAGGAACAGCGCGATCTTGTTGGTCTTGGCCAGCCCTGGGTCATCCAGCTGCACCGCGTCGTCGCGCAGGGCAAGGGCGGCGCACGAAAACCCCTGCTCGTGAAGCAGGTCGACTGTGGCGCGCGGCCATGGCTTGGGAAGCCGCGCCCAGTGCACCTTGAGCACGCATCCCATCGAGACGCGAAGCGCCCGCCGCGAGTAGGGGTCGCAGCAGCCGGGTGCAAGCAGAACCGCATCGACGCCAAGCGCCGCGGCGGACCTGAAGATCGCACCCACGTTGCTTACGTCGACGATTCCCTCGAGCACGGCCACGCGCCTTGCACCTACCAGCACGTCCTCAAGCGAGCGTGGCTGCGGGCGGCGCAGGGCGCAGAGGTAGCCCCGCGTGACCTCAAAGCCTGTGATGGCCGACATTACCTCTCGCGTGGCAATGTAGACCGGCGTACCCTCTGGTAGCAAATTAAACACATCACTCATCGTGTCAAGATGGCGCTCATCGATCAGCATCGATACGACCTGCATCTTCTGCTCGAGGGCGACCTCGATCACATAGCGTGACTCGGCGATCATGAGGGCCTTTTGCGGCTCGAGCACATTGCGCAGCTGATGCTCGGTCAGGCGGGCGTAGATGTCGATTCGTTGGTCTTGTGGGTCATCGATGCGGATAATCGTCATAATCTACCAATCTCGTATTGGCGTCCCCAATGTGGGGTACCATAGCGTGAACATGATAACCATGAACCATCTACGCAGAACACCATTCTTGAGAAGCGCGAGGTACTACGCGTGAGTGACTTTGACGATACCATGAATGTAGCTGGTGATGACCAGCTTAACAGCAAGCCCGAAGACCTGGAGAAGACGAGAGTGGCCGACCCGCAGACGCTTGGTGCGGAAGGCGATGCCCCCGTCGACGATGCTGCGGTGACGGTTGACGCAACCGACGTCGACCCCGCGCTCGTCGATGAGATTCTGGCCGAGATCACGGGTGCCACCGCGGCGGGTGAGCCCCTTGATGCTGGAGACGAGGGCGCAGAAGAGCCCGCTGCGGATGCCGAAGACCAGAGCGTGGAGCCTCAGACACCGCCGATAGACGTGCTGACCGGCTCCGATATGATGGCGGAGGCGAGCCCTGCCGCAGCCCCCGTGGTCGAGGCGGCACAGGCGAGCCTGCTTGGCAGTGATGCCGGCGAGGCCCCCAAGGGGAAGTTCCGCAAGCGCGCGTTGATTGCCGCGGTCGTAGTTCTGGCCCTGCTTGCTGCCGCCTACTTTGCGGGATCTATGGCATTTGGGCGCGTCTTCCTTCCCGGAACGACCATCAACGGCGAGGACGTGTCGCTCAAGTCGGTCGAGGAAGTGGCCAAGGCGAACTCCGACTCAATTGACTCCTTCGAGCTCAATGTGTCAGGTGACGGAGTCTCCCTGCAGGTCAAGGCAAAGGACATCGACGCATCGTTTGACGGTAACGCCTATGCGAGCAAAGCCATGGCGCAGCAGGATGCATGGTCGTGGCCGCTCGGGCTGGTGGGCAACAAGAAGATCAATGTCGAGAGCAGCAAGCTGGCCTATGACGAGGCAAAGCTGGATGCCATCGTTGGTGCGCAAATCGATGCGGCAAACGCCAAGGCGACCGATCCCGTCAGCGCCACGTACTCGTTCAATGGGAGCACCATCCGTTACGAGATTGTCCCCGAGCAGTACGGCACCAAGATCGATCGCGAGGTGGCGCTCGGGAAGGTCCGTACCGCCATTGCCAACCGCCAGAAGAACGTCGAGCTTGGCGAGGCGGAACTGGTGAAGCCCCAGGTCCTCTCTACCGACGAGAAGCTTAACTCTGCCGTGAGCCAGGCGAACTCGATGCTCGGTTGCGTGCTGGACTTCGACTACAACGGGAAGACGCTCCATACGCTCAACGCGATCGACCTTCAGAACTGGGTCAAGATCGAGGACGACCTTTCGGTGAGCTTCGATGACGACGCGTGCAGGGCCTGGTGTCGCGGTCCGTTGTCGGTGGGCCTGGACAGCGTCGGTACGGCCCGCTCGTTCACCACGCCCGATGGCCGTGACATCAGCGTCTCGGGCGGCACCTATGGGTGGAGCATCGACGGCGGCGAGCTGACGTTCAAGATCGCCGAGCATGTCCGTGCCGGCCAGTCGGGTCACATCGATCTTCCGTGGCTCAAGACCGCCAACTCGTGGAACCCCGGCGGCAACGAGTGGGGCGACACCTTCATCGACATCGACCTTGGGGCGCAGCACGTGCGCTACTTCCAGGACGGCAACATCGTCTGGGAGAGCGACTGCGTGAGTGGTGGCATGAACTCCGGCAAGATGCACTACACGCCCACGGGTGTCTACTACATCAATGACAACATGGAGAGCGGTAACGTCGAGCTCAAGGGCGAGATCGACCCCGTGACCAAGGAGCCCGAGTACATCAGTTACGTGCACTATTGGATGCCCTTCATCGACAACAGCCATGCGCTGCACGATGCTGACTGGCGCGGGTCGTTTGGCGGCGACATCTACACCTATAGCGGCAGCCATGGGTGCGTGAACCTTCCTCCGGACAAGGCCGCGGAGCTTTACGGCATGGTCGGGGTCGGTACGGTCGTGGTGGTCCACGACTAGAGGCGCGGCGTGTGGGCTTTGGACGCCCCGTTATGTCCGCAGGAGTTCGACCAATTGCCGCCGGCGCATCTGGGGAAGTGCCAGATGAGCCGGCGGCAGGCCATATGCATCACAAGTCGTACACACGAGCGCAGGCTGCGTGTCCGCCAGCTGCATAAATGGGTACGTATAAGAGAAGCTTTCACGCGTAAAACCCAGTAAGGGAGACACATACATGGACATGAACGAGCACAAGCGCAGGCAATCGCTGATCGTGTACGCGATTATCGGCATCGCCTTGGGCATAGCTTGCCGGATCATGCTCTACCCAAACATCGTTCACTCGCAGGTAAAGGAAGTGTCGTATAGCCAGTTCCTCTCGATGGTCGATGACGGGCAGGTCGAGCAGGTCGAGCTCACCACGGGCGACAACGAGATCAAGTTCACCACCGGCGAGGGTGCGGATCAGCAGGTGTATACGACCACGCAGTTTCCCAACGACGGGAAGCTCGTCGAGCGCCTCGAAGAGAAGGGTGTCGACTTCTCCGCAAAGATCCCCGACACCTCTGGTGAGCTCTGGCTCTACCTGCTCATAAACCTGATGCCGCTCATCATCTTCTTTGGTGGTGGCTGGCTGCTCAACCGTCGCCTTCGCAAGCAGATGGGCGATGACAACAACATGTCGTTCGGCGGCGGCTTTGGCCTGGGCGGCGGGCTTGGCCGCTCGGGTGCCAAGGAGGTGAAGGGCGAGGAGACGGGCGTCACGTTCAGGGACGTCGCCGGCCAGGACGAGGCCAAGGAGTCTCTCGCCGAGATCGTGGGCTTCCTCAAGAACCCCGACCGCTACGCAGAGATTGGTGCAAAGCTCCCGCACGGCGCGCTGCTCGTGGGCCCTCCGGGAACGGGCAAGACCCTTCTGGCAAAGGCCGTTGCCGGCGAGGCGGGCGTGCCGTTCTTCTCCATCAGCGGTTCCGAGTTCGTCGAGATGTTCGTCGGTCGTGGCGCCGCCAAGGTGCGTGACCTCTTCAAACAGGC
>JAGAVX010000077.1 GCA_017941705.1 Atopobiaceae bacterium
CGAGCATGAACATAGCTCTTCTAGATGGAGATGGAAACACAGTAAAGTCTTCAAGCGATGGCAGCTTTCTTAGCTGGGGTAATACGGGAGCTGGCGGCGAGAAGGCAGTTTCGTTCCCAACGGATCAGCCGTTGCAGCTCGTATCCATTGATAGAGGTGCCTTTAGCGGATGCTCGCTGCTAACGGCTTTGGAATTCCCCAAAACTTTGCGTAGCATTGATTTCGGCGCATTTTACGGTTGCATAGCGCTCAAGTCAATAAAGCTCAATTCACCGCGGCCGGTTGACTTCGACAATACGTTTCACTACAGCAACTTTTATACTCCCACCACAAGCAATGGTGCATGGATCTATGTCCCCGGCAACACGCTGGCGGACTACCATAAGGCAGCGGATGCTCGTCTGGGCAAGCTTGAGAACTACGGCTACCACATATGCGCCATACTTCAGCGGCCTGACCCTGTCCCTATCTATCGCATGTACAACTACAAGACCAGCGAGCACCTCTACACCAAAAACGTCGGTGAGTTCAATTCGTGCGGATATGGCAACTATCGCGATTGGCAGCAGGAGAATGTCGCATGGAACGCACCCGCCTCGTCAGGGACGCCGGTCTATCGCTTGTACAACCCGGTCTCCGGGGATCATCACTACACAACGGGGGCGGGGGAGCGCGACGTCTTGGTCTCAAAGCACGGCTGGCACTACGAGGGCATCGAGTTCTACTCGGACGATGCTCGCGGCGTTCCTCTATACCGCGTGTACAACGGGCGTCTCATGCGTGGCCAGCATCACTACACCAGCAGCATGGCCGAACGCAACATGCTGACGCGAAGCTACGGGTGGAGCGACGAGAAGATCGGCTTCTATGGCGTGAAGTAACGGTATCAAGGCGGTCGCAGATGCATGAACGGCTTTCTCCGCTACAATGCTTTGCAGCGTATTGACAACTGCATAAGGAGGCTGGTTACCACGAGTCATCGTCGCAGCGTTCACGGTCGCGGGACAAAGCATGTGGGCTATGGGAAGCCGAGTGGTTGGAGCACTGGCTACGAAGAAACGTACGTCGCGGCGATCGTCGCGAGGGACAGGGTCAGAGTCAAGATGTGCCTCCACAAGAACCGCTACGCGTCCCTGTCCGAGGCCTGTCTCGTAATGGGGGTTCGAGAGACGAAGTCTGGTAAGCAACTGAGGTCGTACTACTGCCCCTACTGCAGCGGGTATCACCTCACGAGTCAGCCGCTGGCGCCACTGCCGGCAGCTGCGTAGTCATCCGGTCAACACGCGAGTGCGGGGCGCCCTGGTAAGGCGTCCCGTTTTCCTTTTCACGGGGGCGTTTCGTGCGTTTGAGGCAATAATATGCACTTTTCTGGCAATAATATGCATGCGAAATGGGTGAAACAAGGGTTGTACTAACCCGAGTACCTAATAAGGCACCGAACGGGAGAAGAATCCCACGTTTTGTTCTCGTTCGAGGTCTAATTAGGTACTTCGTGCCAGTATCTTATGCATCCGATGCGTACGCATGCTTCGCCGCATGCAAAAGCGCTACCGTGCGACCAAGCCCACCCCCAGCGATATGGCCGAAATCGCCGCGATAAGGACAAGCGTCCAGGTCACCGACGCCGCCGTGCTCTGATTGTGCACCCTGAAGAAGGGATACGGCCCGTCGAAGCGGCGCTTGTAGTTGAGATACAGCATGACCAGGCCGTATACCGTCGTGACGATCACCGGGAGTAGCCATGAGCCGGCGTGCGGTTCCCAGTAGATATAGGAGGTAATCGAAATGATGGGGCAGAGGGTGTGGTGGTACAACCCATTGCCCGAGAGCATCATCCTTTTAAAGCCGCCGCCCATGGGGACAAGCACCAAAAGCGTCACAAGGAAGGTCATCCCGAGCATGCATGAACTGAGGTAGCGCAGGGGAGCCGCGCTGCCGCCGAGCAGCAGGAAGGCTATCGACGATACGAGCGTGACGAGGTTTGAGAGCTGCGTGTAATACGCAAAGATCTGCCAGTGGCGCCTGGAAATGCTTATGCGCAGCCCCAACACCTCGAGTACGATTACCGCCAGATTTGCGAGTTCTGCCATGTCATGTCCTTGCCGCAGCGGGTTTAGCCGTATCTCATGGTAGGCGAAGCGCTGCCGCGGCTCAAACTGGCGTCAGCTCCGCGCGCGACTCCCGGAAGGATGTCCTTGCGCCACTGCAATTCGAGCCGTTCAAACCACTACAATTCCAAGTAGTTCAAAGCGCATACGCGCATTCTCTGGAGGGTCGTATGTATAAGCCGGAAAAGAGGTGGTTCAACGCCATCACGTCGCTTTTGGTGGCAGTGGCAATGGCCGTGGGCTCATTGCCGGCCACGCCAGCTCGCGCCGAGGAGGGCGTGCCCGAATGGGCGCTCGACACGGGGGAGCAGGCTGGAGCGATATTCGAGGCTCAGACAGACCTACCGGCATCGTTCGACCTGCGACAGAGCTTTCCGAACAACGTTACTTCCGTGAAGTGCCAGAACCCCTACGCGACCTGCTGGGCATTTGGCGCCATAGCTGCGGCAGAGACAAGCATCGCTGCCGACTTCGGCACGCCCGTGAACCTCTCCGAAAAGCACCTCGCATGGTTTGCCATGCATCCCGTGACCGAGCTGGATGCGCCCGCTTCGCAGGCGGGCGAGGGCATATACGTGTTTGACGAGGATCCGGTGACAAATCCCAATGCCGCCTATATAGCGACGAATCCCATTCTATCGACCTCGCTCTTTTCGACGGGCGTGGGCCCCGTGCTCGAGGAGGACTTCCCCTATCGCGGCAAGACGGGTCTGACGGCCTACGAGTACATCCTCACGCACAAGGATGAATATAACGCGGACAGCAAGAAGGAGCTCTTGGAGGAGTTCAAGACCGAGGAAGCCCTGCTCGCGGCGATACAGAGGCAGCGTCCCGGGATCACGTCCGTCGATGAGTACCTGAACGTAGTCTGGCAGGAGATCATCGACGAGCTCAAAAGCGGCAAGACCATGAACTACTACAGCGAGAAGGACGACTGGCGCATCGATGCCGCGGACGAGAACGGCGAGTCTAACCGCAACGTCTCCGCCGGCTACACGATACGCGACGGCAACCTGCTGCCCTCGCCGATCACAAAGGACGCGCGGGGAGTCGTTTCCCTCAATGAGTCGGGCATGCAGGCGATGAAGCAGGAGCTCATGAGCGGTCGAGCCATCAGCGCTGCCGTCTGCGCGGACACCTCGAGGCCAAACCAGAAGGGCGAGGCAAAGTACACGAACACGAACACATGGGCTGCTTATGTCTATGATGGCAAGCCCTGCAACCATCAGGTTGCTATCGTGGGCTGGGACGACAACTACGCCACGAGCAACTTCAACCAGGGCGTGGACGAACAGGGCCTTTCCAAGACCCCGCCGGCCGCTGGTGCCTGGATCGTAAAGAACAGCTGGGGACACAGCGGCGGTGTCGCGACAAAACAGAGCGAGGAGTACGGCGACCAGGTCATCGGTAAGCAAAACTGGGGCGTGGATGGTTCCGGATACTACTACGTCTCGTATTACGACCCGTCGATTACCGATCCCGAGGTGACGGTGTTTGACACCGATCTGGCTGGCGAAGAGTTCTACACGCATGCCTACGATTACATGCCGGCTTACAACGACTTCTTCGTGCTCGAGGGCAGGGGTAGTAACGCCCTGTCGTCGGCGAACGTCTTCGCAGCCGCCTACGACGAGAAGGTCGTGTCGGTCTCGACGCGCACGGATGAGATGAACTCGCGCGTCACCTTTGCGGTCTACCAGCTCAACGACGGCTTCAAGGACCCCACGGACGGAACGTGCGTGGCGAAGGTCTCGCATACCTACAAATACCCAGGCTTCCACCGCCTGAACCTTGAGACTCCCGTCAAGTTCAAGGCGGGCCAGCAGTTCTCCGTGGTGTCCACGGTGACCTATACGGATGCCAACGGCGCCACCGTCTATGAGACCGTGGCGAACCAGGCCATTGGCAAGGAGCTTGCCGAGCGGCTCAGGGGAACGCCCGACGAGCGCAAGCAGTATGGCAAGGCCGTGGTCAACAAGGGCGAGAGCTACATCTTTGAAGGTGGCGCCTGGAAGGACTGGGCGGACAAGCACGAGGAAGAGGGGTTCAAGCGAGATTCTGCCGGTCGCGAGGTGGACAACTTCTCGATCAAGGCGTACGCCGTGCCGAGCGAGCCTCCGACCTACGTCTGTGCGACGGGCGACGGTGCCACTTGGACGCAGGGCAGCGCCGAGGCGCTGACCTTCACCTTCGAGGAGACCACGGAGCACGGGCGGCCGAGGTTTAGCATTGCGTCGGTTGATGACGAGGATATCGACGATGCCGCTTGCACTGTCAACGACACCAATATGGTGGTGACGCTTTCGCCCGAGTACCTCTCGGGGCTTTCCGAGGGCCCGCATGAGCTCATGGTCTACTTTGAGGACGGTAGCCCAGCGAAGGCCACCTTCACGGTTGTGGCGGCGCAACAGCCTGCGGAGGAGCCGGGGGAGAAGCCCGGGAACGTTACGCCGGCAAGCGGTGGCACCGATGCGGGTGCCGAGGCCGGCAAAAATGCAGGTCAAGCCTCTGCTTCGGGGACAAAGACGAAGGCGAGCGGGTCAGCGGGCAAGCGCGGCCTCCCGCGTACCGGTGACGATACGAGTGCTCTGCCGGTGGCCTTTGTGCTGGGGTCTGGCCTCGCACTGCTCACGCGCGGGCTGGCTCTCCGCCGTCGCCAGCAAGGCTAACGAGCGCGTATAGAGCTCCCCGGTCGCACGCGGCACGCTTGTTCCCCGGGTATGGCTGTGCCACCGAGACCCCAGGTTTCGGTGGCACAGCCATACCCGGGGAGCAAGCGTGCCATGCGTTGCGGTGGGAACCTCCCTCAGGCTTACAGGAAGATGTCCAGCTGCTTCATTGCCATGGTGGCGTAGGCTCCCATCGGCAGGAAGAACGAGACCGTCAGCACCGATGCGCCCGGATGAAACTCGTCCTGCCCGCAGCCGAGGAAGTTGACGTTTGTCGTCACCAGAAGCTTGCGCGGCACCGACTGCTCCAGCGTCTTGACCCTGAACGAGCCCATCCGCTCCTCGGGGAACTCCTCGGCCATCAGCCCCGCCATGGTACGCTTTTCCGCTGGCATGCGAAACGCGATGCCCTCGTCCTTAACGGTGCGCACAGGACCTGCCTCCTCCAGAAGGTCTCCAAGCCTGCTGTTGAAGTCCCAGGAGTAGAGCGCCGAGTCGTAGAATCCCCGCACGCGCTTGTCAATCTGCTCAAAGAATCCCTCGTAGTCGCCATCAAACGGCAACGAGGCCTCGCGCGTTCCCGATTGCAGGAGGTGCTCGTACGCGGTCTTGTAGTCCTTGTTGTAGAGCGCCTCGCCAATCAGGTGCGTCGTCTTCTTGTAGCCTGGCACGCCAAACCGCTGCTTGTCAAAGTAGTTCGGGTACACCAGCGTGTAGATCTGCTTGGAGAGCCAGCTTTCCGCCCGTGACGCCTCCATGCCACGCAGCCGCAGGCGAAAGACGTTGCCCTCGAGCCTCGCCGGGCGCAGGGGCTCGTTGACGTATCCGAGAAATGCCAGGTGGATGAACTTCTCGGCCCCGGAGTTCTCCTGGTTGAACGTGTCGATGCGGTCCAGCATGTCTTTGTGGCAGATGGGGACACTGATCTTCTGCGAGGTGACGCCGTCGCTGTCTTTGAGCCCAGCTGCCTCCACGTCACTGATCCCAAACCAGGACTCGGTATTCTGGATCGCGTTGAAGGTCGAGTAGCCCTTCTTTTCGAGCGTAAGCAGCATGTACCCTTGCCCAGAATACTGTGGCGAATGGTCCGTCACCAGCACTTCCTGGACCACAAAGTCTTCTGGCATGTATTTGATGATCATCTGTCAGTACTCCCTCGCCGCTACTCGATGCATTTCTTCTCTTGACGGCCTTTGTCGTTGGGCAAACTCGCCCTGTTCCAAGCGCATTGTAGCGCAGGCGCTGGTAGCGCCACATACAGGGTGCGGACTGCATGCCTACAAAGCCAGATACCTGCCAAACTGCGCGTTCGAATGTGACCGTGGCGGCTCGTTATGCAGTTACAAGATGTCTTTATGCAAAGCGAATTAATTCTCTTTCCATGTATCAGCCCGGACTACCTAATTAGACGGTGAATGAGAGGAGAATGCAGGAAAACATCTCGGTTCGAGGTCTTATTAGGTAGTCCGAGTCAGTACTTTATGCAGCTTTTGCACGAGCGGGACGACCGGGTACCGCGCCGCAAGCAAGAGTATGCAAAATGAAGCCCGTCTGTCGTGCTTTGCGGTCGCACGGCGCGCCACTCTTTTGCGTTGTGCGCGATACGCAACGTATAATGTCATCAATGCGTCGTAGCCATGGTCTACCAGTCTTTTCGCATGTAGCTGGCAGCTGCTATGCGATCCTGGCGTCACAAAGCGAGGTATCCATGTACGCCTGCCAGCCCGAACAGGCTCCCCACGCCTCGAAACCTATGCGCCGTCCAATCCTCACCAGGCGCCAGGCGCTTGGTACCACCGCCGCTGCGACAGCGGCGGCACTCGGCGCATGCGCAGCGCCAGCTGCAGACGACCTCGCTACGCCTCCGAGCTCCCAAGCCATTCGCATCCTGGCAACGAGCGACCTTCATGGCAAGATGGTTCCCTGGGACTACCCCATCAACGAGGAGAGCCGCTCGGGCAGCATGGCACAGCTCGCCACGGCCATCGCGAGCCTGCGTGACGACAATACCCTGCTCATCGACGCGGGTGACTCCATTCAGGACAACATGGCCGAGCTCTTTGCGGACGATGAGGTACACCCCATGATTGCCGCCCTCAATGTGCTGCGATACGACGTGGGCGTCACGGGCAATCACGAGTACAACTTTGGAATGGACGTGCTGCGCCGGGCAATATCGTCCTTTTCGGGTAAGACTCTCGTAGGCAACGTGACCGACGAGCACGGTGACCCCTTGGCCGATGCCTACACCATTCTTACCGTGGGCGACGTGCGTATCGGTGTCATTGGTATGGTGACGCCCAACATAGTGAAATGGGATGCAACCAACCTCGACGGCTGCGACGTGCGCAATCCAATTGCCGAGACCCGTCGCGTCATCGACCTGATCGCCCCTGACGTGGACGTGCTGGTAGGGGCGTTCCACATGTCGCTGGACAACGAGTACAACGTGCCGGGATCGGGCGTGCGCGACATTATCGCAGCCTGTCCCGAGCTCGACGTGGTCATTGCGGCGCACGAGCACAGGCTGGTGGAAGGGGAGACTGTCGGCAACACGCTGGTGGTGGAGAACCGCTGGCAGGCGCAGACGATGTCGTGCATCGATCTTATCTGCGAGCGCACGGACGATGGCTGGCGGGTTGCGCGCAAGGAGTCGCGTGCGGTGGCTGTCGCCGACTTTGAGCCCGACCCCGAGGTCATGGAACTCATGGCGCCCTACGACGAACGCGCACGAACCTATGCGATCGAGCCTGTGGGCAAGCTTACGGGTGGCTCGCTTGCACCCGAAGCCGAGATTGCTGGCATACCGTCCACCGTGCTGCAGGACACACCACTCATCGATCTGGTGGGCTCGGTGCTGCTGCACTACTCAAGAGCCCGTGTCGCGTCTGCGGCTCCATGCACGGTTGACGCCAACATGAGCCCCGGCACCATTCGTCGCTGCGACATATCAAAGCTGTACCGGTTTGGCAACACGCTCTATACCGTGCTCATGACCGGTGCGCAGCTGCGTACCTACCTCGAGTGGTCGGCGGCCGCCTACAAGCAGTGGCAGCCCGGTGACCTGACGATCGCCTTTGCCGATGACGCGCAGGTGTACAACATCGAGGAGCTGGTGGGAGCCAACTATACGCTTGACGTCTCGCGTCCAATGGGGGAGCGCGTGCGCGACCTGGCGTGGCCAGACGATACGCCCGTGGCCGATGACGACGTCTTTGAGCTAGCGGTGAGCAACTATCGAGCCAACATGAACCTGCTGACTCCGGGGACGGTGTTTGCGGAGGGCGACCCGCTGCCCAAGCTGGTGGCAGCCGACTTGCGTAGCGACATTGGCAGCATACGCGAGCTGATAGCCGACTACATAGAGAACGTCTGCGGTGGTGTTGCGGAGGCAACCTGCGACGATAGCTGGCGGCTCGTGGGCAATGACTGGGACCTGCGGCAGCACGAGCGGGCGGTGGATCTGCTCCGAGACGGCTCGATCGTCATAGCCGACGAGGACAAGGCACATGGGCTTTGTACCAGGGCTATTACCGTGGACGATCTGCCGCGTTAGCTGGATGCCGGGGAAGATCTGTGCCACCAGCGAGCGCGCAAGCGTACCCGTCTCGGATGCACGCAAAACGGCCGGTGCGCCCAATGACGGGCACACCGGCCGGAAGTGTACAGCGCGGGCTAGCAGCTAGGCGAGCTGACTCCTACGCCTTGTTCCCGGCATTGTCCGCAGGCTTCTCCGCGGGCGCATCTCCGTTCTCGGCAGGCTTGTTCCCAGCCTTCTCCTCTGGGTGCTCGCCCTGCTTTTCCTCGGAGTGCTCCCTGTTGCGGTTGTCAAAGCGGCTGCGGTCGGGCCGCAGCGTGCGGGAGTAGGCAAAGAGGTCTGCCGTGGTGATCTTGCGAATGGGCTCGTCGGACTCCTCCAGCGCCGCGTTGACGCGGTCGTAGCTCTTGATGAAGAACTTGAGCGCCGACTCGATCATATGCAGACGCACGCTGACGTCCGAATCCTCGCGAAGCGCGATCTCGCCGCTGGTCTCAGCGTGGTTGGTCGCGTTGCGCACGTCCGACATGTGGTAGTACGCATAGAGCAGGTCGTACAGGGCGCTGCGGTCCGTGCAGCGCGTCAGACCTCTGATGACTTTCTCGTTTGTCGTGTCGAGGTCGTCGATGCGCAGCTGTGCGTAGTTCCGCTGCTGCTCGTCGCGGGTCCTGGTGCGCGCGACCTGCGTGCGTCCATACGCCTTGACAAAGTAGTGCGACACGTCGTCGAGCTTGTACTTCTCGTACGGCTTGAGGTCGTAGTAGGCCTGCCCCAGCACGGCGATGGCACGCGCCTCGCTCTCGTCGGAGTCGCAGTAGTAGTAGATGCCGCGGTTGACGATGTCCTGCGGCGCGCGCGACTCGACCAGCGTCAGGGCCTGCTGCAGCAGTCCCTTCTGGAACGTCCAGCGCACCAGGTCGTTGAAGGCGCTCGGCTTTGCCTCGAGCAGGCTTGCCATGTCGCGCTTGATGCTCTCGATGAACACGGGGAAGAAGCGCTCGATGGGGCTGTCGCCCGTCGTCGGGTACGGCTCGGAGAGCACCTTGCGCAGGTTGTTGAGGCCGCGCTCGATGTCGCCGATGTCGCACAGCGAGATGCCCACGTCGATGATGCGCAGGGCGTTGATGACCTGGGTGATGTAGGGGTTGTCGATCTGCTGGCGCTCCCAGTACTCCGCCAGAAGCTCGGTCTTGCCGTAGCGCAGGAACGCCTTCGCGGCCGCGAGGAGCTCGAAGGACCCATAGAACGCGGTGACGTCGCTGATGTTGGTGATGAAGGCGTTGCGGCGGCGCGTCGTGACCGTCTGGACGATGTTCAGCTTGAGCTCGGGGACCATCTTGGCGAGCTCGATGAGGCTCATGATCAGGTACGAGTCAAACGAGTCCTCGTTGTGGATGCAGAGGTAGATGTCAAAGTCGACGGGCTCGCTGGCCTCCGCCGCGACCGTGCGGAGCTTGTTGCCGAGCTTCTCGATGAGGCTGTTCTCGGTCTCGCGACCCTCGGCCGAGACGTAGCTCAGCTTGACCTCCGTGTTGTCGTCGAGGAGCTCCAGCTTCCTGGACGACTTGAGCTTGCTGTACAGGTAGTGCCTGGTCCAGGCCTCGTAGGCGTCCTTCTTCTCGTCGAAGTTCGCGACCTTCTCCTCCAGTGCCTGCATGAGGCCGTCCTGGAGGTCCTTGTCGCGGGACACGATGTCAAAGAAGCGGTCGAACTTCTCGCCGTCCGCGTGGTGGGCCTGGTAGAACTCCTGGATGAGGTCGCGTGCCGCCACGCGCTCGTCCTCTTCGAGCTCGTAGTCGTGGAGGCGACCGTCCTCCTGCTTCTCGTCGACGAACTGGGCGAGGCGGTAGCGCAGCATGTCGAAGTTGGAGAGCGAGTCAACGTCCGAGCCGTACAGCTTGCGGCCGTCCTTGATGGTCAGCGCCGTCGGGTCGCCCCCGTCGATGCCGAGGCTCTCCCCGATGGCGATGATCTCGTCGATGGGATACTTCGAGAGCACGTACTTGCTGCCTGCCTCCACCGAGAGCGGGGCATCGCAGTACAGCCTTGGGGTGTGGTCGACGGTGCCGTAGTAGACCATCCCCCTGGTCTCTGCCACCTTGTACAAGGTGGTGAGCAAGATCCGGTATTTCATGGGTAAATCCTCCATTCTTTTGCGCGCCGTTGGCAGGTACGCGCTATGAGTTAGCTGCCCTTTGCCATGTGTGCTAAAAGCTATGCGTAGGATACCATTTTGCCTGCTCGTTTAATGCAGTTGGTCGGTGATACCAGCTCGGTCGTAAGCCTATGCGCGGCCATATTTATAGGAATATACATTTTGAGATAGGTATTATGCATGCAAAAGCTGGGTTTGCCGCAAGTGTCGGATTGAAGCACCTAAATCTCAATCGAGCCGGGAAGGAATCCCACGTTCTGTTTTTTTTCGACCGAGATTTAGGTGCTCGGAGTCACTACCCGATACATTTCAAGGAAAACAGACTACCTGACACGGCAGATTGCCGTGTTTGTTTGCACAAATTGGCCAACCAGAAGGCCCTACGGAATCATTCCGCGGGCCTTCTGGTTGGCAGCTCAGTCCATTGCTTGATTGCTTGGTCCGCCAGTCAGTTTAATTGGCAATGATGATGGACGTGTAGATGATCCAGTCGATGATGGCCTGCGCCACGGCGAGCGCGATGGCGTCGGTGATTGCCTCCACGCTGCCGGTGCCGCGATGCACGTGCATCGAGATGGCGGCGGCGCACAGCAGGCGGATGCCACTCGGCAGCGAGAGGGTGCCAAAGCCCTTCAGCTCCTTGACCTGGCCATAGAGCTCGGAGACGTTTGCGGCGAGCTCGGCGGCGGGACGGTCGTCGAGTGCGAGCATGGCGAGCACCGCGTACTCCTGCGACGAGGTCCAGCCCAGCCTCGGCACCTGCGCGCGCAGGGCGTCGCGCAGCTCCTTGACGCGGGCGACCTTCTCCGCCGGGGCCGCGGGGGAGACGGCAAGGATGTGCGCCATGGTCTGGCGGCCATCGGTCAGCTTGTATCCCTTCCCGAGCAGCTCGTAGCACTCCTCGGCATCCGCGAGCAGCTCGTCGTCGTCGCGATCTGACAGGGCGACGATCACTGCGGACGTCAGGTCGCGGTCGTTGGTGATAAGGGGATGGTTCTCCTCCATGCGCTCAAAGATCGCGTTCGTGCGCGCAAGCAGGCGGTCGGCTTCGTCGGGCGTGCTCGTGCCGTTGACGATGGCGATCGCCGCACCGAGGCGAGCGGCCGTGCCGAACATCTTGCCTTCCATGATCTTGGCAAAGATTCGACGGACCTCGGCGAGGTACGTCGCGCCGTCGCCCGAGAGGGCCATGCGAGACAGAAGCGCAAGCTTGCCCGTCGAGCGCTCAGTCGAGAGCACGTTGGTCTTGCTCTTGAGTATCTCGTGGTTCGCGTGCATCGCATCGACGGTTGCCCGGCGCTCTGCAAGCGTCCAAATGAGCGCCGCACTGGCGACACCAGTGGCACTCTCGAGCATGAATGACTTGTTCACGGCGTCGCGGTTGGCTCCAAGAAGCTCGACCATCTGCTGTTCTTGCTGGTTCATGGCATATTCCTTTCGATCTCCGTGCATTGGGGACAGGCACCGCTGCACGCTGGCGTGCATTGGGGACAGGCACCGCTGCACGCTGGCGTGCATTGGGGACAGGCACCGCTGCACGCTGGCGTGCATTGGGGACAGGTTCCTCCGCATGTCAGGGTATCCCAAGCGCGTGCAAAATAGGTAAAGATGTGGTCAGATGCCTGCTCGACAGAGAATTGCCATATGACGCCGATCAGATGATTTATCCTGTTGACCATTAGAAAGACGTTAGGTACATGTGCCTTTGCAGATACCCGAGGTGAAGAACTTTGCGAGTTAGTACGGATCAGACCAAGGCAATGCGGGCGCGGCTGCTCGCGATGCTCGTGAGCCTGTCGATGGCGCTCGGCTGCCTGGGGCTTGCTCCCTTGGCGGCGCTTGCTGACGAGGCTGATCAGTTGGTGGTTGTTGGGCTGGCAGGGGAGCAGGAGGTTGCAGCGGCGACCTCGGCGGATGGCTCCGACGAGTCTGCGGTGGCCGATGACACCGATTACGAGACGGATGACTCCACCGCAGAGGCTGATGTTGACGCGACGGACGACGGCAAGCCGGCTGACATCACTGCGGTGGATGCCGACGAAGCGACCGCAGCCGATCGGCAGGCTGTCGAGGATCCTGCTGCTCACGTTGAGCCGGTTGGCGATGCACCTGTCGATGAGCAGGGGTCCTCGCAGGAGCTTGTCGGTTCGGATGACGAACCCGAACCCACCTCGTTCACCTACAGGCACGACCCTCGCGAAAATCCCAGCGCAATGAGGGATGCCGTTGTCAACCCGAATGCGCCCTATGGGTTCTCGCCAAGCCCGGATGGCAGGCTGGCAGCGTACGCGAGCGCGGACTGGACCAATCCCGAGGCGGTTGAGGGCTGGCGCAAGGCACGCATCGACTACCACATGAGTATGGCCGAGCTGTATTTCCTGGTCATCATCATGGACTATAACAAGGCGTCCGTCGAGGAGATTGCTCGCGCGGTGAGCCAGAGGCGCAACGAGCTGCGCATCAAGGCGTATAAGGATGATCCCGAGGGGCTCGAGCGTATGAAGCAGCGCAATCTCGAGGTCTACGGAAACGAGATGGGCGGTACCCCCGAGTACTTCTATGAGAAGTATGGATCATGGGACAGAGTCATTTGGGGCTCAGTGAGCGTCAACTCGGGCATGGATGCCTGCCTTGGTCTCTATGACGACTTCTATCGGCTTTACGCCTTGTCGGGTCAGGTCCCGATGGATACGGTTCTTCCAGAGGACCGCGGTGGTGATAACGATCCGTTCTTCCCGTTCTACCCGGACGACAAGACTCCAGACACGCCGAGTGACGAAGAGAAGGGCGAGCCTAGCGGCACCACGCCGGCGCCAGCTGACCCTGAGCCTGCGGTGCAGCCGACGGCAGACGCTGCTCAGCCGGTTGCCGAGACGCAGGTTGCCAGTGTGACCCAGAGCCGCGAGGGCGCGCCGACGGTTGCTTCGACTGCCAACCCGGCTAAGGTCCTTCCCGCCACGGGAGACGTGGCTCAGGGCAATGAGGCTGCGCTGCTGATGGGCCTGTCGACGCTTTTGTTGTGCGTCGGGTCCGCCCTTAGCCGCGAGGAGCGCAAGGCAGCGTAATCTCGCCGCGCATCGGGGCGTGCCCCCTGCGCCGCATCAGTGCGTCTGACTTGCTGGCCGCCTAGCGAACGGGGAAGCTCCCCAGGTAGCGGAAGTCGAACGTCGCGTTCTCCTGCGTGACTGCATCAAAGGCTTCGTAGCCGCCGCCAGCGCACTCGATGAGGTAGGTATAGCTGCCAAGCACGGTCTTGCGCGGGCGGTCATGCACGGCCACGACCTCAAGTCCGTGCGCCTCGACGCTGGTCAGGAGCTCTGCCAGGTCGCCGACATCGCCCGAGGCGACAAATGCCATGCGGTCGGATGCCTCGTGGTCCGGCTGGCCAAGCGCGAGTACATAGAAGCGCGTCTTGTTGGTGTCACTCTGCTGGATGTTGTCCGCGACGACCTTGAGCCCGTAGACGTCCGCCGCCGCTGCCGAGCCGATGGCTGCGCAGCTGCTGTCAGTCGCCTCGGCAGCCATGCGTGCGCCCTCGGCCGTGCTGGACACCTCCTGTACCTGCGCGTTGGGCAAGTGCTCCTCAAGCCATGCCTTGCCCTGCGCGATGCCCTGCTTGTGAGAGTAGACGACCTTGATGTCATCGAGCGTGGCGTCAGGCTTTGCGAGCAGGTTCTGACTGATGGGCAGCTCGACCTCGCCCACGACGCGCACCTCCTCGCGGCCGATGACCTCGTCAAGGTATTCCGCGATGGGTCCTCCGATGGCGTTCTCCTGCGGGATAACAGCGTAGTCGACCTCGCCGTCCACGAGCGCCTGGACCGACGCCATGACGTCGGCATGCGGAAGGTACGCTCCCTCGCCGCCAAAGAAGACGCTGCATGCTTCTTGCGTGTACGTGCCCTCGGGGCCGAGGTAGCTCACGTGCGGCTGGGCGCTGCTGGTGGGGGCTGCGCCGGCCTGCGTGTCGGCGGCGGCCGCCGCTTCGGCGTCTGCCTGCGAACTCTGCGTGGCAGGGGGAGCTCCCGCGCATCCCGTGCATGCGAGTGCGACAGCAAGCATCAGGGCGAATGGCTTCGCGGTCTGTCTGGGCATGGCGAACTCCTTCGTATCGCGTAGTGCAGTCGCCCGTAAGTTTGGCGATCGCGCCGGCTTTGACCCATTTGCATCGATGGTACTACACCAAAAGAGCTGGCTGCCCGTGCAAAGCAACCTGTCCCCGATGCACGCTCGCGTGCGCTGGTGCCTGTCCCCGATGCACGGCCGCGTGCGCTGGTGCCTGTCCCCGA
>JAGAVX010000078.1 GCA_017941705.1 Atopobiaceae bacterium
CCAAAACCACAGAAATGTGGTTTTGGGGCGTGTCCCCTAGACAACAGTACATGGGTTCGAAAAGAACGGGACCCTGCGCTTGTGCAGGGTCCCGAACGTTGCTGGCTTGCTGGTCAAGCCGTGGGAACTAGTCCTCGATCTCGATGGCGCCGACCGGGCAGGCGTCAGCGCAGGCGCCGCAACCGACGCAGTCGTCCTCGTTGGCGGCGACGGCGACGTCGTCAACCTCGATGACACCGACCGGGCAGGTGTCGGCACAGGCGCCGCAGCCGATGCAGGCATCAGTATCGATAATGGGCTTGGACATGTTGTACCCCTCTCCTAGAGTGTTTACAGTTCCCCCTACAGGCAGAGTAACACGCTGCGGCCAAAAGGGTAGCCTGAATCCGAACTTTTTGAACGTTGCGTGTAATGCGCAGGTCAGGCGGCATGTCAGAGGTCGCCCTCAGGTGAGCAGGCTTGCAGGGCCAGCTCTTGCGCCTAGTGGTGCACGATTTGACAAACCGCCCCAGATGTGTACTGGCACACCTGGGGCGGCTGTCGAGTTTATTATGTCGGTAAGGCTACAGGCCCATTATGGTTCCCACGTAGACCTCGATCATCATGAGGATGATGAAGGCAAAGGCATACGGGGCGATCTTGCCCATGATCTCTCCATCCTTGCCTTGCAGGTCGACGGCGGCGCAGCCAATGGCGATGTTCTGCGGCGAGATCATCTTGCCGGCAGAGATGCCGAGCGAGTTGGACGCGACGAGCCACATCGGGTTGACGCCAAGGGTCTGGGCGGCGCTGGCCTGAACGTTGCCGAACAATACTTCGGAGGAGGTGCCCGAACCGGTGACGAAGGTGCCGATGGCGCCCAGAAGCGGTGCAACCAGAGGGTAGAGGCTACCGAGCGAGGTGACGAAGAAGTCTGCGATAGAGCCGATCATGCCCGAGTAGGTCATGATCTTGGCGCAACCCAGGATGCCCAGCATCGTGAGGATGGTCTTGGACATCTGAATCACGGTGAGGACCAGCACGGCAAAGATCTGGTCGAGGTACGCGCCCTGCGCGAGGCCGCCCAGGATGCCGCAGATGAGGATGAGGACGCCCGGCGTGTTAATCCAGGTAAAGGTGAGCGTCGCGTTGGGGTCTCCCGCATACACGTTGACGGTCGACTTGAACGGGGCGAGGAAGTTGTAGACCGGAGCGACGACCTTGGCGGTGCACAGCAGCACCAGGAAGATGAGGATGAATGGGCACCAGGCGATGATGGCACCCTGAACGTCCACGTTCATCTTCTTCTTGAGGACGATCTTATACTCTTCGGGCACAGGGCGGGAGGAATAGCGGATTGCCACGATGAAGGTGACGACCAGCGAAAGGACGGCGCCAGCCACGTCGGCAAGCTCGGCGCCAACGAGGTGCGCGACCAGAATCTGCGGCAGGCTGAAGGTCAGGCCGGCGACGATGGGGATGGGCAGGATGCCCTTGAGAGCCTTGGGGCCTCCGCCAAGAGCCATGACCATGAGAATGGGGCAGGCTATGGCATAGGGTGCCACTTGGAGCGCCTGCACGTACCCGAGCTCGAGGACGTCGAGTCCGGTCTGCGCGGCAAGCGTGGTGGTGGGAATGCCGACGGAGCCGAACATGGTGGGGACGCCGTTGGCGATGAGGCAGACGAGAATGGCCGTGATGGGGTCGATCTCGAGGGCGACGAGCATGCTGGCGGGGATGGCCACGGCGGTGCCGAATCCAGCCATGCCCTCCATGAAGTTGCCAAAGCACCAGGCGATGAGGATGGTGAGGATGCGCTTGTCAGACGAGACCGAGGTCAACATGGCCTTGATGGTCTCCATGGCGCCGGTGCTCACGCAGAGGTTGTAGGTGAAGACCGCGGCAATGATGACAATGACGATGGGCCAGAGGGCAAACAGGAAGCCCTCGAGTGCGGCTGTGGCCACGTTGATGGGCTCCGTATGCCAGAAAACCATCGCGACGACGACAGCGACGGCCAGGGCCTCGAGACTGGCCATCCAAGCTTGCTGCTTGAAGCCGATGAGGGCGATGACGAGCCAGATGATGGGGGTGAGGGCAAGGATGAACGGAATCAAGAGATCTAACATGGTAGCTCCTTCGTCAGTTGCACACTGCAATCCATGGTAAACCCTTGTGAAGCTGCCCGGATGCTAAATATGGATGAAAGGGCTGTGGGCTCCCGCAAGTTGGTCATTGGGGAGCCCACAGCCCTGTCGGTCGGTTCGTGTGTGGAGGGGGTCAGGCTAGGCCGTGCGTTGTAGCCGCTTGATCGTGTCGCTGATGACCTGTGCGGCAAGCCTGCTGCCCGCCTCGCTCGGATGCTTGTTGTCCGAGCTATAGAGACTACGGGCAAAGGAACGGTTGGCAAAGGCGTTGCCGACGTTGGCGACCGAGATGTCATTGCGACTCGAGGCGGTCTGGAATGCCGATTGCAGCCGATTGTGCATGGTCGTCGTGCTGATGCCGCGCCAGATCGCCCCTGCACCGGCCCGGCTATTCTCCTGACCCGACCCCGAGAATGCCCAGGTGCCATAGATGATGGGGGTGGCGCCGTGGTCTTGGGCGAGCTTTACGATGCGAGCGAGGTTGGAGTAATAGGTGTTGGGGGTGTCCAGCGGATCGGTGCTGCGCTCCTGCACGATGACGTAGTCCCAGGAGTACGAATTGAGTGCGGCCATGGTCTGCGCCCCGATTTCGGTGGAACGATTGAGGTGCTCCGCGAGCGTGGACCCGCTACGGGCACGTACCGAAACCTCGGCATTCAGGAGACCTCCCAGGGTCGCGGCGAGCAGGTTGTTGTTGTAGTAGGTAAAGCTGTTGCCAATCATGAGAATGCGGAGGGCGGCCTCAGCCGTCTTGGTTGACACCAGGACGTAGCTGCCGTTGGCATAGCGCATCGCGCCTTCGTTGTTGGTGGTGCATCTTGTGCCTCGGTAGACGAGCGTCGTGTTGCGTGCGACGTAGCCTTGGTCATCGAGTCCCTGGTAGCTCCTGTTGCCAACGCGGAAGAAGCCGGTCTTGGCATAGAGATGTCCGTTGACACGCTGCAGGTAGTAGCGCTGAAGCTCGCTATCGTATGCCTGCGTGACCATCCATCCTGCCGCGTTGGAGGTCTCGGCGAGCACGCCCTCGTTCGTGGCGAGAAGGATGCCGTTTGCGGTCCTGAGCTTGCCGCGGTGTACATAGCCCTGGTCAGGGAAGCCATAGAAGCTCTTGCCCAGTATTACGAAGAAGCCTGTGCTGGCGTAGAGGTGACCGCCGGCCTCCTTGAAGTAATAACGCTCAAGGTGACCGTCGTACTTCTGTGTGACTACCCAGCCCTCGTTGAACTCGCTCTCCGCCAGCTGGCCGTCGTTATCGGCAATAAGCAGGCCGTTTGCGGTCTTGAGCCTGCCGCGATGGACGTAACCCTCCCTGGGGATGCCGTAGTAGCTCTTGTTTGCGACGGTGAAGAACCCGGTCTTCGCATAGAGGTGGCCCGACGAGGAGCCGAGGTAGTACCGGTTGATGACGCCCCGGTCGTACTTGGTGGTGATCATCCAACCGGCAGAGCGTCCATTCTCGGCGAGGATGCCCTCGTTGTCAGAGATCAGGATTCCCGGAGTCATCGTCAGCTTGCCGCGCGACACGTAGCCAAGGTTGGGGACCCCGTAGAACCAGGTGGACGCGCTCAGGTTGAATATGGGCGCCTGGAAGAATCCCGCCTGCGCGGCATGAGAGGTGGGATTGATGTAGTAGCGCTGGAGCTCACCGTCAAAGGCATTGGTGACAATCCAGCCTGTGCCTGCGAGCTTGCCGTCATTGTCGGCCAGATAGATGTTGCCATTCGTGGGGTTGACGTAACGGCCACGGACCACGTATCCCTCGGGGCGTGCGTACGTCCAGCTCGACGAGCCGGTCTTGATCAGCCTGCTCGTCGCGATGGCCCCGTCTTCCTGCCAATAGCGCTGCAGGCCCTGTCCGAACTTGTCCGTCACGATCCAGCCTTCGGTCAGCTTTCCGTCGTTGTTGGCCATGCGCTTCACACCATTGGTGGTCGCGGCCCCACGAAGCACGTAGCCCTTGTCGGTCGTGTAATGGCTCCAGCCATCCTTTGAGTACCCCGGGACGCACGCATGCCGATCTTCGTCGATGTAGTAGCGCTGAAGCTCGTTGTCGTAGGATCTGCTTACCAGCCAGCCCGGGTTCTCGAGCTTGCCGTCGTTGTCGGCAAGGTAGACATAGCCCGTGGATGAGTCGGTCCACTTTCCGCGCACGATGATGCCGAGGGGCTGGGCATACGCCCACCATCCCGACTCGCTGGCGGGAATGAGGCGGGACATGGCGAGCTTGCCAGTGCTGTCAAGCCAGTAACGCTGCAGGCCTCCACGAACGCCTTGTGGAGTGACGTCCTTTACGAGCCAGCCAGTCCTCTTGGTGCCGCTCTCATAATAGTAATAGGAGCCATTCTCCCTGACCCAGCTGTTGGTGGCGTCTGTCGACAGCGCCTCGATGGCGTCGGATGCTATGGTCTCGTCGGGCTTGTTGGCAGCCGTCTCTGCCGCCTCCGTCGTGGCGGGAAGGAGGTCGTCCGCAGGAGGCTCGATGGGATTCTGCCCATCCTCTTCGTCGGAGGAGGCGTCCTCCTCGGGCGCCTCTGCCTCCGTGCCATCAACGGCAGCATTCGGGTCAACGGTCGCGTCGGGGGAGACGACCGTCTCCCCGTCGGACGAGGGGTCATCGTCACTTGTAGGCTCAGCGACCTCGACAGTGTCGTCGGGGGTGGTCTCTGGCTGCTCGTCGCTCACGTCTGCCGGCAAGGTCGGATCAGGGTCGACTGCCGCGGCATCTGATTCCACGCCTTCCGTGGTTGGTGCGACCAGCATAGCCTCTTGCGGTTCGGCAGTCTCACTCGCATGTGCCACACAGGGTGTTCCGGACAGTCCGAGCGCCAGGAGGCCTGCCGCCAGAAGGGGGAGGGCACCCAGCCTTAGTCGTCTTGGTTGCATAAGCTTGCACTCCAACAATCGGTCGGTTCTCAGAATGCTAAAACGGTAGCACAAGCGGTCATTCATGATTGTGCCGCTTGTGTGCAACTGTCGAGATGACACGACCAGAAAAAACGGGCGGACAGCACTGCCGTCCGCCCGAGATGCTCGAGTGAGCCAGAGCCTGGCTTACTGCCCGTCGGAGGTTGCCTTGCGCTGGAGGTCCGCCTCGATAGTGTGGGCTATCGTCTCGGCGGCAAGCCTGCTGCCAATCGCGCTTGGATGCACGCCGTCTTCGGCGTAGAGCATGTCGAGGTTGGCTGCAGAGTCGAAGGCGCCTTCGACATTTGCCATGAGTGCGCCCGTGGAGGATGCTGCCTGCTCGAACGAGCTCTCGAGACGCTCGCCCATCTCCTCGCGCGAGATACCGAGCTTGGTCAGGCGTTCGGCTCCGTCAAAGTACGGCCAGGTGGCGTAGATGATGGGCGTGGCACCGATCGCCTTCACACGATCGGAGAGCTCGGTGACGCTCTGCAGGTACTCGGGCTCGTCCGACTTGATGGGCTGGGCGCTCTGCTCCTGAAGCACGACATAGTCCCAGTCGCCTTCGTCGAGTGCCTGCAGCGTGCTGGCGCCGATCTTCGTGTTGGGGTCAAGCTGCTCGGACAGGTGCGCTCCGCCCTTGGTATGGGTCACGACCTCGGCACCGGTCATTTTGGCCAGCATGGCAGGCATGTTGTTGTAGTACGTGAAGCTGTTGCCAAGCATGAGGATTCGCAGGGGAGCGGACGCTTGGACGAGCTTGAGGTCGCTGTCGCCCTCCTCCGTCTCATCCTTTGAGCCTGACTGCGAGCTGGACTTGGAGTCAGACGATGCGTTCTCGTCTGCCTGCGCGACGGCGCCCGTTGCGTCACTGCTCGACGCCTGGCTGGTGTTGTCGACGACCACCGACAGACCCGTGCCCTCGGTCGTCTCGCTTCCGTTGCGTCTGGTGATGGTGCCGCCGATGTCAGCAAAGTCCTCGCTGATGGCATCGACGATGTTGCTGATGTAGATCGGCTGCCCTGTGGGGGTGAGGTGCTCGCCGTCGGGGTAGAGCCAGTCGTTGCCATGGCCTTCGCTGAGGGCATTCCAGTTGATGAGGTGGACATTGTCGTACTTTGCCACGCATTCGGAGATGCGGCGGTTGATGATGCCCTGCTCGGACTCGGGAATGCGGACATTGACCAGGTAGACGATACGATCCTTGCCGCAGGCCTCGACCATGTGGTCGAGCTCCTCGATCGAGACGGGGGTGTTGGAGAAGGCTTGGATGATGACGATCTTGCCGACGACGCCCTGTGCGAGGTACTCGTCAAGCACGTTCATCGCCTGGTCGGGACGACGGCCCACGTAGCTGTCGAGCAGGCCATCGGGACAGGCTGCCTTCCAGAATGCCTCGGCATCGCCGGGCACGGAGTCTCCGATGAGAACCGGATCGTAGATGCCGGCCTCCTTCTCCTCGGCAGGCGCATGAAGCACCGCCTCCGCTGCCGGAACGTCCTCGGCGGGCTCGGTCTCCTCGGTCTCGGTCTCTTCTTCCTGCTTCTTCTTGGTGAGGTCCATGGCCTTGTCGGCCGCCTCGCCTGTGCTCACGATGGCGTCCTCGGGCACGAGCGTCTCGTCGGGAATCATCGCAAGGCCCACACCATCGCCGATGGCAACCAGGAGCAGGGCGCCAAGGCCGACCATCAGGGGCGACTTGAGCCCTGCCGGTCCTTGGGAGATCCTGTCGGCAATGCCGGAGAGCAGCGTTCCGCTTGCCATGGGCCGCTCGACCAGTCTGTAGGACAGCTCGCCCAAAAGGAGCGAGAGAAGCGTCACTACAGGAATCGTCCACCAGGCGGCGGTGTTGGCTGCGGCTCCAAATAGCTGGATGAGGGGGAAGTGCCAAAGGTAGATGCCAAACGAGCGTGACCCGAGCCAGGCGAGGGGTGGCAGCGAGAGCACGGACGAGAGCAGGCCACCGGGCAGCACGAGCGTCGAGATCACGATGGCCGTCAGGATGGCGACGACAAACATGCCGCCTCGATACAAAAGTATCGAGGTGTCGGGCACGAGCACCATGGCGATTACGATTGCGACGAGCGAAACCATGCCGGCAATCTCGATGGCAAGCCGGTTCGACTCGATGAGGTCGCGCACGTCACGGGCCGGGCGCCGTCCAATGGGCATGATGTAGGCGAGCCACGCGCCGATTAGCGGGGCAAAGGCGCGGGTGTCGGTGCCGTAGTAGACCCTCGTGACACCCGCTTCGGGATTGTAGAGCAGGCCCATGGCCACGGCGGATGCGACCGCAAGTGCCAGGGTGACGCGCCTCGTCGTCGCGCGCGATGGCATGACGGCGGCAAAGGCGACCATCAGGATGGGCCAGACAAGCGAGAACTGCGCGTCGACACCCAGGTACCAAAGGTGCGTCAGCGGGGATGGCCCGCCAATCTGCTCGAAGTACGAGACGTTGCGCAGGATGTAGCTGACGTTCTCGCAGAGGGCCAGGCCGGGCAGCACGTCGGGCCGTGCCTTGGTGAGCAGCACATGGTTGAAGGCGATGCAGGCGAGGATGGTAAATGCAATCATGACCGCGGCGGGAGGCCAGATGCGGCCAAGGCGCTTGAGCCAGAACTGTGGGACGGCCTGGGCACCGTCACGGAGCTTGCGCAGCAGCGAGGACGTGATCAGGTACCCGGTGAGCACGAGGAACATGACGACGCCGAGATGTCCGCTCGGGAGCCATGCGACGTCAAGGTGATAGCAGAAGACCGCCATGATGGCGAGGGCGCGGAACCCATCGACCGACGAGACGCGACCGCGACCAGGCCCTCCCTGCTTCTTGGGGCCGGGCCTCTTGGAGCCGCTCTTCGCAACGGGCCTCCTGCCGCGTTGGGGGTTGCGCGCCGATCTTCTCTGCTGATCTGCTGGGCGCCTGCGTCTTTGGCGTCCCTCTGATCTGTTTTCGCTGCGTTCTGCCATATATAATCTCTCGCCTGAGGTAGGTGCATTCAGACTTACTATGATACCGTGTTTTGCCCGACTGGACACATTCTCTGAAAACAATCTGCGCTTTCGCACAGTTTGCATTTCGACGTATTGAACGCCTGTTCGTAGGGGTAGGCTAACTTTATTATTTCGGGCTTGTTGTAGTGGGGTTGCCATGCTTCAGTTGATCGACATCCGCAAGGCCTATACCACGGCCGGTTTCACGCAGGTCGCGCTCGATGACGTCTCGCTTTCGTTCAGGGACAACGAGTTCGCTGCGATTCTTGGCCCGTCGGGCTCGGGCAAGACGACGCTGCTCAACATACTGGGTGGCCTCGACCACGCAGACTCGGGCGACATCGTCATCAATGGCGTCTCTACCAAGGCCTACACCGACAAGGACTGGGACGCCTATCGCAACCATCGCATCGGCTTCATCTTTCAGAGCTACAACCTCATCCCGCACCAGACCGTCCTTTCCAACGTCGAGCTCGCACTGACGCTCGCGGGCGGTGACGCATCGAGCAAGCGCGAGCGGGCGCTCGCGGCGCTGGACCGCGTGGGGCTGGCAGAGCATGCTGACAAGCGGCCCAACCAGCTTTCGGGTGGCCAGATGCAACGCGTGGCCATCGCGCGCGCCCTCGTGAATGACCCCGACATCGTCCTGGCCGACGAGCCCACCGGCGCGCTCGACACCGAGACGGGCATACAGGTCATGGAGCTGCTCAAGGAGATCGCGCGGGACAGGCTCGTCGTCATGGTCACCCACAACCCCGAGCTGGCGGAGGAGTATGCGACGCGCATCATCCGCCTGCGCGACGGCCGTATCGTGGATGACACCAATCCGATCGGCGAGCAGGACGAGGTCAGCGAGCTGGCACAGGATCGCTCCGATGCCACGCGGCACTCGTCGATGGGCTTCCTGACCGCACTCGCGCTGTCCTTCAACAACCTCATGACCAAGAAGGGCCGCACTTTCATGACGGCCTTTGCGGGGTCGATCGGCATCATCGGCATAGCCGCCATCCTCGCCCTTTCCAACGGCGTGAACGACTACATCGCCAAGACCGAGGAGGAGGCGCTCTCGTCGTACCCCCTGACGATCACCAAGAGCAGCTTCAGCCTCTCGAGTCTGATGATGGCCGACATGGTCGAGAAGGAAGACAAGGCCAAGGAGGACGAAGGCGAGCGCGTCATCCCGCAGAGCACCGTCATGGCCGACATGTTCGCGCAGGTGAAGAACAACGACCTTCGCTCGTTCAAGAAGTTTCTCGATGGTGGTGACTCCGGCATCGAGCCGTACGTGAGCAGCATCCAGTACTCCTACGGCCTCTCTCCCCAGATATATAAGAAGGACACATCGAAGGGCGTCGTGCGCCTCAACCCCTCCCGCATGGGCCAGACCCTCACCAATGGGCTCTCGGGCTCGGCGTTTCTGGGCGGCTCGTCGATGTCTTCGTTCACCGAGCTGCTGAGTGACCAGAAGCTGCTCGACCAGTCGCTCGAGCTGGTCGAGGGACGTTGGCCAAAGGCCTACGACGAGTGTGTCTTCGTGCTGGGGCGTGACGGGCACATCACCGACTACACCCTCTACAGCCTGGGCTTCTACGACACCAAGGTGATGGATGACATGACCACCAAGGCGCTCAACGGCGAGACGGTCGAGGTGCCTGACGTGCATGAGACCTTCACGCTCGACGACGCCATGGGCATGCACTTTGCGGTGGTGCCCGCCTGCGACCTCTACCAGCGCAACGAAGAGCAAAACACCTGGACCGACATGACGGGTGACAAGGACTACATGCGTCGCCTGATAAGGGACGCCATCGACCTGCATGTGGTTGGTGTGGTCCAGCGCGCCGAGAACGCCAGCTCGTCGGGCGTATCCGAGGGAATCGGCTACACGCAGGAGCTGACCTTCCGCCTGATGGACGAGGCGGCCGACTCAAAGATCGTCCAGCAACAGCGCAATGACGAAGGAACCGACGTGTTTACCGGCAAGACCTTCGAGGAGCTGCAGGACGAGGAGAGCCGCAACTTTGACATGGAATCGGTCTTCTCCGTCGACGAGGAGGCGCTCAAGGAGGCGTTCACCTTTGACACAAGCGCTCTCGACGGCATGGGCGAAGGCATGGACTTCTCGGGCATGGACCTCGACCTGGGCTCGTCGATGGGCGACGTCGACTTCAGCAACATGCAGATTGACTCGAGCCAGATGGCGAGCATCTTTGGCGAGGAGTCGATGGCTCAGATCATGGCGGGTGCCCCGCAATTCAGCTTTGAGGACGTCGAGGTCCCACCCGAGCAGATGGAGGTCCTGAACCAGGTCGGCAACGAGCTTGCGACCGACTTCATGAGCTGGATGATGCTCAACGGGAAGTTTGCCTCGCAGGACACCGACTTCGGCGCCCTGCTGCAGGAATACCTCCAGACCGAGAACGCCCAGAAGATCTTGTCCAAGCTGAGCGAGAACGAGGCGTTTGCCGGCGACACGAACGCTGCCGAGCAGATCGTCAACGACGTGATGAGCGACTACCTGACCAACAAGCTGGGCCCGTACCTCTCCGAGGCCCTTGGGTCACTCATGCAGCAGGCGGCGCAGGTCATGGCGACACAGCTCGCCCAGCAAATGGCCGCCCAGATGGCGGCGATGTCGGGTCAGATCGGAAGCCAGATAGGGGAGGCCATCTCGAGCCAGCTGTCTGGGCAGATGGAGCAGCTGAGCTCTGCCATGCAGGATGGCTTCAAGGTCGACGCCGACGCCTTCTCAAGGGCCATCAAGTTCAACATGACGCAGGAGGACCTGACGTCGCTGCTGTCCAACTACATGAATGCCGACGACCTGTCCTACGAGGGCAACATGAGCAAGTTGGGGTTCGCTGAGCGCGAGAGCCCCGAGTCGGTTTCGGTGTTCCCCGTGGACTTCGAGGCCAAGGAGGCCGTGCTCGACATCATCGATGGCTACAACGACCGCAAGACGAAGGACGGCAAGGACGACGCGACCATCGAGTATTCGGACATCGCGGGTGTGTTGATGAGCTCCGTGACCGACATAGTCAACACGATCTCGCTCGTGCTGATCGCGTTCGTCTCGATATCGCTCGTCGTGAGCTCGATCATGATCTCGATCATCACCTACATCTCGGTTTTGGAGCGCAAGAAGGAAATCGGCATCCTGCGCGCCATGGGTGCCTCGAAGCTCAACGTGGCCAACATCTTCAACGCCGAGACGGTCATCGAGGGATTCTTTGCCGGCGTGCTTGCGGTGAGCGTCGTCTACGCCGTGTCGGTGCCGGTGAACGAGATCGTGTACCGGCTCAAGGACGTGCCCAACATCATGCAGCTGCCCACCACCAGCGCGCTTGCTCTTGTTGGGGTGAGCGTTGGGCTCACGCTCATTGCGGGACTCATACCGTCCTCGGCCGCCGCCCGCCGCGATCCGGTGGAGGCGCTCCGCAGCGAGTAGGGTCGGTCGGCAAAGCCAGCAAGACCGGCCTCTCGCCGAGGTGCCCCGGCCGGAAACGGTTGGCGGGCAGGCGCCGCAAGCGGTATGCTTATGGCTTCATCAACATGGACTTTGGAGGTCATCATGTTCAATGCCACCACTGACAAGCGTGTAGCCGTCTTTCTTGCTGACGGGATGGAGGAGATCGAGGCCCTAACGGTGGTCGACCTGCTCTTTCGTGCGGGCATTCCCTGCGAGACGGTGTCGATCAGCAACACGAACGTGGTGGCATCCTCGCATGAGGTGAGCATCGTCTGCGACCGCGAGATCGATGACACGCGCTTCCACTTTGACGATTACGACATGCTTGTGCTTCCCGGCGGCATGCCCGGCACCACGAACCTCGGCGAGTGCGACACGCTGACCGACCAGGTGTGCCAGTTCGTGGCCGACGGCAAGCAGGTTGCCGCCATCTGCGCCGCGCCGACCATACTCGCCAAGCTCGGACTGCTTGACGGCCGTCGTGCCACCTGCTTCCCCGACTTGCAGAACGTGCTTGCCGAGAACGGGGCGCAGGTCCTTCAGGACCAGGTCGTGGTAGACGGCAACATCATCACCAGCAAGGGCATGGGGACGGCGATTCCGTTTGGCCTGGCGATCGTCGCTCACTACCTTGGACAGGACGTGGCTGACGAGCTGGCGGCAAAGATCGTCTACACCGCATAGCAAGATCCTCGCATGTCCTGCGACCGCCAGTACCTCTGCATAGACCTCAAGTCGTTCTATGCCAGTGTGGAGTGCGTCGAGCGCCAGCTTGATCCCATGACCACCAGGCTCGTGGTCGCCGATCCCACGCGTACCGAGAAGACCATCTGCCTTGCCGTGTCCCCAGCGCTTAAGGCGCTGGGGGTGCGCAACCGGTGCCGCGTGTTCGAGATTCCCAAGGGCATCGACTACCTCATGGCGCCGCCGCGCATGGCGCTCTACATCCAGCGCTCAGCCGACATCTACGAGGTCTACCTGCGCCACATAGCGCCGGAGGACATTCACGTCTACTCGATAGACGAGGCCTTCCTCGACGTGACTGACTACCTCGCGCTCTATGGCTGCACGGCGCGTGAGCTGGGCGAGCGAATCCGCGCCGACGTGGTTGCCTCGACAGGGATACCGGCCACCTGCGGGCTGGGGCCCAATCTCTACCTGGCCAAGGTCGCCCTCGATATCACGGCAAAGCACAGCCCGGGCTTCTTTGGCGAGCTCGACGAGCATAGGTATCGCGCGGAGCTGTGGAACCACCAGCCGATAACGGACTTCTGGCGCGTGGGCGAGGGAACGGCGCGCCGCCTTGCCGAGATGGGCATACACAACATGGGACAGCTCGCCATGAGCCCGACGGAACCCATCTACCAGGCCTTTGGCATCGACGCTGAGATCCTCATCGATCACGCTTGGGGGTTCGAGCCAGTCACCATTGCCGACATCAAGGGGTATCGCGGCAAGAGCCACTCGCTCTCGGCGGGACAGGTGCTGGGGTGCGACTACGACTTTGAAGGCGGATTGCTCATCGCCAAGGAGATGGCTGACCAGTTGGCGCTCGAGCTGGTCGAGTCGGGACAGGTGGCCCGTGCGATCAGCCTGAGCGTTGGCTATCGCGCGACCCAGGAGGAGCGTGCCGCGGCGGGCTCGCGCGGTGGGGGATACGCCCTGCGGTGGGGAGCGGTGACCGCTTCGGGCACCCGCAGCTTCACGACGCATACGTCTTCGAGCGAGATAATCCGCCACGAGGTCGAGCAGCTCTTTTACGAGGTGGCTGATCCAAAGCGCCCCATCCATCGGCTGTCGCTCGCGCTCGGCGATGTGGTGCGCGACGACCACGAGGGCATACAGATGGATCTGTTTGCGGACCCGGCCAAGCTCGAGCGCGAGCATCGTCGCCTGCAGGCCGTCAATGCCGTGCGGCAGAAGTTCGGGAAGAACGCGATGCTGCGGGCCATGGACCTTCTGCCCGACGCGACGGCACGCGAGCGGAACCAGCAGATAGGGGGGCATCGCAGTGGCGAATGAGAGACGGGACCGTGCGGTGGAGTGGGACCCGATGCACTACGGTCACCCGCGCATGCCCATGGATGAGCGAGCCAAGATATTCTCCCCGTTCGATCCGCTCAAGGGGTTTCGCGAGGAGCTGCGCCGACGCGAGCTCAAGGTTCTTGCCGTGCAGCAGCAAAAGTCGCCGCTTCCCGAAGACGAGCCCTGGGAGTAGGAAGTTCCTCTCAATCCGCCCGAGTGTTGTCCAGGGGGCACGCCCCAAGACCACAGAAATGTGGTCTTGGGGCGTGTCCCCTGGACAACACTGCGCGGGAAGGTCATTGCTCAAGTGCGCAGTCTCCAGAGCGCTTACCACCGGATTCTGCGACAATAAGAGTGTTGGAGGGAGGATGCCGATGGCGTTCGTCGAGTTCAAGGACGTGTGCAAGGTCTACCGGATGGGTGACGTCGAGGTCCGCGCCGTGTACGGCATGGACTTCACCATCGAGCGCGGCGAGTTCGTGGTCATCGTGGGCCCCTCGGGAGCGGGTAAGACCACGGTCCTCAACATGCTCGGCGGCATGGACGCACCTACCTCGGGTACGATCGTGCTCGACGGCAAGGAGGTCAGCTCGATGGGGGAGCGCGAGCTCACCCAGTACCGTCGCCACGACATCGGCTTTGTCTTTCAGTTCTACAACCTTGTGCAGAACCTGACGGCAGTCGAGAACGTCGAGCTGGCGAGCCAGATCTGCATGAATCCGCTGCCGGCGGAAGACGTCATGTCGATGGTTGGGCTTTCCGAGCGCATGAACAACTTTCCCTCGCAGCTTTCGGGCGGCGAGCAGCAACGCGTGGCCATTGCCCGTGCGCTCGCCAAGAACCCCAAGCTGCTACTCTGCGATGAGCCGACGGGCGCACTCGACTACGTGACGGGCAAGCAGATTCTCAAGCTCTTGCAGGACACCTGCAGGACGACCGGGCGCACCGTCGCCATCGTCACGCATAACTCCGCTTTCACGCAGATAGCCGACCGCGTTATCGAGGTGCGCGAGGGCAAGGCCCGCAGCGTGACGACCAATGACCATCCCGCCGACGCCATGACCGTGGAATGGTAGCCTGCCATGCAGAGCGCCTTTCTCAAGGACATCGCGCGCAGCGTGAGGGGCTCGCTGGGCAGGTTCCTCGCAATCATGGGCATCGTCGCGCTTGGATGCGGCTTCTATGCGGGACTGCAGATGTGCGGGCCCGACATGCGCTCGGATGCTGACGCCCTTTACGATGGGACAAACCTCTGGGACCTCCGGATCATCTCGACGCTGGGCTTTGGCAGAGATGACGTCGAGCGCGTATCCTCCATAGAGGGCGTCAACGAGACCATGCCTTCCATCACCTGCGACGCAATGGCACGCCTGGGAACCGAGCAGGTTGCGGTGCGCATCTCGTCACTCAGGATGAAGGCGGCACGCGAGAGCGAGCCGGAAGAGCTGTATGCGGTGGCCTCTGGCACAGCGGGCTACCTAAACCGCCCGCGTCTCGTCGAGGGGCGCTGGCCCAACAAGCGTGGGGAGTGCGTGGTCAGCGCCGATGTTCCTCGCGCCGACTATGGCATCGGCGACACGATCGAGCTGCTCTACGGCACCGCCGACCTGGATGACATGCTCAAGGTCAGGAAGCTGAGGATCGTGGGCACCGCCAGTTCGTCGAACTATCCCTATACGGGCAGCTTTGGATCGACGACGCTTGGCTCGGGCATGATCGACCAGTACGTCTTCGTCTCGCCCGCCTCGATTGCCGATGACGCCCCCTATACCGAGATATACCTGACCGTTTCCGGCGCCGTCGACGAGACCAGCGAGTCTGAACGCTATGAAGAGGTGGTCGATGCCACCAAGCGGCGCATCGAGGACCTGGGCAACGAGCTGTCGTCAGCCCGCCAAGCCGATCTCAAGGCTTCGGCGCAGGAGAAGCTGGATGAGAAATGGGACGAGTACCGCAGCGAGCGGAAGAAGGCCAAGCGCAAGCTCAACGATGCCAAGACCGAGCTCGACGATGCAAAGAGGCAGATAGAGGATGGCGAGCGAGAGCTGGCCGATGGCGAGGCCCAGTACCAGAGTGGCCTTACGGAGTACGAGAGCCAACGTGCGAACGGCATGCAACAGCTCGATGACGCGCAGGCGCAGATCGACAGCGGGCAGGCGGAGCTTGACGCCAGACGCGGAGAGTTCGAAGCCGGCCGGGGCGAGCTGCTCTCACAGATGGGCGTGGACAGCCTCGATGGGGCACAGCAGGCACTCGAGGCGCAGGCTGCGCAGCTGGCGGAGCAAAGGGCAAGCTTGGAAGGCCAGGTAACGCAGCTGGGTGAGCTAATCGCCACCTTCGCGCGGCGTTCCGAGCTCGCAGCGCAGGCGGAGGCGCTTGCGCTGCAGCTGGCGCAGCTCGAGGAGGCAGGCATGGACGAGCAGGCCGAAGCCTTGCGTCCACAGCTCGAACAGCTCCAGGCGGGCATCGCCGCGATCGATGCGGGCATCGCCGCAGCGGGTATGACCGAAGAACAGGCTCAGGCGGCCCTAGCGGCGGCAACCGACGGCCTCGCGCAGATAGAGGCCGGCCAGCAGCAGGTGTCTACAGGGCTCGCCAGCGTGTCGCAGCTGCGTGATGCCGAGGCACAGCTCGCGGCGGGGCAGGCAGAGCTTGACGAGGGACGCTCTGAGCTCGCCAGCCAGCGCGAGAACGCAGAGGCGCAGCTTGCGCAGGCGCGCGATGAGCTCGATGCCGCCGCGGCACAGCTCGAGGAGGCCCGCACCAAGCTGGCTGATGCGCGCGTGCAGTACCAGGACGGTCTTGCCGAGTACCGCGATGGCAAAAAGGAGTTCGACGACAAGTTCTCCGATGCGCTGGAGCAGCTGCGTGACGCCCAGCGCGAGATTGACGACATCGAGAAGCCGGACATCTACGCGCTTGACCGCACCCAGAGCGAAGGCGCGGCGACCTACCATGCGGATGCCGGTCGCATCGACTCGATTGCCGACGTATTCCCCTTCATCTTCTTCCTCGTCGCGGCCCTGGTCTCGCTCACGACGATGACCCGCATGGTGGAGGACGACCGTGTGCTCATTGGCACCTACAAGGCGCTTGGATACTCTACTGGCGCGATTGCCGCAAAGTACCTCGCATACGCAGGTATCGCAGGCGCGGTCGGGGCGACGGTCGGCATCGTGGCGCTCTCGCAGGTGCTTCCCTTTATCGTTATGAGTGCATACTCGATCATCTACACCGTTCCGATCCATCCCTTCCCGTTGCCCATAGACCTCGGTATCGCCCTTGCGTCTGGTGGCCTGGGAGTGGGCGTCACCCTGCTTGCCACCTGGGGTGCCGTGGTCTCCAGCTTGCGCGAGGTGCCTGCGGCGCTCATGCTTCCGCGTGCTCCCAAGGCGGGAAAGCGCATCCTGCTCGAGCGCATCACCCCCATTTGGCGCAGGCTGTCGTTCACCTGGAAGGTAACCTGTCGCAACCTGTTCCGCTACAAGCGTCGCTTCTTGATGACGGTCATCGGCATATCGGGGTGCACGGCGCTGCTGCTTGTGGGCTTTGGCCTGCATGATGCCATTTGGGACATCATCGATCGCCAGTATGGGCCCATCATTCACTACGACACGACCGTGGGGCTCGACGACAACGCCATCGAGCTGGATGTTCGGCGCGTGAGCGACTACCTCGAGTCTACGGGCGAGGTGGATGGCATCGTACGTGTCCAGAACGAGAACATGCAGGCAGGAGCTCCTACAAGTGATGAGAAGATTCGCGTGAACGTCGTGATCCCGCGTTCGGCCGAGAAGATGGCGGAGGCTGTGACCTTCCGCAACCGGCTATCGGGCGAGGGGCTGACCTTCGACGACGATGCGGTGTTGGTTACCGAGAAGCTGTCGCTCAAGTACGGCCTCGACGTGGGCGACGACATCTACGTCTATGACCAGGACGACGTGGGCAATGCCGTTGGCGATGGCCATGCGCTCACGGTGACGGGCGTGGCGGAGAACTACGTGGGAAACCTGGTCTACGTTGGCAGGAACGCCTGGAAGTCGGTGAGCGGGGCTAAGCCGGTCTTCTCGACCATCTATGCGTCGACGACTCCTGACGAGCGGGTGCGGACCGCCATCACCGACGAACTGCATGACATCGAGGGCGTCTCCACGGTCATCTACTCTGACGAGACCATCAACATGTATCGCAAGATGCTCTCGGTCGTCGACATGATCGTGGTCGTGCTTATCGTGAGCGCCGCCGCCCTGGCTTACATCGTTTTGTATAACCTCACCAACATCAACATCGGAGAACGCGTGCGTGAGATCGCCAGCCTCAAGGTGCTGGGATTCACGCGGGGCGAGGTATACACATACATCTTTAGGGAGATAGCCCTGCTGGCCGTCATCGGCGATGCGTTGGGCATGGTGTTCGGCATCTTCCTCGAGCGCTTTGTCGTTACCACGGCTGAGGTGGACTACGTCATGTTCGGCCGCACCATCCATCCCGCGAGCTTTGGGTATGCCTTTGCGCTGACCCTCGCCTTCACCGTGCTCGTGATCATATCCATGCGGCACAAGCTCGACCGCGTCGACATGGTCGAGTCGCTCAAGAGCGTGGACTAGGGTTTCGCGAAAGGTCGCCGCCCTGTTTAGGCCCCATGCGAGATGGGTACATTGTCTATCTATCCCGATGCCGTATGTGAGGAGCCCGCCATTGCCCAACGTCTCTCTCCACCTCCTGTTTCTTGCCGTTGCAGGGTCGTATGCGGGTGGTGTGGCGAGGTTGTGGGCGAGAAGCCTGTTGGGAGGGCGTCCGATGGGATGGGGTCTGTCGTCGCGTCTGCTGCTTGCCTGCGCATGGTCTGCCGTGGGGTGGCGCTACGGCATTACGCTCCAGGCCGCCGAGCTGTGCATGCTGTGCCTGGTGCTTTTGACTGTCACGCTCACCGACATGGCGGAGCGGGTGATTCCCGACGAGTGCCTGCTTGCCGCCTTGGGGGCGAGGGGATTCTATCTGATCCTGTCATCGGTCAACACTGCCGAATCCTTGCCTTCCCTGGTTCTGGGCTCTCTTGTGGGAGGCGCGTGCGCCTTCGTGCCCTTGCTGGCGATGGCCCTTGTGACCGATTGGCTTACGGGAACCAGGAGCCTGGGCGGGGGAGACCTCAAGCTCCTGACGGTCGTGGGGTGCTACGTGGGTTCGACAAGGCTTCCCCTGGTGCTGCTGGCCGCCTGTCTGCTCGCGCTTATCTGGGCGGTGCTTCCCGTGCTGCGCCATGGGCCTGTGCGTCGCACCTTTGCCTTTGGTCCGTCGATCGCGCTTGCCGTGCTCGTGGTTCTGGTTGCCGTACCACATGTGGAAGGCTGGTTGGCATCGATGGCCATCTGATGGGTTGCATGGCCAAGGCGGGCTGCGATGCGCTATCGTAGACGGGTCAATAGTCGTTGGTAGGGAGCTGTGTTGGTTGCACTCGGCATCGAATTCTACGAGTCGGCACCACTGACGGTGGGCGTCTGCCTGATTGCCTTCGTCCTGGGGCTGTTCGGCGGTTCGATCATCCATACCGTGATGTGGCGAAGCAGCCATGACAACGACGAACGGGGCCTCATTCCCAGTTGTCACCAATGTGGTCACCCCCTCACGCTGCGCGAGGCGCTCCCTGTGGTCGGTTGGCTATCAAACAAGGGCGTCTGCCCGCATTGCGGCGACCAGCTCGGAGCCGACCGCCTGTGCACCGAGCTCCTGTGTGGCGGCATATTTGCGAGCGTCGTACTACGCCATGGGATGACGGTACAGGCGCTCGAGGTTCTGGGGATTTGCTGCCTGCTGCTGGCCATCTCGCTCTCGACGCTATGGAACTACCGCATACCCAACAGCTGCATTTTGCTTGCCATAGCCATTCGCTCCGCATACCTCGTCTACGCATCGCTGACGTCGGCCGATGGCACGCAGCTTGTGGTGTCCTCGCTCGTCGGCGCCGTGGCCGTCGGAATTCCCCTGGCCATCGCGGTCTTTCTGAGCAATGCGATGCTCGCTCGCGACATTACGGGTGCCGGCACGGTCAAGCTCGTGGGAGTCGTCGGATTTTGCCTCGGCTGGCAGCAGGGGCTCTGCGCCTTGGCCAGCGCGTTTGCGCTCGAGGCCTTCATATGGTTAATCAGTCCCTACAAGCTGCTTGATGTCGAGGTGGAGGGTGGCGCGCACCGCAACGCCTCGGACGCGAATCAGGCGCCGATGCCCAGCGTTCGCGAGATGAGGTCGACGATGGAAGAGGACATCTCCGAGCCCATGCGCGTTATTCCAATCGCTCCGGCCATCGCGATAGCGTGTTGGGTGATGCTGCTGATAGGCGTGGCTCCCTCCGCATGGAACGCACCGATTTTCTAGGTGTCTTGCCGCCCCGGTGATCCGATAAGAGAATCGCTACCCACCGAGTGTTGTCCGGGGGACACGCCCCTGCGCCGCACTTCTGTGGTCTTGGGGCGTGTCCC
>JAGAVX010000079.1 GCA_017941705.1 Atopobiaceae bacterium
GCCGTTACCGTGTCGCCTGGCCGCAGCGCCGAGAGGTCCCTGCGGCAGCAGGGCAGCAGGTGGATGTCATCACGCGTCTCATAGTACGCGCAGATGCGCGCCCCCACCTCGGGGTGGCGCGCTGCGTAGTCGCAGCCGACGATGGCGTAGTCCATAGCGATCGACCCTCCTAGAAGAAAGCCCGTATCTCGCGCGCAATCTGGTCGCACCGGTTCTCGAGCGCGAAGTGGCCGCTCTCGACTGGCACGATGCGGGCGCCGGGCACGTCGCGGGCAAACGCCTCCGCACCCGACCAGACGAAGGAGGGGTCCCTCCTACCCCAGACGGCAAGAAGCTTGGGCTGATGCTTGCGCAGGTACACCTGAAACGAGGGATAGAGCACCACGTTGGATCGGTAGTCAAGGATGAGGTCGGACTGCTTCTCCGCGAAGTCGGGTATGGTCGCTGCGTAGTGCAGGTCGAGCTCATAGCCGTCAGGAGAGACGCTGCCCTCCTCGCAGCCGAAAACGTACTGCCCGATGACGGTCTCTCGGGCGAAGGCGCTCTTGTACTGCTCGCGCAGCTCCAACGTGGGATGAGCCCAGTACTCCGCACGAGCCTCCCACTTGGGCCCAAGCCCCTCCTCGTACACGTTGCCGTTCTGGCTCACGATCCCCAGGACGCACTCCGGATGCCGGCACGCTATGCGGAAGCCGATGGGCGCACCGTAGTCGAAGACGTACAGGTAG
The DNA here is from genome assembly GCA_017941705.1 of Atopobiaceae bacterium. Classification (GTDB taxonomy): domain Bacteria; phylum Actinomycetota; class Coriobacteriia; order Coriobacteriales; family Atopobiaceae; genus UBA1367. Next base: position 729 of record JAGAVX010000079.1, read on the forward strand.
AAGCGGTCAACGCCAATCGCGTACAGGAAGGACTCCACGACCTCGGACAGGTGGTTGAAGGTGTAGGCGAATGCGTCGCGCGCGGGACTCTCCGACTGGCCGAAACCAGGGTAGTCCGGCGCACGGTGGAGAACATGGCCGACGGGGAGACCTACGTGCTCGTCTTCCACCCCGGCTGCCTGGACGCCTTCATCCTGGGCAACTCGAGCCTCACGGTCAACCGCACCAAGGAGGTCGACGCGCTCATCGACCCGAGCTTGCGCGCCTGGCTCGAGGCACAGCCTGATCTGCGACTCGTCGACTATCGCAACATCTAGACTCAGATGCTCGCAGACTTGGGGTACCTTGGGATGAGTTGCAGGATGCCTCAAGTCCTCAGTAGATGGGGTCATGTGTCACGGGGACGGAGGCGTTGACACACTCGGGGACGCGTCAGTGGACTGTCTCGCCCCTCCCGAACACCTCGTCGAGCATGGCCTCGATGATCGCGTCGACCGTCCTCTCGAGGGCATCGGAGTGCAGGTTGGTCCTTCCGAGCAGCGCAAGGGCCAGAGCCTTCTGCAGGTTTGCGAACACGCGCCAGTCGCAGCCTTCGCACACGCCGTCCAAGAGCTCCGCGATGGCTTCCATGACCTGCATGTCCTTAGCAGGGTCAAAACTCGCCTCGGGCTCGAGGTGTGCCATGAGCCACTCGTAGTCCTCGAGCGTCACGATGCGGTAGACGTTGCGCTCTGAACGCCACATGGCCTGAAGCCACGTACGCATCTCACTTCTCCCCAGGGCCCCATGCTCGTCGTGCAGCTTCCCCAAGAGGTCCATAAGGTCCTGGCGGCCCTCGGTCATCATGGCGTAGACGAACCGCTCCTTGGAGGGGAAGAAGCTGTAGAACGTTCCCTTGGCGATGCCTACAGCGCGGGTCACGTCCTCCACACGCAGCCTGCGAATGCCGCGCTCTTGCACGAGCCGGCACCCCTCGACAATCATGCGCTCGTAGAGCTCCCCCTTGTCACGCTCGCTGAAGATTGCCGGCACGAACTCCCCCATTCGTCAAGATGCCGCCTCACAGCCATGATAGCCGACAGCTGTGGGACCAGAGGGTCGGACCCCCTAGTCCCACAGCACCTAGACGATCTGCCAAACCGAGGCCCTCTCCTGCTCCTCCCACAGACGTGCGTAGAGCTCGCAGCTCTGTAGCAATTCCTCGTGCGTGCCCTGCGCCACCACGCAGCCACCGTCAATGACCACGATGTTGTCCACCTCGCGGATGGAGTTCAGGCGATGCGCCACCACGATGACGGTCTTGCCCCGCACCAGCTCGGCGATGGCCTGCTGCACCGCCACCTCGTTGATGGCGTCAAGCGAGCTGGTGGCCTCGTCGAGCAACACGATCGGCGCGTCCTTGAGCAAAGCCCGCGCGATGCTGACCCGCTGGCGCTCGCCGCCAGAGAGCGTAGAGCCGCCCTCCCCCACGACGGTCTCGAAGCCCTGCGGAAGCGCCTCGATGAAGTCTAGGGCAGCGGCACGGCGCGCGGCATCGCGGACCTCTTCGTCAGTCGCGTCGAGCCTGCCCATGCGGATGTTGTCCGCGATGGTGCCTTGGAAGAGGAACACGTCCTGGAAGACGATGGAAACGCGGGAGAGCACGTCCGCCGCCCCGATGTCACGCTCGTCGCACCCACCGATGCGCACCGCGCCCACCGTCGGGTCCCAGAAGCGGGCTACCAGGCGGCAGACGGTCGACTTGCCCGAGCCGCTCGGCCCCACCAGGGCGGTGACCTTGCCCTGAGGCATGCACACGTCAACCCCGTCCAGCACGAGGCGCGCGTCCGCGTCATCAGAATACGAGAAGGACACCTGCTCGAAGGACACGTCCGCGGAGGCGGGGTCCTGGGCCTCGCCCACAGCCGGCTCGCTCAGCTCCTCCTCCTGCGCGAGCGCACGGATGCGACTCCCCGCGGCCCGCGCGTTGGCGTAGTCGGACAGGTAGTAGAACAGCGTGAAGATGGGCTCGTACACCGAGAGCGTCAGCAGCAGGAACACCAGCAGAGCAAAGGGGTCGACCGCTCCGGCAGACGCAAGCGCCGCGCCCGTAAGCATGACGACGCCCGCGCCCGCCCCGATGACGGCCTTGCCAAAGACGGCTATTGGACGGCTTGCCGCCTCGCGTCCCACCGAGGCCGCGCGCAGCCCCTCGAAACTCCTCTTGAGGGCATCAAAGCTCGCACCGGCCATGCCGAAGGCCCTGAGCGTGGTGATGCCGCCCGCATACTCGATGGAACGGTTCGTCGCCTCCTGCGAGGCCATGGTGAGCGCCTCGCCGCTCTCACCCATGGTGTGGAACCCCCGCATGAGGAAGGGCACTGCAACGGGGATCACCGCGAAGGTCGCGAGCGCAAGGCGCCAGTCAAAGAAGAGCAGCACGACCAAGGCAAGCGCCAGGCGCGCGATGATGGTCGCCACCTGCGAGAGCACGTCCCAGCCGTAGTTGGTCACCGTCTCGAAGTCTCGCTGCAGCACGCTCACCACGTCGCCCGCGCCGGCACGGTCGTAGAAGCCCATGGGAAGGCGACGCAGCTTCTCGCCCAAGGCCAGACGCGCGTCCAGCGCGATGTCGCTCATACCGGCGCACGACAGCACGTACAGCCGATGCGACGAGAGATACGAGATCACGGCCTGCACCACGAGCACCCCGACGCAGCACCAGAGCCCCTTGATGTCGAGGGGCGTCCCGGGATGGATGACCGGCTGCACGAGCATCCACGTGGCAACCAAGCAGATGCCCGAGGGCACCGTGGAGATGATCGAGTCAAGCACACGCCATGCGACCAGGCCAACCAAGCGCTCCGGCGTGCCAAACGTGAGGTCCTCGATCGACTGTCTCAGATTGAAGTCCATGACCTATTCCTCCCCGCTCTCTGCGTTCAGCCCAGCCGTCTCGGGCATGTTGCTCAGGGCCCAACGGCTCCGCGCGCGGTCGGCGTCGACCATGGCGCGATAGGTCGCGCAGGCCTCGAGCAGCTCAGCGTGGGTTCCTTCTCCCACCACGTGCCCTTGGTCGAGCACCACGATCCTGTCGGCGCCCTCCACGGTCTTCAGGCGGTGCGCAATGACCAGCACGGTCTTGCCTGCCGCCAGCTTGCTCAGCCCCTCCTGTATCTGCGCCTCGTTGTCGGGATCGGCGTAGGCCGTCGCCTCGTCGAGGATGACGACAGGCGCGTCGCGCAAAAGCACGCGCGCCACGGCAATGCGCTGGCGCTCGCCTCCCGAGAGAGACGCGCCTCCCTCACCCAGAACCGTCTCGTAGCCCTGCGGAAGGGCCTCGATGACCTCGTGGATGCGGGCAGCCTTCGCGGCGCCGACCACCTGCTCGTGCGTTGCCTTAGTTCCCATGAGGATGTTTGCCTCGACCGTGTCGTGAAAGAGGAAGGTGTCCTGCGACACGAGGGACGTGCACGCCGCGAGGTCTTGGCTCGCCATGTCGCGCACGTCGATGCCGCCCAAAAGGACCTGGCCCTCCTGCGGGTCGAAGAAGCGCAGGGCGAGCGCCGCGCAGGTGGACTTGCCCGAGCCGCTGGGACCCACCACCCCAACCACACTTCCCTGCTCTACCTGGAAGCTCACGTGGTCGAGGGCCACAGGCGAGGCCTGCCCGTCGTCAGAGGGGTAGGCAAACGTGACGTCACGAAACTCAAGGTCATAGGACGAAGGCGTCTGTGGAGCCTCGGGCTCAGCGACCTCTTCGAGTGCCAGGACCTGGTCAATGCGCGCCACGCTCGCGTTGACCGAGGTGAACGAGATGGCCTTCACGAGCATCTGCAGCACCGGCTCCTTCATGGCCCCACCGACGAGGAAGAAGAGCAGTGCCTTGCTGACGAACTCGGGGTATGGCGCCGCAGTGGCAGCCAAGAAGATGACAGCCGGGAGCAGGAAGAGCATCTGCGTGCCGATAGCGGCATAGAGCTTGCCCATGCCGCGTGCGTTGAACCATGTGGCCCACTTGACGTTGCCCACAAACTCGCGTGCGTCCTCCTCCAGGCGGGCAAAGGCGCCGTCGCTGCGGTTGAAGACCTTGACCACGGGCATGCCGTGCACGTATTCCACGGTGGTCCCGTTCATGCGCTCGAGGCTGCGCGCCATGGCCACCTGGCAGGCAGAGCCCTCAGGGCTCCCCAGCGCAGAGCCCAAGAGCGCAAACGAGAGCACGATGGGCACGATGAGCAGCAAGGCGAGCCGCCAGTCGACGAAGAGCATCGCCACGATGGTGAGCAGCGGCATGGCGACGGCGCTCATGGTGTCCTGGAGGTTGTGCCCGATGAACGCCTCGATCATCTCCACGTCATCTACCAGCACCTTCTTGAGCTCGCCCTGCCTGATGCCTCCAAACCAGCCACTCGGCACGCGGGCCAGCTTGCCCATGAGCGCCGTGCGCACCTCAAGCAGCACGTCGAAGGCCGCGCGATGCGCAAGCATGAGGGAGAGGTACGAGAGCAGAGCGCCAGCGACGGCTGCCGCAATGGTCGCAAGCGCACAGGTTCGCATGAGCGAGGCATCCATGGCGGGCGTGTCGTCCCAGTGGGCGATGAGCTCGCGCACGAATGCGTACACCGCAAAGGTGGGTACCAGGCGCACGAGTGACGAGGCGACCGCGGCAAGGCACGCCCCCACGAGCATGCTCGTCCGCCCCGACGCAAGCTCGAGCAGGCGCGGAAGGCCGCTCTTTGCTGTTGCCTCCTGTCCCTCCCCCTGCGTCACGCCCTGCGATACGGTGCCCGTGGTGTCCACCGCCACGGGATTCGCGTAGTAGTCTGCCTGCGCCTTTGAGTAAATGGTCTTGAGCGCTGGCCTGAACTCCCCTGAAGCCATGTTCTGCCCTCCGTAAAATGACCAGATTAGTATTTCTGGTCATTTATGATAGACAGATCGGTCGCAATGGCAAGAATAAGTTTGCTAAAGTTAACTTGCATCGGGTGTGTCACGGGGACGGAGGCGTTGACACACTTTCTGTCACGGGTGTGTCAAGGGGACGGAGGCGCCGACAAACTTTCGCCCAGCATTACAACGACATTCCATGATGTTAGAATGAGCTAACTCTAGGCAACTGCTGGGAGGTCCCATGAACACCATCGGCATCGACGACAACCTCGACCGCCCGCGCATAGGCAAGCTCCTCATCATCGGCCTCCTCGGCTGCGTGCTCACCGGAGCGGGAGACTTTCTCCTTGGGTACGCCGAACCTGCCGATGTGGCAGGCGGTGCCTTCGAAGCCATACTCGCCACCGCAATCAGCCTCTCTGACGGCACGCTCTTCGCGGGCGGCCTTCTGGGCTTCTTTGGCCTGTTCATCGAGGGGCTCGCCTTCTTCGGCATCTACCGCCTCATGGCGGACGCCGCCCCGCGCTACGCGCACGTCTTCCGCTCGGGCATCTTCTTCTACCTCTGGCTGGCGCCGGTGGGCTGCCACATGAACATGGCCCTCATCAGCTACCTCTACAAGCGGCTCCTTTCGCTCGATCCCATGGTCGCCCACGAGGCGGTGGGTCCCATGTACCTGGCCTTCTGCATACCCCTCTACGTCCTGCTCGTACTGGGCTGGGTCCCCCTTCTGGTGGCACAGTGGAAGGCGTTCTCCGAGGGCAAGACCCCCTACCCCACCTACGCCAAGTGGTTCAACCTCGCCACTGGAGCGGTCCCCACTCTTCTGGTGTCGTTTTTGCTCGGTGCCAACACCGCCATCGGCGGCGGCATTGGCACGATGTTCCTCAGCGTGGGCAATGCGGTCACGTTCGGCGGACTTCTGGTGACCCTTCCCAGCGAGGAGCGCTTCGCTGAGTTCCGCGCCGAACTTGGCATGCCGACGTGAGTATTGAGCCGCAAGGGTAAGAAGACCAGGAAACTCGCCATGTCAGGAGGCCAGCCATGTCACACTCCGCACGCAAGCTGCTGGAGCAGAAGAAGTTCGATCCGCTCATTGCCACACTGTCCGACCGGCTGGGCACAGACAACACTGCAGCACTCTGGATGCGTGCCGAACAGCGGCTGGACGGCCTGCTCAAGACCACCGACGAGCTCAGCAAAGAGGAGAAAGCGCACGTAGAGGGCTACATCATGCCCACATTCGCCCTCTACCGGGAGATGTCGGAGGAGATGGGCAGGGATGAAGCCCTCGCGCTCCTCATGGACTTCGCCCACACCAACGCACTGGTGAACCGCCGCTTCTTCGAGCGGATGGTGAGCATTCCCGGCGGGAAAGGCCTCTTTTTACGTGGCTTTGCCATCATGCAGCCGCGCGCGTTTGGGGAGAGCGCTGGCTTTGCCGTGCGCAGCACCTCTAACGACGGGACCCACGCGCACCTTGACATCGTGGGTTGCCCCTACCAACGCGTGACGGCCGAGCTTGGCGCGCCCGAGCTCTGCAACCTCTTCTGCACCAACGACGACATCATCTATGGCGACCTGCCCGGCATCCGATTCTCGCGTACAGGGACGCTGGGACGGGGCGACGCGGTATGCGACTTCGACGTGAGCCTAGCGGAGGGGACGGCCGTGGAGCCACGCAAGCTGCTCGTCGTTGGAGTCGGCGTCATCGGCAGCTACCTCACGCAGGTGCTCTGCGAGGCCGGCCATGACGTGTACGTGGTGGCCCGCGGTAGATGGGCCGACACGATAGAGCGTGACGGCCTGAGAATCCGCCACTATCTCCAGCGCAAGGACACGACGTGCCGCCCCCGCGTGGTACGCGAGCTGCCAACAGGTGAGCACTTCGACGCGACCTTCGTGGTCATGCGACAGGACCAGATGGTCGCGCTTGCGCCAGAGCTCGCCACCCTCGACACGGACCTCGTGGTCTGCGTGGGAAACGACCTCAGGACAGATGAGGTCGAGACGGCCATCCGCGCAGACGGCGCGGGCCCCGAGCGGGTGCTCTTCGGCTTCCAGGGGACGGCTGGGCACCGCGAGGCGGACCGCGCGGTCGTAGTGCGCCTCGGAGCCTGGCACCTCACCGTGGGGTCCCTTGCGGGCGAGGTCTCCGAGCGGGATCGAGCGCTCCTCGAGAGCATCTTCTGCGGAAGCTACCGAGCAAACTTCCAGCACGACATGCGCTGGTGGCTCGTGTGCCACGCGGTATCGGTGCTTCCCTTCTGCTTCCTCGCCTATCGCCTGGACTGCGACCTGACCAAAGCGACGGCGGCAGACATCACCGCGCTCACCGACGCGATGCTGGAGGGCTACAGGGCGGTGCTTGCCGCGGGAGGCATGATCTTACCCGAGGGCGACGAGGACTTCCTCAAGCCTGGCCCCAAGCGCATCGCATGGGAAATCGGGCTCAGGGTCATGGCCAAGACCGCCATCGGACGCCTCTGCGTGACCGACCACTGCAAGAACGCCGTATCGGAGATGCGCGTACTCGATGAGGGCGTGGCGGAGCTCTTCGCGCAGGTGCCGGATGTGGCACATCCCGCCTGGGACGCGTTGCGCACCGCAATGCCCACCTGGGACGAGCTGGAGCGCGTCTGGCAGAGCTAGTGCGAGGCCGCCTGGGACCTCGGGGCACACCAACTCAACTATGCCATGGGCCTCTGCCCCATCGTGCGCCGCATCCACAGCGAGGACAACGTGGCAGAAGCCTTTGCCGAGCAATACAAAAGCTTCCTCGTCACGCTGATCACGGGAATGAAGCACGGCACTTCGTGACCGACGAAAAGGTGGCTGTGGAAATCGCTCACTGTCACGTTGTCCGACAGGCTGGATACAGGCCAGCGCGTCCAATGCCTAATCATCAGGCCAGCATGCACGTGGCGCATGCTGTGTTCAGACCGATCATGGGAGCGGCTCATGTCGCCTGAACTAACCTTGTATACTTTGTAGCACGAGCACCGTCCGTCACAAATTGCAAGGAGGATCGCATGAGTTTTCCCAAGGGCTTTCTGTGGGGCGGCGCGACCGCCGCAAACCAGTACGAGGGCGGCTACCTGTCCGGCGGCAAGGGCCCCGCGGTCGCTGACACGCTGACCGGCGGCGACGGCCGCAACGGCATCCCCCGCAGGTTCATCTGCGAGCTCGCCGACGGCACCCGCAAGGAGTTCGGCGGCCGCGATGAGATCCCCGCCGGCGCCAAGGCCATCATCGACCCCGACGTCTACTACCCCAGCCACGTGGCCACCGACTTCTACCACCACTGGGAGGAGGACCTCGAGCTGATGGCGGAGATGGGCTGCAACGTCAACCGCCTCTCCATCAACTGGACCCGCATCTTCCCCAACGGCGACGACGCCGAGCCCAACGAGGAAGGCATCCAGTTCTACATCAACGTCTTCAAGAAGTGCCAGGAGCTGGGCATCGAGCCGCTCGTGACCATCTACCACTTCGACTGCCCGCTGCATTTGGCCAACGAGTACGACGGCTGGGTCTCCCGCCACACGCTCGAGGCCTTCGAGCGCTACTGCGACGTGCTCTTCACCCGCTTCAAGGGCCTCGTGCACTACTGGCTCACCATCAACGAGATCAACATCAACACCAACTTCATGATGAACGGCGTCCACGAGCACCTGTCCAACAAGCAGAACGCCGAGCAGTGCCGCTACCACCTCTTCCTGGGTTCCGCCTACGCCGTCAAGAAGGGCCACGAGGTCGATTCCGAGAACAAGATCGGCCTCATGATCGCCCACGGCGGCTCCTATCCCTGGAGCTGCGACCCGGAGGACGTGTGGGCCGAGCTTGACACCGCCCACCACTTCAAGTGGTTCTACGGCGACGTGCAGGTGCGCGGCTACTACCCCGCGTGGAAGGTGCTCGAACTCGAGCGCGAGGGAATCGAACTGGCCAAGGAGCCCGGCGACGACGAGCTGCTGCGCGAGGGCACGGTCGACTTCTACAGCTTCTCCTACTACAGCACCGACGTCTGCGCGGCGCACCCCGAGGAGCACGGCGCCACCGACGGCAACATGCACCGCTCCATCGCCAACCCGCACCTCAAGCAGACCGAGTGGGGCTGGACCATCGACCCGCTGGGCCTGCGCATCAGCCTCAACCAGATCTGGGACCGCTACCAGATCCCTGTGATGATCGTGGAGAACGGCTTCGGCGCCATCGACGTCCGCGAGGAGGACGGCTCCGTCCACGACCAGGGCCGCATCGACTACATGCGCACCCACATCAAGGTCATGAAGGACACCGTCGAGATCGACGGCGTGGACCTCATGGGATACACCCCGTGGGGCTGGATCGACGTGGTCTCCGCCGGCACCGGCGAGATGCGCAAGCGCTACGGCTTCGTCTACGTCGACATGGACGACGATGGCAACGGCGACCTCTCTCGCAGCCGCAAGGACTCCTTCTACTACATGCAGAAGGTGTACAAGAGCAACGGCGAGGACCTGGACTAGGATCTCTGACCTGCGACCTCGCAAGCCCGGCGCAAGGGGTGGCTCCTTTGCGGCGGGCTTCTTTTGTCAGCAACAAGGGGGCAGGTCGTTTGACTCATCGCTTAAGTGCGAAAAAGTACTGGTTTCATTTCTTATGCTAGAATACATAACCGCAGGTAGATTGATCATTCAAAACCTTATGGACGACCGATCTGCCCTCACTTTTTCGCACTTATTGAGGGCCGGGCGTGAGGAGCCACGAAGAGAAAAATGACCTGTCCCCTTGTCTCCCCCGCGGAAGACAAGGGGACAGGTCATTTGTCACCCCTTGACTTGCCTACTCGGAGAGGAAGCGGAACTGGTAGTTCTCCGGCAGAATGTGCGTGTACACGAAGCTGATGAGCTTCCAGCCACCGTCGGCCTGGCGATGGTAGGTCTCGGTCGCCACGAAGGAGTTGATGGCCTCGTTGCCGCCCACCAGCGCCGTAAGCTCCAGCTGGCGCAGGATGATGGCGATCTCGTCATCAATGACGCGCACGTCAACGTGCTTGTCGTCGCGCTTGACGGTGACGATGTGCCTCTGTGCGATGGCCTCCTCCTCGGCGCTGCGGTCCATGGTGATGCCCATGTGCACGAAGGGGGCCTTGGGGTCGCAGGTCTTGCGGAGCTGCTCCACGTCGAGGTCGAACTGCGCCTTCCAGTACTCGTCGGAAGCAGCCAGGATCTCGGCCTTCAGCTCCTCCTGGTACTTGGCCTCCTGCACGTCAAAGTCGTCGGGAATGGAGAGGTACTTCTCGTACACGGACTCGTCGGCGGTGTAGTAGGTCTTGCCAGGCGTGGCGAGCTCGGCGATCTGGGCCATCTCGGCATCGGTCAGCTCGAAGTCGAAGATGTCCAGATTGTCGGCCAGGTGCGCCGGGCTCTTGGAGCCGGGGATGATGGAGTTGCCCTTCTGGATGTGCCAGCGCAGGATGACCTGCACGGGGCTCTTGCCGTACTTCTCGGCCAGCTCGGAAAAGACGGGCTCCTCGCGCAGGCTCGCGTCTCCATGGCCCAGCGGGTACCACGCCTCAATCACGATGCCGTACTGCGACAGGTACTCGCGCAGCTCGTCGTTGGGGTGGTAGGGGTGGTTCTCCACGGTCACGAGCTGCGGCTTGACCTCGGCAGCCTCGATGACCTCGGCGATCTTCTCCTCGGGGAAGTTGGAGAGGCCGAGCGCGCGGATCTTGCCCGCCTTGTAGGCGTCCTCCATGGCCTTCCAGGCGGCCAGGTAGTCGCCGCAGGGCTGGTGCAGGATGAGCATGTCGATGTAGTCGAGACCCATACGGACGAGCGTCTTGTCGATGTGCTCGGCGGCGCGGGTGTAGCCTGACGGCCACAACTTGGTGGAGACGAAGATCTGCTCACGCGGCACGCCGGAGCGGCGGATGCCGCGGGCCACACCGGCCTCGTTGTAGTAGCCGTTGGCGGTGTCGATGTGGCGAAAGCCGGCACGCAGGGCGTTAAGCGTGGCCATCTCCGCGTCGGCGGGGCTCATGAGGAAGGTCCCCAGTCCCTCGGCCGGCATCTTGACGTCGTTGTTGAGCGTGATGTACTGCATGGCATGCTCCTTGTCCTTGGACTCTCTGCTGACTCAATTTTAAGCGCCACCGGCTTGCACGCAGCAGTCCATCCAGCTATGCCACTATGCTACTGATGCATGCCATTGCTATAGTTTTGTGCGAAATGCGATACCATGGACGCATGCTATAGATGGGAGCGACATGGAACTGGAGCAAATGAGGCAGCTCGACGCCATCGCGCGTTGCGGCACCATCTCGGCGGCGGCGGAGGAGCTGCACCTCTCGCAGCCGGCGCTCTCGCGCTCAATCAAGCGCCTGGAGCGCGAGCTGGGGCAGGAGCTCTTCGAGCGCACGCACAACTCCGCGGTGCTTAACGACGCGGGTCATCTGGCCGTCGACCATGCGCGCAACCTCCTGCGGGACGAGCGCATGATGCTCGACGCCTTCGCCGACCTCGCGCGCCGTCAGCGCACGCTGCTCGTGGGAACCGTGGCACCGGCGCCCGTCTGGCACCTCACCGCGCTCACCGTAGAGCGCTTCCCAGGAACGCTCCTCAACCCAGTGACCCTGCCCGAGGACGAGGTGGAGCGCCGCCTCATGAACCGCTCCGTCGACCTCGCCATAACCCTGCGGCCCCAGATTCTGCCCACCATGCACTCGACGCAGGTCATGTGCGAGGACCTCTACGCCTTCCTGCCCAAGGGCCACCGCCTCGCAACGCGCGACACGGTGTCGTTTGCCGACCTCGACGGAGAGAGCTTCCTCGTGCTCTCCGAGGTGGGCTTCTGGATGGGGATGCTGCGCCGCAACATGCCGCACGCCAACATCGTGGAGCAGGCGGACCGGTCAGTCTTCGAGCAGCTGGTGCGCTCGACCGAGCTCGTCAGCTTCGTCACCAACGTCACCCACGAGAGCCGGAGCAACCTCGATCGTATCGCAGTGCCCATCGCGGACGCCGAAGCGCACGCCACGTTCTACCTCTCGGCGCTGTCCGACGCCCCGCAGCGCGTGCAGGACATCTACGAGTGGACGAGCAACCAATAGACCTGTCATGCCTTCGGCTCTGCAGATCAGCTTTGCCAATGGCGGTAGGATGCGGACCACATTTTTGCCGATATCGGCAAAAAGGGACCACCAAGGACTGTCCTTGGTGGTCCCTTGCGGGCGCTACTCCTCCGACCCGGCTTTGCGCAGCGCATTCACGCACAGGGCGTACTCCCCCACCAGCACGCGCTCGTGGTAGTCGCACACGTGCACAAGCTCGGGCACGGTGCCCTCGGGAAGGATCTTTGCCAGCTCGTCGTGCAGCTCGCCCATGTCGGGCAGCTGGTCCACCGCCACGTAGATGACTTCGGGCGAGGTGGTCGTGATGGCACACAGGAGCTCGACGAGGACGATGCGCAGCATCCCCTCGGATGACCAGACGATGCTTCGCAGGTAATCGCGCTTGTCGAACTCGCCCGTGAGGTGGTTGATGAGGTAGCCGGGCTCACCCGCCAGACCATGGCTGCCGCGCACGAGCCTGCCATCTATGACGAGACCCTGGCCACCCACCGTATAGCCGGTGGGCTGGCGCTGCAGCAGGACGTTCTCGAATCTGTCCTGGCTCACGTAGCAGCCCACGGCGGCGGCGTTGGCGTTGTTGTCCACGAAGATGGGGACCCCCAGCTTCTCGGACAGCTTGGCGAAGTCAGGCATGCCGATATCCATCGTGACCATGTGCACCGTGGAGCCGTCCACGACGCCCGGCAGGGCGAGCCCGATGGCGTCGAGGTCGCAGATGTCGATGCCTTGCAAATGCACCGTGGCCAGCACGTCCTTGACGTCGCAGTAGCTCCGCCCCGGCTTCTCCACGCAGCCGTCGAGCACGACCTCGCCGTGGTCGTACACGCGGTAGCTGTAGAAGGAGTCGCTCACGCCGTAGACTGCGCTGACCACCAGTATCCGCTTGTCGTTGTCGAGCCTGCGCACGATGCGAGTGTCAGCCTGCTCGAGGCGGGCTGCCAGCGCGTTCTCGCTCATCGCGTTGAGGAGCATCCGCAGGGCCGTGCCCGCGTCGTAGCTGCCGAAGACCGCGCCGGGAATCTCGAAGACCACGAGGTCAGGATGGCGCCCCACCATCTCGTCGCGGCTCATGTGCACCTGGGGCGCCAGCATCACGGCCTCGTACTCCCCCGCCACCTCGAGCGCCTGCACGATGGGCTTTGCCTCGAACTCGTAGTCCAGCGAGAGCGTGGCGGCCACCTCGGCGAGCTTCTTGGCAAAGAAGCTCGTGGTGAGTCCCGAGGTGCATGACAGCAGGATGCGTGTGGCCTTTTGCGTGGTGAGCTGCGAGAGCGTATCGGTCAGCTCGTCGAAGAGCTGCTGGGCATGCTCGAGGTCGTCCATCTCAAAGTGCAGGAAGAACGTGGGGTTGTCCGGGTCGTCCGTCGGAATGATGTTGAGCTCCACGATCTCGGGCGCACCGGGATCGAGCTCGTAGAAGTTGACGTTGGCTGTGGCCTTCTCGGTGATGATCCTCACATGCTCGTCGTCGGGACTCTCCACCGTGCAGCCCGGCACCGCATGGCTTAGCAATGCGGCACGAGAGAGGATCCAGGAACGGAAGTCGTTGGCAAGGCTGGTCATGGTTGCTCCTCGGAAGCGTGGCGAGTTTGTTCTCATTGTAAGAAGAGGAACAAGGGGCCGCTGGCAGCGTATCTACCAGCGGCCCCCAAGTGCCGATAGGAAGGTCTTCTGCAGATTCTCGCTACTTCGCCGCGTCGATCTGGCCCTTGATGCGGTCGAGCAGGAACTCCACCGTGTCGAGGTTGTGGTGGTCGAGGATGATGGACTTGCCGCCGTCGAGGCCGCGGATCTGCTCGCGGTCGTCCTCGGTGAGCCCGAAGTCGAAGACGTCGAAGTTCTCGGCCATGCGGGCGGGCTTGCTGGACTTGGGGATGACGACGACGCCCTCGTCCATAAGGAAGCGCAGCGCGACCTGGCCGACGCCCTTGCCGTACTTGGCACCGATAGCCGCCAGCAGCGGGTTGGTAAAGAAGCCGTTTGCGCCCTCGGCGAAGGGACCCCAGGCCATGTGCTGCACGCCCAGGCGCTCCATCACGGCGTGCTCGGGCCGCTCCTGCCAGAAGACGTGCGTCTCCACCTGGTTGAGCATGGGCTTCACATCGGCGAAGGCGCAGAGGTCCATGAGCTGCTTGGAGTCGAAGTTGGAGACGCCGATGGCGCGGACCTTGCCCTCCGCGTAGGCCTCCTCCAGCGCGCGCCAGGCGCCGTAGACGTCGTAGTAGCACTGGTGAAGCAGCATGAGATCGAGGTACTCCAGGCCCAGGCGCTCGAGGGACTCGTCGATGGAGCGCTTAGCGTCCTCGTAGCGATAGTTGGAGACCCAGATCTTTGAGACGACGAAGAGCTCATCACGCGCCACGCCGCTCTTGGCGATGGCGGCGCCAACGCCCTCCTCGTTGCCGTAGGACTGGGCCGTGTCGATGAGGCGGTAGCCAGCCTTGATGGCGTGCGCGACGCACTCCTCGGTCTCCGCATTGCCGATCTGGAAGACGCCGTAGCCGAGCATGGGCATCTTGACGTCGTTCGAGAGGGTGGTGTACTGCATGGTGCGCTCCTTCTGTGCGAGGCTTTCCGTTGTTACCATCATCCGCCGCCCGTCAGGCGCTGTCCAATGCCCGCTCGTCAGGCCGGTATGCACCAGACGCATGCATGGGCAAATGGGAATGGTTGTGCAGCCACCAAGGGCACGGAGTTTCCAATCAGCTCTCCGGCAGGTAGCTCATACCCAGGGCCGCCATCGTGAGGCCCGGAGCCACGCCCGCGAGCGGCCCTGCCTCTACGTGCCGCTTCCGCCGTCGTAGGCGTTCACGGGCTTCCGTGGGCGTCTGGCCGCAGCGGTCGCGGAAGGTCTTGGCAAGGTGGCTCGGAGAGGAGAATCCGCACCTGCGGGCAACCTCGGACATGGGAAGGTCGGTCTCGACCAGGAGCTCCTCCGCCTTCATCACGCGGTGCTCGATGAGGTAGTCGGCCGGGCTCGTTCCCGCACGTTCGCGGAAGATCTCGTAAGCGCGCGTGCGCGAGATGGTGGCGGCGCGAGCGATGTCTGCCGCCGTCACGTGCTCGGCGTAGTGCTCCCCCACGTAGCGCGCCATGGCATCGAAGGCGGCCTTCTCGAGCTCCGAATCGTTCTGTACGATTTTGGCAGCCATCTTGCACAACCTTCCGTACGATTTTGATAGTGATATGTATGATTATGCTATTTAACTGCTTATTTCTGTATCTATCATAGTGAATGAAAGAAAGGTAAGTCAAGACGGAAGGGAAAGACAATGTACAAGCTCATCGCCTGCGACCTCGACGAGACCCTCATCAGGCTCGACCGCATCATCTCCGAACGCGACCGCGAAGCAATCGCCGCTGCCAAGGACGCTGGCGTCTGGTTCGTGCCCGCCACAGGCCGTGGCTTCGAGAGCGTGGACGGCACGCTTGCAGAGCTCGGCCTCGACGAGCCGGGGCAGTACGTCATCTCGTACAACGGCGGCGCCATCACGGAAAACGCCACGCACCGCCTTCTGCACTTCCAGGGGCTCGACCGCGCGCTGGCCAGCGAGCTCTGGCGTCGCGGCCTCACCTACAACGTGTGCATGCACGTCTACACGCCCGACATGTGCTACGCGTACCGCTACTCCGAGGACGAGCGCACCTACCTGGCAGGCCGCATGGCGGTGACCGAGACCGACGAGACCTCGCTCGCCTTCCTCGATGGGCAGGAGATCGTGAAGGTGCTCTACCAGAGCACCGACATGCCCTACCTGCGATCCATTGCCGACGAGCTCACCGACGTCACGGGCGACATCGACGTGAGCTACTCCTCGGGCCGCTACCTGGAATTCAACGCGCGCGGCGTCAACAAGGGCGCGGGTCTGCTGCGCTTGGCACGTGAGCTGGGCGTGGACCCTGCCGACACCATCGCCATCGGCGACAACTGGAACGACTGGCCCATGATCCGCGACGCGGGCCTGGGAGCCTGCGTGGCCAACGCCGTGGAGGACATAAAGCCGCAGTGCGACTATGTGTGCGAGGCGACGTGTGACCAGAACGCCGTCGCCGAGGTCATCGAGCGCTTCATGCTAAGGTAGAAGGCGATGCCTTCAATCACCGTCAATCGTCAATCACGAGCTAACGCGGCAGTCAGCGTGCTTGAGTCCTACCATCGCTGGGGCACGCGGCTACGCGGCCGCTCGATAGATGCGTCTCCGGAGAGCGTGGCGAGCGAAAGCTCGTATGCATTGAAGGCAGCCACCACTTCGTCTGCGACATAGATGCCGCTCTTACGGTTCTTCGAGTTCTGTCAGAGAATCCCCGCTTCTACGCAGGCAAGGATGGCGCCCCTCGCCGCCGGATAGTAGCGCACCTGCGCTGCAGCGTTCACCTGCACCGTACCTTCCTCTTGTTGGTGGTCCTAGCCCGTACATCACGACACCAGGGCTCGTGGCTAGGTCAATCCTATCTCTACTCTGCGGACTTGGCTGCTGCTATGGCCTACTCCCCCTTGTACGCTTGCTGATCGGCGACCTTGAAGAGGGAAGGTACAACGGGGCGACAGCGGCGATGATCACGGGAATGAATACCGAGGTGACCGAGCTGGGATGGATGCCAGAGAACCAGACGAGGTCGGCAAGGGCGTACACGAGGATGACCGCTGCAGGCGAGGAACCAACGTTCATGATGGGTGTCGACTCGACCTGCATGGCTCCCATTTGACACACGGAGATCGGCAGCGTGTGCCATTTGGAACCATAACGTGGGCAAGCAAGGGAGGTGCTCCATGGACATTGTTGGGGTTATGCGTGAATTTTGTAGCAGCCTTCGAGTATTACGCGGTTGCGACCTGCGGTTTTAATGTCCGCATACTCGAGAGGTTGGCGAAAATTCACGCATAGCCCCAACAATGTCCACAGCCTAGCGTATCTCATGTCGGCTTTTGTACAGTAGCCTGATATCGTCGACTATGGATTTGACAGAGGGAGATTGATTGTTCAACGAGGATTGCTTCCGGCCCTCGTTCAGCTGAAATGCTGGCTGTGATTGACCGAGACAGCCTTTTGATGGCGCTAGCGACGATACCTGGCTCCACTATGCTACGAGCACGCGCAGCAGGGCCTCCTCGAACTTTGGCGTCCACCACAGACCGTAGCCAGCCTTGGTAGGGTGCACCGGATCGTGCATGTAGAGCGCATAGTCCTCGGCCACCACGGACTGCCTCGTCGAGAGCGCACCCGCTCGTCGCATCCAACATGCGCCACGGACGTCTCCCGTCAGTCGAGACTCTGCGCGTCGATTGCCCGATTGCGCAGGTAGATAAGGTCGTTCACGATAAGCGCCGCAAGGTTGAGCATATAGACGCCCAAGACCCAGTTCACGTTATGCCCCACGAACTTCGCCGCGATACCCGCCACGTAGCCAAAGGTTATGAGCGCAAGGAACGCAGGCGATGTCGCCTTTGCCGTACGCGCTCGCCATGCCTTAAGCGCGTTGATGGGCCACGAAAGACCAAAGCACAGCATCATGGTTGCCTCGAGTACAGAAGCCATCACCTAGTCCTCGCTCTCCTCAATGAGCTTCATGGCCAACTCGAACGCCGCCTTGCCGTTGACCATGCCGTAGACCTGCATGGGGATTATCTCACAGGGGATGTCCACGGCATCTTCCCATTCGTTGCCGCGGACAACATGCCACTGCCTACCCTTCACCACCTATCAGGCAGTTGTCTCCCCGTATCTAGGTCGGATCTTCCATAAAGGGCTGTGCGTGCAATAACCCACCACTTGAGATTAAGTGCGAAAAACTGTTGATTTCACTATTTATCTATTAACACAAAACCGCAGGTAGAATGATTATTTAATTCTTTATGAGTAAACAAGACGCCAAACTTTTTCGCACTAAACGAAGGCGAGCGAAGTCGGAACAGCTCATCCCAAGCAGGCCCGCCAGCAGCCCTTAGCCGCAAACACTGACAAACTGGACCCGCTCCCCTCTCGCCAGCGCGAGAAAAGAGCGGGCCCAGTCAGTTATCAGTTCGCCAAGCGCAACGCTCACGCAAGAGGCTTGTTGAGCCTAAACCAATAGCCTACTTCTCCCACCAGTTCGGCGTGCGACGTGAGGGATCATAAACACTTGCGATGAAATCCCTTGCCTCCTGCTCGCTGAATGAGCTGATGCCATTAGCCCTCATATGCTTGACCCAGTAATCCTGTACGTCATCCAGGTGATAGCCCTTGGATTCGAACCACTCGACATAGCGCCTGATCTCGTCCCTGTTGGCATCGGTAAGCTCTCCACCCGCAATGAACTCAAGCACCTCGTCCGGGACCTCAGTGATTTCTTCACGGTCGTCCATTTTTTACTCCAATCGGTCGTTAAAACCCTACCGGGAAACTTTTCATTAATTACTACGGTCAGAGACGGCTTACGTCTCAAGGTTTTTCCGATTGAATACAAAGTTTTTTGGTGCGAGGTCCGCGGGGCAACCTTGCTCGTGAGTCAACCTTGCGCGCGTGTGACCCGCGAAGCGGCTCACGCGCCGTATAGCTCCTCGATACGCTCGTCGTCGACGCCAAACAGCCACGTGAGCGCAAAGCCGCCCACACAAGCTCCCACGAGCGACACGGTGTAGGCCACCTGTTGTCCCGACTGGATAATCAGAACTCCAAACAGACCCGAGACGCCTTGCGATATAGCCCCAAGATGAAAGAGTGTGGCAAGCACGCCACCCACGCCGGCGCCAAGGCAGGCGGTTACAAACGGCCTGCCCAAGGGAAGCGTCACCGCATACATCAGGGGCTCGCCCACTCCCAGGATGCCCACAGGAATCGAATCCCTGATATAACCCTTGAGCTTTGCATTCTTTGTCTTGAGGTAGAGAGCAAGACCCGCTCCGACCTGACCGCCACCCGACATCATGAGAACTGGCAGGAGGAAGTTGACACCCATGGTCGGCCCGGCGGGATCGTTGAGCATCACGTGAATGGGCGTAAGCGCCTGGTGGAGTCCGACCGACACGAGAGGAAGAAACCCTGCGGCAAGCACATAGCCCCCAAGAACCCCCATCTTCTCGTACACGAACTCCATGGCGACATAGATGCCCTGAGTCATGACCGCGCCAACTGGCTGCAAGACCAGCACCAAGGCCAAGCTCCCCAAGACGAGCACGCAAAGCGGCGTCACAAACGTGTCGACAAGGCTTGGCATGACGTCATGCAGCTTTCGCTCGAGCCATGCGAACAGGGCTCCTGCCAGCAAGGCCGCAACCAGACCACCGCTCCCAGGGTTGTAGGGAGCGTGCGTCAGCGGCAGCAGGACCTGAGCATCGCCATAGGTGGTGAGCAGGGGCATGGAGGGATGGGAGACGCAGGCGGCACCAGCGATCCCGCCCAATATGGGAGACCCGCCAAACTCCCTTGCCGCGTTATAGCCCACAAAGATGGGGAGGTACGCAAACAGGGCCCAGCCCATGGTGCGGACAGTCTCGTACCACCAGACACCGCCGAGCGCTCCGCCCGTCGACACGTTAACGACATTGGCGATGCCATTTATCAGGCCGGCAGCGATAATACCAGGCAAAAGGGGCACGAAGATGTTTGCCACACGCTTGAGAAAGCGCTGCAAGGGATTCCCGTGCCTTTCCGCCTGGTCCTCTTTGTTCTTTCGGGCAACCTCCGCCACATCGGATCCATGCCCTCCCTTGGGAATGCCCGTCAGGGACGTGAAGGCGTCCAGCACCCTGTTGACGGTGCCTGGCCCAAAGACGATCTGGAGCGTGTCGGACTGTACAACTCCCATTACGCCCTCAATCGACTTGATCGCCTCGATATCCACCTTGGACATGTCGAGAACGCCCACGCGCAGCCGTGTCATGCACGCCTCGTTGGTGACGACGTTGTCCACTCCGCCCAACCTCGTAAGCAGCTCCCTGCTGATTGCTTCGTAATCCATGGATGCCTACTTTCCCGCTACCGCTGCGCTCACGCTGCCAAAGGCCTTGTCGAGCGCCCGCGCAGCGTGCTTAGAAGACACGCCGAGGAGAATGGCCACAATGGCGACCTTGGCAGAGCCGGAGGCCTCCTCAAGCGCTTGCCCAGCACGCTCGTCGCTGCACCCGGTCGCCTCAACCACGATTCGCCGGGCACGGTCCCTTAGCTTCTCATTGGTCTGTTGCACATCAACCATGAGATTCTGGAACGTCTTGTGCAGGCCTACCATCGCTCCCGTCGAAATCATGTTGAGCACCATCTTCTGAGCTGTGCCTGCCTTGAGCCGCGTCGACCCCGTCAGCACCTCCGGTCCCGTCAGTAGCTCTATTGCAAGGCCTGCCTCCTCCCCGATCTGGGAATGACTCGTGCATGCGATGGCCACCGTATCGCACCCCAAGGAACGCGCGAAGCGCAAACCATGCACCACAAACGGCGTGCGTCCGCTTGCCGCAAGGCCTATCACCAGATCGTCTTGGTTCAGGCCAATCTGTTCAAACTCCTCCTGGCAGAGGGTCGTACTATCTTCCGCACCTTCCACCGCATGCATGAAGGCTTGCGGTCCCCCAGCGAGAATGCACACGACCCTATCGGGAGAGATGCCAAATGTAGGCGGGCACTCTGCGGCGTCAAGCATCGCGAGCCTTCCGCTTGCGCCAGCACCCACGTAGACTACCCGACCGCCCCGCTGCAGGCTTGCGGTCGCAAGCGCTATGGCCTCCGCAATCTGAGGGAGGGCTTCTCCCACTGCCTCGGCCGCCCTTTTGTCTTCCTCGTTCATTGCCTGCACAATTTGCAGGGGCGACATCTTGTCAAGATCTATAGTTCGCGGATTGCGCTGCTCAGTAGGCAAGCTTGATAGGTCCGTCATGGTCTCTCCTCGCCGAGCGGCATTATCGTGTACTGCCATTCTACGCGCTTGGCAATCGCACAGCCTTTCCCCGCTTCATCCGGACCTCAAGACCAAGGCACGTCCTCATACAACCACTTGACCAGCATGTTTGTCATCTGGATCGGCGGTCGTGATGCGGATGAGCTTGCCTGAGCAGGCGGGCATATCGAGCGCAATCACACCTTCCTCGCAGGCGAGCGGCGCTCCCTCGCCATCCGGCGTCGAGCCGCCGTAGCGCTCCCAGTCGGTGTCGACGAGCACTGCAGCCGAGGCAACACCCTCGATCTCGAAGACTCGCTCCACCGCCTCATCGGAGAGGTTGAGCGCGCACATCACGCATGAGCCAGCTGCGTCCCTGCGCAGGAAGGCATACACCACGTCGGCCTCTCCGTTGGCCTCCACCCACTCGAATCCCTCCGCATCGTAGTCGAGCTCCCAGAGCGCGGGCTCGCTTTGGTAGGCGGCGCCCAGCTCGCAGGCAAAGCGGAAGAACGCGTCGTGCGCGGGGTACGTGCGCATGAACCAGTCCTGCTCGCGGCGCTCGTCCCACTCGCGCAGCTGCGCTACCTCCCACCCCATGAAGTTGAGCTTCTTTCCGGGATGCGAGAACATGTAGAGGTAGAGCGCCCGTGCCTGTGCGAGCTTGCCCGTCACACCCGATGCCGCCATCTTCTGCGCGACCGTCGCCTTGCCGTGCACCACCTCGTCATGGGAGAGCGGCAGCAGGTAGCGCTCGTTGCCGAAGTACACCATCGAGAAGGTGAGCTTGTGGTACGCGTCATGGCGCGCCTCGGGAGGGGTCTGGAAGAGCTCGAGCGTGTCGTGCATCCAGCCCATGTCCCACTTGTAGTCAAAGCCGAGGCCGCCCTCCTCCACCGACGTCGTGCAGCCCGCGAGGCTCGTTGAGTCCTCGGCCACGGTGAAGCAGCCGGGGTTGAGCGAGCGCAGGCCGCTGTTGAAGGTCTTGACGAAGTCCACGGCCATGCCGTTGATGCCCCGTGCCTCGTCGCCTTGCCAGTAGATGATGCGGCTGATGGCGTCGAGACGGATCCCGTCGAAGTGGTATGCGCCCAGCCAGAAGTTCGCCGCGCTCTGCAGGAAGGAGCAGGTCTCGCCGCGCGAGTGCATGAAGTTGCGGCTGCCCCACTCCGAGACGCCCACGGCCGCGTTTGGGTACTCGAAGAGCGGGGTGCCGTCGTAGTCGGCGAGCCCCCACGCATCGGTGGCAAAGTGAACGGGCACGAAGTCGATGATGCAGCCGATGCCAGCAGCGTGGAGCGCGTCCACCAGTCGCATGAGGCCGGTCGGCTCCCCATAACGGCTCGTGGGGGCAAAGTAGCCCGTGGGCTGGTAGCCCCAGCTGCCATCGAAGGGATGCTCGTTGAGCGGCATGAACTCGACGTGCGTGGCGCCGAGCTCGGCGAGGTATGCCGGCAGCATCTCGGCAAGCTCGTCGTAGCCGTACCAGTCAGCCGGGTCATCGCTCGGCTCGTCACCCGAGCGTTTTCGCCAACTGCCCAGATGCAGCTCGTAGACGTTCATGGCCGCCTCGCGGCAGTCCGTGCGCGCGGCCATCCACTTTGCGTCGTGCCACTCGTAGGAGAGGTCCGCAACGATGCTGCGGTGGTCGGGACGCAGCTCCGCCTGGTAGGCGTAGGGGTCTGCATGGTCGACGAACGAGCCTCCGTGCCAGATGCGGTACTCGTAGGCCTGCCCGGCAGTTGCGTCTGGGACCGTCACCTCCCAGAAGTTACCGTCGGCGACCTTGTCCATGGGGTGCGCCTCGCCCTCCAGCAGCAGCTCGATCTTGTCCGCCACAGGCGCGAACGTGCGGAACCGCACGCCACCCTCCACGAGGTGAGAACCCAGCATGAGGTGGGCATAGAACTCCTCGCCCGCATAGAAGTTGCGTGTGTCCATGGCGCCTCCGTTCGTCCCGGTCCTTACCTACTATTTTGAGACTATGGTATCATTTTGAGAAGCAAGACAGGCAGACGGGGGCGAGCGATGGAATACCGGCCGGGAAAGGCAGAGCGTACGAAAGCGCAGCTCGGCGAGGCCGTCATATCGCTGCTCACCGAGCTGCAACCAGATCAAATAACGGCAGACGCAATAGCCGAGCGGGCCGGCATGGGCCGCGCCACCTGGTTTAGGCACTTCTCGAGCAAGTCAGACGCAGTGGCATGTGCCCTCGTCGCGCGCTGGATGCGCTGGGCCACGGACGAGGACATCTCTCCCGAGTCGCAGGTCAGCATGCTCCCGTTCCTCCGCCTCGCTCACGCGCAGAGGGAGACGCTCACCCTCCTTTACGCCCGCGGCATGAGACAGGCGGTGCTGGATGCATCCGCACGCATCACTGAGGTCATCAGGGGCGATGGGCACGCCGGCTATAGATCGAAGTTCTTCCTATACGGGTTCGTGGGCGTGCTGGACGAGTGGGTCAGACGCGACTTTGCCGAGACGCCCGAAGAGATCGCTGCGATGCTGGGCATGTTTAGCCCTTCGCGATGATCGCCGCTCGCGGTTGAGCATTCTCAAGACACCCCTGCTGTTGGACCAGAAATGGCAGCACGAACGCACGCTAGGTGCAGCGCACCTCCGCCGTCAGGCCAGGTCCTGCCCGTTGCTGGCAACCACACGCTGCATCCAGGCATAGCTCTCCTTGGGAGTTCGCTTGCCGGTGCCACGGCCGTAGTCGTCCTGATCCACGTGAATGAACCCGTAGCGCTTGCTCATCTCGCACGAACTGGCGCTGATGATGTCCATGGCACCCCAGGCGAAGAAGCCGCGCAGGTCCACGCCGTCGGCGATGGCCTCGCGCGCCGCCGCGATATGGTCGCGGAAGAACCGCACGCGGTACGGGTCGTGAACGACACCGTCCTCGCCGGGCTCCTCCAGGTAGCCGCAGCCGTTCTCCACGATGTAGAGCGGCTTGTGGTAGCGGTCCTGGTACACGTTGAGCGTCCAGCGGAGTCCCGTCGGGTCGATGGCCCAGCCCCAGGGGTTGGCTTCGAGCAACGGGTTCTGGAATGTGTCGCCGTTGCCCTGCTCGCCAGCAGCAACGCTTTCGGCCGAGCAGAGCTGCGTGAGGTAGTAGGAGAAGCACACGAAGTCGGCCGTGTGGGCAGCCAACGCCTCAAGGTCGCCGTCCTCGGCCTGCACCGTGATGCCCCGCTCCTCGAAGAACCGCAGCGCATAGCCAGGATAGGCTCCCTGCGTAAGCACGTCAGCGGGAAGCTGTTCCATCTGGTTGCGCCGGTAGCAGGCCAGCACGTCCTCTGGCACGGTGGTTGCGGGATAGGCGAGGTTGGCGTACTCCATCACGCCAATTTGCAGCTGCGGATGGTACTCGTGCGCATAGGCAGTTGCCAGCGCGCAGGCCACCATCTCGTTGTGGAGCGCCTGGTAGCGGGCGGAAAGAGGGTCATCCGTCTCATCGGTGGGCACTCCCAGGTGGTTGAAGCCCTCGTGAGCCACCATATTGATCTGGTTCACCAAGATCCAGTGGGTCACGCGGTCGCCCAGCCGGTCGAAGAGCACTTGGCAGAGGCGCACGAAGCGGTTGATGGTGGCACGGTCGTGCCAGCCACCGTGCTCCATAGCCAGCGCCAGCGGCATCTCGTAATGCGAGACCGTGAGGAAGGGCTCCATGCCCTGCGCGAGCATCGCATCAACGAGGCGGTCGTAAAAGGCCAGACCTTCCTCGTTGGGCTCGTCCTCATCGCCGCGCGGGAAGATGCGGCTCCAGTTGACGGAGGTGCGGATGGCATTGAAACCGAGCCCATCGCGCCCGAGCAATGCAAGGTCGTCCTCGTAGGTGTGGTAGAAGTCGATGCCCCAGCGCTTGGGGAAGACCCAGTCATCCTCGTGGGAGAGCATCTCACGCACCTGATCGCGCGACAGGTCGCCCTGCATGCGCAGGTGGATGGGTACGTCCTTGCGCAGCGCGCTGATGTCGGTCACCGAGAGGCCCTTGCCGCCCTCGTCCCAGGCGCCCTCCATCTGGTGCGCGGCAAAGGCACCTCCCCAACGGAAGCCCTCGGGAAAGTCGTGACGTCCAGGCAGAAGCTGTGTGGCCATAGCGGGTCCTCTCCGTGATCAGTTGCCGCGCCGCATGCTCGGCGCATCGCGCACCCCGATTCTCCCCTCCACCATAGCGTTTTGCGAGCCTTATCGATAGGAACAGGAGCGCTTTTGGCAGCAAGCCGACAGACTCCTGGCTTAGCAACCAATCCCGAACTCTCCGTCTGGCCGCAGCACATCACCTGAGGCCGATCTCCCCAAGCCACGACTCGAGCGTGCGGTCGCAGCGCTGGACGTCGTCGCCATTGATGGCGAGTCCGCGGGAGATGTGCGCGCCAGGGCAAAGGCGAGCGATGTCGTCCAGCGAGTCGGAGAAGCCGCTGCCGCCGTGAGTGATGAGCGGGCAGATGGTCTTTCCCGAGAAGTCGTAGCTCTCCAGGAAGGTGCAGACGGCCATGGGCATGGTGGTCCACCAGTTGGGATAGGCAAGGATCACCGTGTCATAGGCGTCCATGTTCTCGACGCGAGCGGTCAGCTCGGGCCTGGCGCCCTCCTCAAACTCCTGCTTGGCAATCTTGATCTTGGCCATATGGTCGTCGGGATACTTCTTCACCGTGTCATTGTAGAAGAGGTCGCTGGGCACCATCTCGTGGAGCTTCTTTGCCACGACCTCGGTGTTGCCTACCACCAGGTTGCGAATCCCGCCGTGAGAGTAGTTCTGCCCGGCGTGCGAGAAGTAGGCGATAAGTACGTTGCTCATGATATTTCGTCCTTTCGTTCCTGAGGTTCACCGTATGGACAAGCGTCCCGTGAAGCTGCTTACAGTTCGATGTCCTCTTCCGGATACACGACCATCGCGTTAGGCGCCGCAAACCGCTCTGCCGCCTCGCGATCAAACCGCTCACCTGTGTCTGTCGTCGAATTGTGATAGGCGATAGCTTGGCCGCCTCGACGAAGTTGGCCATCTTGGTCTCGATGTCCTCGGCCGTGAGGGCGCGCGTCTTGCGCGACGGGTCCCACATGATGGTGAGCTCGCTCGGCGCAGAAAGGCCGGCATTGCGCCCAAGGCCAAAGGCCAGCTGCACGAACATCTTGGTGCCGTAGGCCGCGATACGCGCGTTGATCTCCTGGCCCGTGCGAACGAAGGCGGCAGGGTTGTCCAGCACGGACGGCGCGAACTTCTCGAAGTCGGTGTCGATGCCCATGCCGCCCGTGTAGATGAGGCCAAAGCCACCGGCGGCGCGGCGGACGTAGTAGTCGATGCCCATCTGCGTGAAGCTGCCGTCCGGCGCCACATCAAAGCCGGGATCCATCGGCGCCACGGCAAAGCGGTTCTTGATGGTGGTCTTGCCGATTGCAAACGAACTCGACAGCTGCGGATACGTCTTGGCCACGATCCTCTCCCCCTCCTATGCCTGATGTCTGCCTATGCGCGCTTGGAATAGAGCCAGCGACCGTCCACGCGATGAAGGCTCTGCCTCACGTTGAGTGGGAAGGTCCCCTCGGCTCCATAGGCGCGGGCAGTGAGCGCCACGACGCCCGTGAGCACGGCCCAGTCGCCATCGATCGTCACGTTCACCTCGCGAACGTCCGAATGGAAGTACGTCAGCGGACCACCCACCTCGGCGATGAACTCCTCCTTGGTTTGGGTGTAGCCGCTCATGTGCGTGAAGGTCGTGCCCTCCTCCACGATCGCGCGCATGGCGTCGTGGTCGGCGCTCACCATGGCCTGTTGCATGGCCTGATAGGCTGCGAGCACCTCAAGCTGCTCGGGCGTGAAGCCGCTGACGTCGGCCGTGACCACAGCCTTGCCGTCTCGGATGTCAAACGGTGTGAACATTCGTGATCCCCCTAGTCGTGCACGCGGAAGGAGAGCAGGCGCTCGGCGTTGACGGGGTCGTCGGGATCGTGCGTACCCTTGCCGGTGTCCAGCGCGCGGATGGCATCCATCTCTGCGTCCGTCAGCTCGAAGCCAAAGATGTCGAGATTGGACTTGATGCGCTCCGGACGAGTGGACTTGGGCAGCACCACAAGGCCCTCCTGCACCTCAAAGCGCAGCACGATCTGTCCGGCGTCCTTGCCGTACTTGGCCGCGGGACCGGTGATGGCGGGGCTGCCCAGCAGCTCGGCGTTGCCGTGGCCCAGCGGATACCAGCACTCGATGACGACACCAAGCGGCTCGAGCACCTCGCGAAGCGCACGCTGCTGGAAGATGGGATTGCACTCCACCTGGTTGATCGCGGGCAGCGTCTTGAAGCCGGGCACCCACTGGTTCCAGATCTTGGGAGTCATGTTGGAAACGCCGATGGAACGGACGAGGCCCTGTTCCTTGGCCTCCTCGAGTGCCGCCCATGCCTCGTCTACCGGGCCATAGGGCTGGTGGAGCAGCATGAGGTCGATGTAGTCGAGGCCCAGGTTATCGAGGGTGCGCCTGATGCCGGCTGGTGCGTCTGCCGCGGCATAGTCCTGCGGCCACAGCTTGGAGGTGACAAAGATCTCCTCGCGCGGAATGCCGCTGTCACGTACGGCACGGCCCACGTCCTGCTCGTTCATGTAGGCGGCAGCCGTATCGATGTGGCGGTAGCCCGCCTTCAGCGCCGCAAGCGTCGCCTCACAGGTTGGTCCGTCACCCGGGATCATGAACACGCCAAAGCCGATCGCCGGAATCCTGTTGCCGTCATTGAGCTCGAAGTACTCCATGGTCTGCTCCTTTTATGCCACTCGGGTTGCTTTTACTAGCAACAGTATCGAGCGCAAGAAAGCGCAGCTCAATGGGCATGTTTTTTACAATGGTGACTTATGACACCCTCTTTGGAAAACCGTTGCATATCTTTTGGGAACCGTACGCAGCAGCAAGCCGTCTCAGCCGCTCGGCGGCGCGGACTGTTGTCTGGGGGACACGCCCCTGGACAACAGTCCGCGCCGCCGAGCGGCTGAGACGGCTTGCTGCCCTGCTATGCTCTTGCCATTAAGAACGCATAAAGAAGGAGCACACCACGTTAGCAGCGCTTTCAAAACTGAGAAGACCCTCCACGTCCCAAATCGTCATCCTCGGATTCGCGGGGTTGGTCGCTCTGGGAACGGCACTCCTGATGCTGCCCATCTCATCCCGGAGTAGCACCGGCACCTCGTTCGGAACCGCCCTCTTCACCGCGACCTCAGCAACGTGCGTGACGGGTCTTGTCGTGCGCGACACGGCAACCCACTGGTCGACATTCGGCCAGGTGGTCATTCTCGCCCTGATTCAGACGGGCGGGCTTGGAATCATCATGGCCGCGGCGGGCTTCTCGCTGCTCTCCGGCAGAAGGATCTCGCTTACGGAGCGCAGCATGATGCGTGACGTCTTTGCCACCCGACGCATGGGCGGCATCGTGCGTCTCGCCACCTTCGTCTTTGCCGTAACCTTTGCCGTCGAGCTCCTCGGAGCCGTCCTCATGATCCCGCCGCTATGCAAGGAGTATGGGCTCCGGGGCATCTGGATCGCATTCTTCCTCTCCATATCGGCCTTCTGCAACGCGGGCTTCGACATCCTGGGAACGCACGACGCGCTCTTTCCCTCGCTCTCGGAGTTCGCCACCAACCCTGTCATCTGCCTCACCATCTGCCTGCTCATCGTCATCGGCGGCATCGGCTTTGCCACCTGGAGCGACGTCAGCAACAACCGGCTGCACTTTAGGCGCTACTCGCTCCAGAGCAAGATCATTCTGGCAACGTCGCCCTTTCTCATCGCCGTCCCCGCCCTGTTCTTCTTCCTCTTCGAGTATCCGCATCTCCCGATGTCCGAGCGCCTTCTCGCCTCGGTCTTCCAGTCGATCACCCCTCGCACCGCAGGCTTCAACGTCGAGGACATGTCGGTCATGACCGAGCCGGGCCAGGCGCTCACCATCATCCTCATGCTCATCGGCGGCTCCCCTGGCTCGACCGCGGGCGGCATCAAGAACACGACGCTCGCCGTGCTGCTGGCCAACTTCGCGGCTATCGCCTCCCGTCGCAGCGAGGCCGACATCTTTGGCCGCCGCGTCGAGGACAGCATCATCAAGCAAGCCGGCGCCATTCTGACGATGTACGTGGGACTGTCTCTGCTCGGAGCGACGGCGCTCTGCCTCATCGAGGGGCTCCCCTACCTTGCCTGCCTCTTTGAGTGCGTGTCCGCCATCGGTACGGTAGGCATGACTGTCGGAATCACGCCCCAACTGCACGCCGCCTCGCGTATCATCCTTATCGCCTACATGTTCATCGGACGCGTCGGCGGGCTCACGCTCATCTACGCGGCAACCGAGAGCCCCAAGAGAAACCCCGCAAAACTCCCACGCGAAAGCGTGACCGTCGGATAGGATGAAACCATGAAGTCTGTCTTGCTGATTGGCCTTGGACGCTTTGGCACCAACGTCGCCCTCAAGCTGAACGAGCTCGGCCATGAGATCATGGCCATCGACTGCGACGAGGAGCGTGTGGACAACATTCTGCCCATCGTCACCAATGCGCAAATCGGGGACAGCACCAACGAGGACTTCCTCGAGACGCTTGGCGTCCACAACTATGACGTCTGCTTCGTCGCCATCGCGCACGACTTCCAGAGCTCGCTGGAAACCACGTCGCTGCTCAAGGAGATGGGCGCCAGGCTCGTCGTCGCACGTGCGGAGACCGACATCCAGAGGAAGTTCCTGTTGCGCAACGGTGCTGACGAGGTGGTCTACCCGGAGGCGCAGATGGCCAGATGGGCAGCCATGCGCTACTCGGCCGACCACATTCTCGACTACATCGAGCTTGATGAGGGGCATTCGATCGTCGAGGTCTCGATACCACGCAATTGGGTGGGCAAGACCCTGGGACAGCTCGACGTCCGACGCAGGCACGGTGTCAACATCCTCGCGCTCAAGCGCAACGACCAGATGAACATGAGCATCCATGCAAACACGGTTCTCTCCTCAGACTGCACCTTGCTGGTACTGGGCGAGACGCGCGCCTTGCGGCGCACCTTTGACATCTAGCGGACTCAGACTGCTACGTGCCCTTACTGCACGACATGGGAAGGCGGTCGCATGGAGGCATTCGGACAGTTCTACCTCGACAAGGAGAAGGACCTTGTCGTCGACCTTTTCAGCGACGGGAACGAGCTGAACTACGTGCTCAGGACGCCCAACCATGGCACAGGCAACCTCATCACCAACCTCGCCTCCCTCTGCAACCTTGAGCTCCAAATGGATGAGCAGGGCCTCAAGGTGATTCGCGGCACGCTACCCTGCTACATCGACGGCGACAACCGCACGGTCTACATCTTCCGCCTGCTCGACACGAAGGTCGCAAACATCTACCCGGACGGCAGGATCGAGCGAAAGGCATCCATACCCGCCATCGCCAAGACCCTGATGAGCCAGACCAAGGACTATCGCCAGGACTTTCGCAAGACCCTCGTGAAAACCTACATCCTGCGCGAATGCAAGTTTCGATGCGACCTGCACACCCACATGAACGCCAACCTCAGTCCGGACATCCTCATCGCCCTCGGGATCCACCACCAGATTCGCTACCCGCTCTACTACATCCGCAAGCTGGGGCTGCGGCTGTCACCAAAGCAGGAGCGACTCCTCGCCGGACGACGCGCGCAGACGGCGGAGGAACTCCGCAACTCCACGCTCAGGGGCAAGTTCCTGGAGCGCAGGATTGACGATGAGACGTTCCTGAACTTCGCGTCGCTCATACTCGAGAACCTCGAGCATGCGACATGGAACATCCCCAGGATCAGGGCGTCGCTGGCCATCATGAAGGACGGGCAGGCCGTCTTCACCAACCTCGAGAAGGTCTACCTGTACCGCTACGTCTTCTGCAAGGGTGTGCCCGCCGACGATCCGATCGAGATTGATGGCACAGAGCGCATCCCCGACAACGAGATTGTCCAGGCATTGACCACAATGGAAAGGGACCGCAGCAACCCTGCATTCACCGCGAACAACCTCTTTCAGGACAAGCTGCTGTGGATCGCGCGCGGCTACGCCAAATGCGGCATCGACTACGCGGAAATCTCGGACACGACCCTAGCAAAGCCCGATAGCGCACCGCACATGCTGGCCGAGGTCCATGCAGTCATGCCAGCTATCAGACGAGAGACCGGCGTCACCCTGCGGTTCCTGGCGGCAATCCGACGGACCCCGCTCACGATCGTGCGCGACAGGATCGCCCCGGATGACTCCGTGCGCAAGAGCCTGCAGGCGATACGCGCAGTGGCTGGGGATCCGTACGTGGCGGGCAGTGACATCGTCGGGGAAGAGATCAACGACATACGCGACTTGGCGCCAGTTCTCGCCGAGCTCGACCGAATCGCCGCGGACCACCCCACCTTCACGATCCGCATCCACGCCGGGGAAAACGACGGTCTGCGTGACAACGTGGCCAACGCGATCAGGTGCGTCCGAGAGGGACTGGCGCCCGGTCAATCCATGCCTCCCGTGCGAATCGGTCACGGACTCTACACCAGGAACCTCGCGTCAAACAAGGGACGGCGACTACTGGAAGAACTGAGGGAGAGCGGCGCGGTGCTGGAGTTCCAGATCACCTCGAACGTCCGGCTGAACAACCTGAGCCAGCTGGAGCGACATCATCTGCGACAGTACCTGGCGGCGGGTGTGCCCTGCGTGCAGGGGACGGACGGTGCGGCCATCTACGGGACGGACTCGATCGACGAGCAGCTGGCGCTCGAGAAGATGCTCAACCTCTCGAAGGAGGAGCTCGTTGCCATGCGTCGGGCGGAGGACGTGGTCCGAAGCCGTGGCCTTACCGCCCTCGAGGTGAAGATGCGCGTCTTTGCCCAAGAGTCAGGTACGGAAGACGTCGAGACCTTCTACGCCACAAAGATGCTGGCACAGCAGCCGGCAGAGGAGGCGCTCTTGGATCTCCCGGACACCAAGGACAGCTCCGTGGTCTTTTCGGACGCGATAGAGGAGCTGCCCTTTGACCGAGTGCCGGTGATCCTCGTTGGTGGATCCTTCAACAACGATCGACACGTGACCAGACGGCAGCGCAACGTCTGTGCCTTGCTTGACGACATCCTCGCCAAAGGCGATCCCAGCAAGATGTTCCTCGTCATAGGTCACAGCCTCTCGGGCTACGAGCGGTATCTGGTCGAACGGAACCGGGGGAAGTTCGACATCTACGCCTTCGTACCGGCGCGAATCGGGCCGGAGGAGGCAAAGGCCCTGACGCGGGCCGGAGTGCGCATACGGGTCTCCATCGAGCCCAGCCCCATGGGCATCTACAAGAGCGTCGCCTACGAGGTCTTCAAGCGCAGGCCCTCGGTCCTCGTCGCCCTCGACGGCAACTCCTCAGGCGCAAACATGATCCAGGACGCCAAGAACGGAAAGCGCAAGTGCCACATGTTCGTCCTCGACAGGAGGGGCATGCTGCGCGAGAAGGCCAGGAACCTCGAGGGGTACGTGTCCCTGTTTGGGACGGGTGACGACCTGGCGAGCCGGGTCTGCGATGCCGTGGAGACCTGCTATCCGGAGCGCTGGCTGCGGCAGGAGTAGCGCAACCGGCGCGCCCACATAAGCTGAGCCCTCCCCGTGACTACTCGGTACTACAGCTCACCCTCCAGCAAGGCGTCGATCACGATCCGCCCCGCATCAAAGAGGTTCTCCATACCTGGCTCGAAGATATCAAGGGTCTCGCCGTCATCATCTGCCGCCGAGGCGCCAAAGTCCGTGCCATCGAGCCAGAGGCTCTCCGGGCTCTCCCCCTTGAGGAACGTGTCAAAGTTCACGAGAACGCGCAGGGAGATGACCCGATCCTGGAGACCAAAGCACTCAGCCGCGTTCATGATGGCGATCTCTTCCATGTCGGTTACGGCATAGTCGTCGGGACACCCATAGTATTCTGCAATGAAGCCGGCGTTTGCGTGGTCGGCCCTCCCTTTCCAGAAGCTGTCTCCCGTCACGACGGTACCCTTCGCGACGCACGGCTCGCGCTGGGCCCATCCCTCGCCAGGGAAGTTCTCCTCGAGCACGCGCGTTACGGTCTTCGTCGTGCGCAGGCGGCAGTCCTTTAGCAGTTGGTAGGTCTTCTCACATAGTTCCGAGTTCAGGGGCTCGTATGAGTATTCGCTATAGGACTCGTCTGGGAACCAGGTGCGAGAGGAGTCTGGGCTCGTCAGCTCGCCTTCATCCGTGCGATGCCCAAGGTCCGCGTCACATGCGGCAGTGACGACGATTACATCTCCAGGCACAAACGACCCGGTGTTTGCACCACCGCAACCGACGGACACGATCGTTGTGTCAGAGAAGTCATAGGCATCCCATGTCAACAACGACGCAAGCGACAATCCGGCGGCCGTCTTGCCCGCACCGGTTAGCAACAGCCCCACACCGGTGTCCTCGTTCATGAAGAAACGAGCGGTTGGCGTTGAGCTAGGAATGGCTATCTCGTCACATCCCGCACAGTACTGCCCGTAGAAGAGCTGCGCCTCTCCCGGAAAGTCCCCACTCATCTCGCCAATCTCGAACTTTGGCACGATGAGGACCTTGACCTTGGTCTTTTCTACCGGTCGCGCGCAGGCGGACAGCAGCAGGCATAGCGCCACCAGTAGCGTACAAGCAAGACGGAAGGTCTGCCTCTGTTGTGCATGTACCGATACGTACCTCGAATGAGCGGATGGTTGCATATGCCCTGCCTTGTTCCCCTTGCACCCTTGCGTATTTCAAGGCATTGTATCAGGCATTCCTATATGCTCCACTTAGCTGCGAGCCCGCCGTTGTCCGGGGGACACGCCCCAAAGACACATTTCTGTGGCGCCATGTGGGTCATAGGCTTTGCGCTGTTCGTACTGGGAATCATCTTTCTCATCAGCTATCCCATCAGCAAGAGGAAGAACAACCGCTGCTCCGCGCAGACGGAAGGGATGCTGAGCGACTCCTACAGGACGAGAAACTCCAACGGAGACATCAAGCGAACGTATGTCTACACATACTAGGTCGACGGCGTCGAGTACCAGATCAAGTCGACGGCTCTCAACCCGCAGGTGAGCGAGGTCGGCGACTCCTGCACCATCTAGTACAACCCCGCAAAGCCTAAAGACGCGCAGCCCTTCCATTACGACTCCAACACGCCCTACAGGATCATCCTCGCGGTCGGAATCGCGCTGACCCTGTTAGGCATCATCCTGACCGTGATTGGACTCGCCCGGCAGGTATAGCGCGCGATGGCGGATGAGAGGACAAGCCCCCACTCACTCGAACTTGAAGACCATGTAGGGCATGCTATAAGCCCACTCGGTTGACCATGGCTTGTCGAACGGATTCGAGAGTGTCTTGCCCTTTGAGCTCAGGGTCTGCTCGTTTGAGACGCCGCCACTCGCGCCTTTGAACAGGCCAGACATCTTGAGCACACCCATCGTTCCCCCGATACCACCGTCCACGTGTTGTCCGAGGTGTTAGAAGGCATGCTACAA
This sequence comes from Atopobiaceae bacterium, assembly GCA_017941705.1. Lineage (GTDB taxonomy): Bacteria > Actinomycetota > Coriobacteriia > Coriobacteriales > Atopobiaceae > UBA1367. The sequence continues at coordinate 35,048 of JAGAVX010000079.1, forward strand.
CCCGTGGCCACGAGTGCCATGCTGATGAACAAGGACATCGCAAAGAGCCTGCCAAGCAGGCGCGAGTAGGCAGCGTCGCATGTGCGTCCCTTCCCCGCATCCATGGGCCTCATGGTAATACGGCAGGGAGGGTGACCTGCAGACGGTTGCCCGCATCGGAATGTTGGTCTGGGGACGCGCCCCGAGCCAGCACATAAGCACCCGTGTTGGGGCTCTGGAACCCCAATGTGTCACCCTGGGGCTCCGAGGCCCCAGCATGATGTGGTTCTAAAACCCCACTGTGCCACTCTGGGGCTCTGGAACCCCGCGACCGAGAGGCTTTTTGGAAGCTCGTCGACAAATCCGCAGGTAGATGAGGTGCCACCGATTCCATGGATTACTCCTGGCCCGAATAATGGGGCTTTGGAACCCCAATATGGAGCTTTGGGGCCTGTGACCCCACCACGGTGTGGCCCTAGAACCCCACTGAGGCGCATTGTGGCTCCGTAGCCCCAATGAGGCTTGTCCAGAACCAGCCTGTCATCACGCAGTCTCTTACATGAGCAAATCGTCGACCGTAACTCCTTCGGCAAGCACGTCAAGATCCACGTGGCCCGCCTCATTTGCCGCACCTGCCACCTCGCCCACATCGCTGTACTGCCAGATAATCCAGCCACCATGCGGCCACTCGACCCGGGCCGGCCACTTGCGGCACGAGATCCACAGGTCGCAATCGTCAAAGGAGCCTCGCAGGTAGCGGTCGTACACATCGTTGCCCGTATAGATGAGGGGCTTGTGGCCGCAGGCAGCCTCAACCGCGTCGACGAATGTCCTCAGCTCGCGTTGCACGTCCTCGGCTTTGGGTGGGTTCTGCTCCTTGTCGCCATACCACTCCACATCGACAGCAGGCTTCAGCGAGCGTATGGCGGGATTGACCCAAGCCGATGAGGCAGCCGCTATGAAGCTCGCGGCTTGGTCGATGCCCGGAGAGTCAAACGAGAAGAAGTGGTACGCACCAAGTGCGACGTCACTGCCAGAGGCCTGCGCACACGTAGCAGCAAACTGGGCATCGACATACCCCGCACCCTCGGTTGCCTTGGCATAGACGAACTCGATGCCCGCGCCAGAAAGCGCCTCGAAGTCGGTTGCGCCCTGGTACTCGCTCGTATCCACGCCCTTTGTACCTTGGGGCACAATAATCGAGTTCGGACGGATGACCTCCGCCTTGACCCCCACAACCAAGGCAGCCAACAAGGCCGCGATAGCGATGAGGGCGATTACAGCACGTCTCAGCATCAACATCCCCAATCCTTGTTTCTCACGCACCCGCAGCCCGACCACAGGTCACGCGAACGCACCGTATCAATACTACCCACAACCCTTGCGAGGGGTTTACCCCACCCTCTACTCTGGCGAGCACCTAAATCTCGATCGAGAAATTTCAAAACGTGGGATAACGATCGTTCTCGATCAAGATTTAGGTGCTCGGCCAAGTATCGTCGATGCAAAACGGGTGTTCGCCGGCCAGCGAAAGGCTTCGTGGCGGTTCTCGGCATCGACGCTGGAACTTCTGAGAGCCATTCGCGGCGGCGATAATGTGTTACGGTACTTCAGTTAGGTAGATTGCCAGACATCACCCCTCAGACGCCGGAGCGCACGGCACAATTGATTGGAGCTGCACGATAGTGGTGGCTAGGAAGGTAGCTTTCAGGCGTGACTGGAAGACACTCTTTGCACAGCGTGACGACTTCAAGCAATGGTACGAGCACAACTCCTACCTGCTCGATTCGCCAGCAATGCTCTTGGGCGACGAGATGCACACGGTCCACTTTGATTGGGACGATGCCGCCAGCAACGGAACGCTCGACGATCACTTCAAGATCGCGCTCATCGAAGTGAACCCCTCTCCCTTCGCGTCGTGCACCACCGCCATTCGGCTCTTCTACCAACAGCTACACGAGCACAACCCCTCGTGGGTGATAGAGCGCGCCTTCAGCCCCGTGTCTGACAACAACCGCCTCATGATGGAGCGGGCAGGCATCGCCCCCGTTTCGGCAGAGGGCAACA
>JAGAVX010000080.1 GCA_017941705.1 Atopobiaceae bacterium
CGTGGTTGATATGATGCGACTGCAAGCGTCGGTGACGGCGCGGTCCAAGTGTGTTGATCGGAGACAATGATGAGGAATGGTCGCCTGCAACTGAGGGGCATCGTCGGCCTGTCGACATGCGCTGCAATGAGCCTTGTCCTGCAGCTTTTTGGTCCGGTTGCCTATGCCCAAGAGGCTGGCGCTCCGGCTGACGACGCATGCATGACGATGGCTGCGCAGCCCGAGGCGGAACGCCCAGCTGACGTGACGGAGGGCCAATACGCTGTAGAGCAGCAGGTTGTCGCGCCGTCTGAGGGCGACGTGGCAGAAGAGCAGGATCTGGCCGAACAAGATGCCGACGAGAGAACGACTCAAGCTGAGGTCGCTGCGGATGCCGCTGATGATACGGAAGCGGATGCAGGCGAGGCGTCCACCGAGGTGTCGAACGACAAAGAGTCGGATCAGCCTGCGGATTTGGATGACATGGCCCATGCGGACTCTGACCTGGCCGTGGCGGACGAGCAGGGGGCTCTGACATCGGCCCAGGCACTCGAGGCAATGTCTGGAGCGCCCAAGAACGGCTGGTACACCCCCGACGAGGGTGGCAGCTATTACTACTACTCAAACGGGAAGCCCTTTAGCGGTTGGGTTGTTACCGGCACCGCGCCGGATGGAACCGCCGGCGATCTGCAGCGCTACTGGCTGGGAGCGGATGGCATGCTCGCGCGGGACCGGCTGGTCTCGCCAAGCGAGGGTAACGGCGCCTGGTGGGCATACGCACGCCCCGAGGGCTACGTGGTGCGCGGGGCGTACCGCGTCGGCGACACGGTCTACCTTGGCGACAACGACGGCAAGGCGCCCAAGAGCGGCGGCTGGGCCGTGACCTCGGCGTACGGCCAGGGGCTGCAGCGGTACTACTTCGAGCAGGTGGAGTCATCCGCATACGCTGCGCGCATCGGCGCCTCGACCAAGGGATGGGCGCACTACACGCGCCCCGAGGGCTACGTGGTGCGCGGGGCGTACCGCGTCGGTGACACGGTCTACCTTGCCGACAACGACGGCAAGGCGCCCAAGAGCCAAGGCTGGGCCGTGACCGCGGCGTACGGACAGGGCCTCCAGCGCTATTATCTCGAGCCCACGCAGGTCGAGGGCATCACTGCTGCGCGCGTCGGCGCCTCGACCAAGGGATGGGCGCACTACACGCGTCCCGAGGGCTACGTTGCGCGTGGCAGGTATCGCGCGGGTGATGTGGTGTATCTGGCCAACAACGACGGCCGGATGCCCTCGCGCGGTGGGTGGCTCGTCTCATCAAAGTACGGCGATGGCCTGCAGCGCTACTATCTCGAGCAGGTCGGCGCCAAGGGAATCTACGCCGCGCGGGTCGGCGCCTCGACCGAGGGCTGGGCGCACTACACGCGACCCGAGGGCTACGTGCTGCGAGGTGCGCGCAAGGATGGGGAGTACATCTTCGTGGCCGACAACGACGGTCGCCTTCCCGTGCTGGCCGCCGATGCCAAGGGCAATCGTCCGAGCAAGGGCTGGCTCGTGACCAGCAAGCTGTCCGGCTCGCTCGAGCGCTACTACCTATATGCCGTGGAAGATGGCGTCTATGCGGCAAAGGCGGGTGCCTCGACCGATGGCTGGGCGCACTACACGCGTCCCGAGGGCTATGTGGTGCGCGGGGCCTATCGCGCGGGCAACACCGTCTACCTCGCCAACGGCGACGGGCGCATGCCCGACTATGAGGGCTGGCTCGTCTCGAGCATCTACGGCCACGGTCTGCAGCGCTACTACCTGCACAAGATCAAGAGCGGCATCTTTGCCACGCGTACGGGCCTTTCGACCAATGGCTATCTGCACTACACGACCAATGACGGCTATGTGGTGCGCAATGGCTTGCGCCTGCTCGATGGCAAGTGGTACACGGCGGACAATGATGGCCTGCTGGTCGAGACCGTGCCCGTGAACATAATCCAGTCGATACGCGGCTCTCTGTGCCACGGACCCAAGGGGTCCGAGCACCAGCGCTATATCGTCCTGCATGACACCGAGGGCGGCGGGAACGCCTGGAACATCATCGACGGTTGGGAGGCTGCCGGAAGCTACGTCGCCTCGCACTTCATCATCAATCGAGACGGCAGCGTGGTGCAATGCGTGCCCATGGACCAGATTGCCCACCATGCGGGCTTTGGCGATACGGGCCACAACGCCTACTACGGCATCTCCGAGTCGTCGCGTGATGACTGGCGTGGAACGCAGCGCATCGGAAGCTGGGCGAGCGACTACGGAATGAACGCCTGGTCGATTGGCATCGAGATGGTGCACGAGGGCAACCAGTCGTATCCGACGGCGCAGCTCGTGGCACTCGACAGGTTGATCGCCTACATCGACGGTTACTACGGTTTCCAGAGCACGATCATCGACCATAAGATGTGGCGGTCGTACAACTCCGACACATCGGATGCCTTTGCCTGGTATCTGGGCAATTACCGCCGCACGCGCACCCACGACGGAAGGCCTCTGTAGCGGCTCACGGCGTCTGCCGAACAACGATGGCCGTAGCCGGGTGACGCCAGGGGACAGTCCCTTCGATGCACCGCAAGCGCGTGGCCAGAGGCCGCCTGCGCCTGGTGCATCGAAGGGACTGTCCCCTAGGCACACCTCCCCTGGACGCACCATGAGGAAGGCCGCTCGGTTGACCGGCCCACGAACAGCAGCTCTGGTAGTGATGCGCGGCGATAACCTCATGCAGGTTTTGCTCCGTCATGCCGAGAGCATCAGGGTCTGCTAGACTAGGCAAGTTGCAACCTTCGTCATCAGGAGGAGTTCCTCATGGCAGACAAGCCCAGCTTTTACATCACCACGCCCATCTACTACGTCAACGCTGCTCCGCACCTCGGTACGGCCTACTGCACCATCTTGTGCGACGTCATGGCGCGCTACAAGCGCTCGGTCGGCTATGACGTCAAGTTCCTGACTGGCCTTGACGAGCATGGCGAGAAGGTCCAGACGGCAGCGGCGGATCACGACATGACGCCTCAGGCGTGGTGCGACTCCCTTGCCCCCGCGTTCCACGAGATCTGGAAGACCCTCGAGATCAGCAATGACGACTTCATCCGCACCACGGAGCCGCGCCAGATCAAGGCCGTCCAGCACCTGTGGGAGCGCATGAAGGAGGCTGGCTACATCTACAAGGGCAGCTATGACGGCTGGTACTGCGTGCCGGAGGAGACCTACTTCACCGAGACCCAGGTGTCGAAGGCCGACGAGGAGCGCCACACCGAGGGCCAGCACCTGTGTCCCGACTGCGGCCGTCCCCTCGAGCGCGTGCAGGAGGAGTCCTGGTTCTTCAAGCTCTCCGCCTTCCAGGACAAGCTGCTTGCCCTGTATGACGAGCATCCCGACTTCGTCATGCCCGACTTCCGCATGAACGAGGTCCGCACGTTCGTCGAGAGTGGCCTGCGCGACATCTCGGTCAGCCGCACGAGCTTTGACTGGGGCATCCCCGTGCCGTTCGACGACGGGCACGTTACCTACGTGTGGTTTGACGCCCTGCTCAACTATGCGACTGCCGTCGGCTTTGGCAATCCCGACATGGCCGACGAGTATGCGCATCGCTGGCCTGCGCAGTTCCACGTGGTGGGCAAGGACATCATCCGTTTCCACTGCGTCATCTGGCCGGCAATGCTCATGGCCATCGGCGAGGCGCTTCCCGAGCACGTCTTTGCGCATGGCTTCCTCATGGTGCGCGACGACGAGACGGGCCAGACGCGCAAGATGTCCAAGAGCCTCGGCAACGCCATCGCCCCTCAGGACGTCATCGACCTGCTCGGCGTCGAGGGCTATCGCTACTACTTCATGACCGATTGCGTTCCGGGCGAGGACGGCGGCATCAGCTATGGCCGCATGGAGCAGGTCTACAACGCCGACCTGGCCAATAGCTGGGGCAATCTCGTGTCCCGCTCGCTCAACATGAGCGCCAAGTACTTTGACGGCAATACGCCGACCTTGGCCGACGGCTGGGCAGACGAGAGCAACCCGCTGCGCGACATCGCCCAGGGCATTGCCGAGCGCTACTGCGCGCACATGGACCTGCTGCAGTACGGCCAGGCAAAGGATGTGGTGATGGAGTTGGTGCACGCCGCCAACCACTACATCGAGGACTCTGCGCCGTGGGCCGTTGCCAAGGATCCCGCGCGCGCCGACGAGCTGCGGGCCATCATCACCAACCTGCTCGAGTCCATCCGCATCTGCGCTCACCTGCTGGCCCCGTTCATGCCGCAGACCTCGTGCGAGGTCCTGCGCCGCATGTCGCTCGAGGCCGAGGCGGGTACCGACGACCTTGCTGCCGCCTGCGCTTGGGGCGGACTTGCCGGTGATGTGCCGGTGACCAAGGGCGACGCCCTCTTCCCGCGTCTGCAGAAGAAGTAGGAGCTAAAGGCACGAACCACAGACTCCCCGGGCGGCCTGCGCCGTTTGGGGAGTCTCGTCTATTGCGAGGGGAACCTGACATGCCCGTGCACTCATGGTTGGCAAGTCCGCGAGAGACCCGCGGCATCCTTGATCGCTACGGCCTGGCCACCAAGCATCGCCTGGGACAGAACTTCCTGGTCAACGATGCCGTTATCGGAAAGATCCTGGACCTCGCCGAGCTTGCGGACACAGATGTCGTGTTCGAGATCGGGCCGGGCATCGGCACTCTCACCGTCGCGATGCTCCCGCTTGCGGGCGCAGTGGTGAGCGTCGAGGCCGACCGAGACCTGCCTCCCGTGCTTGCCGAGACCTGCTCGCGTGACTCGGAGCGGTTTGCGCTGGTCGAAGGCGATGCGCTACGCGTTGGCGCGGCGCAGTTGACGGACGCCGTCGGGTCGCTGGGCATCGAAGGCCTTGACCCGCAGCCCACGAAACTGGTGTCCAACCTCCCGTATCAGGTGGCTGCGACGGTCGTGCTCAAGACCTTCGAGCAGATGCCGTCGGTGCGGCGTGCGGTTGTGATGGTCCAGGCGGAGGTCGCGGATCGCATGGCGGCCAGTCCCGGTAGCAAGGCATATGGGGGCTATACCGCCAAGCTGGCGCTGTATGCTCGTCCTACCGGGCGTTTCGAGGTTGGTCCGGGCAACTTCATGCCACCACCGCACGTCGACTCGGCCGTCATCAGGCTAGACCGCATGCCCATGCCCGACCCTTCGACGGGCGAGCCTCTGTCCTGCGAATGCATTTCATGGTGCGGCAGAGTGATCGACGCGGCGTTTGCCCAGCGTCGAAAGACCATCCGCAACTCGATGGGATCCAACGGCTTTGACAAGGCGGTCTTGGACGAGGCCTTCGCCGCCGTGGGGATATCGCCGACGGCACGCGCTGAGGCGCTCTCTCCCGAGGACTTCGTGCGTCTGTCCCTGGCACTTGAGGGGAGCCAGCATGTCTAAGAAGCATCGCCTTAAGGGCTCGGAGCTCGCGGCGCTGACGCGCGAGGACGGGAGCCTCTTTCATGACGCGAAGGGGCGGCCCGTCGAGCTGCCCAAGGCGACAGGGCCCATAGCCGATACCCATGGGCACCTGACGCATTTCCACGCATACAACCCTGCCGGTGCCTTGGCACGTGCGGCTATGGCGGGAGTCCGGCTGCTGGGGGTGCCCATCGATCCGACCGACGATGGCCGTGATCCCGCTTGGCTTGCCGGTGCGCTCGAGGACTGGGTCGACAACGCGGCGGCATGTATAGACGAGCTGCTGGCATGGGGCGTCTCACCTACGCTTTCGAGGCCCCATGAGCTGCTTGAGAACGTGCGGGTCTGGGCGGGGGTCCATCCGTATGGCGCTGCCGACTTCAATGCAAGCGCCGAGGCCCATCGGGCTTTGGACGAGCTGCTCTCGAGCCCGCGTGCGGTCGGCGTGGGGGAGATCGGTCTTGATTACGGACCGTATAACCAGACGGATCCCCGCGAGCAGAAGAAGGCGTTCGAGGAGCAGCTGCGTCTGGCGCACGAGCTCAACCTGCCGGTCGAGCTGCACATACGTGATGCGGAGGGCGACGAGACTGCTGCGGCCCACGTTGATGCTGCGCGCATACTCGAGCGTGTTGGTGTGCCGCCGGCTGGCTGCGACCTGCACTGCTATACCTCGAACGTGCAGGTGATGCAACCTTACGTGGAGATGGGCTGCTTCGTGGCCTTTGGAGGAGCGGCGACGTTCCCTCGATCCGAGGACATCCGCGACGCGGCTGCTGCCTGCCCGCAGAACCTGGTGCTCTCAGAGACTGACAGCCCCTACATGACTCCTGTTCCGCTGAGGGGGCTGGAGTGCGAGCCTGCGATGGTGGTGTTCAATGCCGAGCTAGTCGCCACTGTGCGCGAGGAAGCGGGAGTGAGTCACCGGGACGATACCTATGCTGCGCTTTGGGGTAACGCCCTGCGCCTCTTTGGGATTGCATGACGCAATTTGCATGGGATTCGCGGCCTGCGAAGGTCGGCCATGCCTGGTCTTCAGAGCGTGTTGACGCAAAGCACCTACAACGCGACTTGTAGGTGCTTTTTTCTTGCCACAACGAGCGTTTTGGAAGTTTGATTGCACTTTTCTCGATGGCAACAAAATGACTGCTGCAAAGGGGGCTGAAAACGCACCTACAAGTTCATTTGTAGGTGTGTTATTTGGAGACCTCCGAAAAAAACGCCTACAACGTGAGTGTCGAATCTGCTGCGTGGCGAACGGGAAGGTAGGCCTCAACGAGCTTCTCGAAGGTCCATGCTGCGTTTGCAGGACTTGTCGATGGAAGCCCTGTGCAGGGCACGCCACAGGCGGGTTCGCACAGGCGCCGATACAGTTTCGTTGCGGTTGAGCCAGTCGTGAACACGGCGCAAATGGGTGCCAGTGCCAACACGCGAGCGATGTCATTGGGCACAGGGTCGGATATCGACGCGTCGCTTGCTCCCTTGATCTCACAGCTCTCCAACACGTCCCAAAGGGCAACATGGCGCCGCCTGAGCAATTCGTGGCGCCCCTCGCTCGTCTTGGGGTCAGTCTCGTCCCAGAGCGCGGCAAGCACTGGCCAGAATCGGTTGCGCGGATTGCCGTAGTTGATCTGGTTCTCCCTCGACTTGGGACTGGGCACCGTTCCCAGGACAAGTACGCGACTGTCGGGCCATAGGACAGGTCCAAAGGAATGCACGCGCTCCAAGACTTCCTCCCTCGGCAATGGTGGTGCCTGATTACAAGAAAGATACTACTCAAGTCGCTTGGCACCGCAGGCTTGCGCCCGAATGCCGGCGCGTGATGTGTGCAACCTCTGTAGATGCATCTGGGCGCAACGGGCGCATGGTGTCTCGTGCGACCAACCGTCGTTTTTGGTCGGTCCGCTGTACATGGGGTTTTGCCGGTTCGCAAGGAGGGTTGCCATGTGTCTGCGCTCGCGCTGCGACCAAGTGCGTAGTTTCGTGCGACTGGGATGTGAGACGTTTGGGCTCAGGAGAAAGGAGACCAGCTATATGAAGTCAAGGGATAATCCGAAGTTTTTCGAAGCTGAGTAGATTTACCCGATCAACGCACTTTGACAGCCGAATATCGAATGCTTTTGGGCGCAATGGGGCGCATCGTGGATGCGACGGCGGC
>JAGAVX010000081.1 GCA_017941705.1 Atopobiaceae bacterium
GGACCCGCCCCAAGACCGCATAATTGTTGTCTTTGGGCGTGCCCCCCGCACAACAGCGCTTGCAAGAGCGCTAAGTTCTTGCAAGCTTTCATGCAAAACTGCAAGCAGTGCTATGCTAGAGGGTACGCTGGATTCCTTGTTTACCCAGTTATTAACAAGAATTCATCCACTGTTGAAAACTTTCACATGCTGCAAGGATGTTTTGAAAGTTTTCAACGCTCGGTGAAATGATGTTGAAAGGTTTGCTCGTGGCAGACACGTTCTACCCCTTTGTCGAGAACGGCAACGTGCCAGAAGATGCGGACGCACCCACGCTCGTAGTGCGCCAGCCGGCACGAATCGCCATCTTTGACGACGCCGCTGCGGCGCCTCGGGTAGTTGTGATCGAGCCGAGCGACATCCGCAACTACCTTGAGGAGATAACCAAGACCGTCACGCAGCTGGCCCAGGAACAGGGTGGCAAGATCCCGTTCACGGTCATCCGAGAGGTGGTCGAAAACCTCATTCACGCCTACTTCATCGAACCTACCGTGTCGATTCTCGACGGTGGAAACACCATCAGGTTCTCCGATCAGGGGCCGGGCATCCAGGACAAGCACCGCGCGCTCGAGTACGGAACGACGTCTGCGACCACCGAGATGAAGCGCTACATCAGAGGCGTCGGATCCGGACTCCCCTACGCGCAGCAGTGGCTCGAGGACAAGGGAGGCAGCCTGACGGTCGAGGACAACATACATAACGGCACGGTCGTGACCATCTCGCTCGCCCGGGCCCAGAGCCAGGGGCCGGCCGCGCCAGATGTGGCATATCCTCAGAAGCCGCAGGTAGATGGGCTAGTACAGCAGCAGTTTGCATCCTATGCCCAGGGCTACCCCGCTCCGCAGCAGCCCTATGCGACTCAGCAGTATGCCCCTCAGCCCTATCAACAGCCTCAGCAGCAGTGGCCTCCTCAGGCGCCGGGCTACGGATACCAGGCACAGAGCCCATATGCGCCGCAGCAGCCCTACCAACCCCAGGCCTACCAGCCCTATGGCGGCCAGCCTTACGGGCAACCACAACCGTGGCAGCAGACACCCGCCTACCAACAGGTGCCGCAGCCGCACCAGAACGTGGGTGGCGCTTCCGTCACCGTTTCGGAGCGCGGGATGTTCGCTCTCGAATACCTGCGGACCCATGAGTCAGTAGGGCCCCGTGACCTCAACGCCTGCCAGCCCCTTTCCGAATCGACCTGGTCGCGCGTGCTCGCACAGCTCGAGACGCTGGGACTGGTCTCAAAGCAGGGCGGCCAGAAGCGGAGACTCACGCAGCAGGGGCGCCAGTTCCTCGGCATATAACGAATGGCACGCTTGTTCCCCGGGAAGATCTGTGCCACGCAACCCTAATTTCTCAACATTTACAGTTGGCAACTCGACTTTTCAACATATAATGAAGAGTGCTTTTCAACAAATTCTGAGTATTGGTGTCAAATGGAACTTGTACAAGACTCTGATGCGGCGATCCTGTGGGAAGACGTCATGGCGCTGCTTTCGGCACGCGACGATATCAACCACGCCACGCTGGCAATGATAGAGAGTTGCACGCCCACGTCGATGGACGACGAGAGCTTTCACGTGTCGACGACGCTGGGATTTGCCCAGCGCAAGATCACGCAGCACGCAAAGATAATCGAGGAATGCCTCGAGCAGGCCTCTTTCCAGCCCCTCGAGTTCGTAGTCGACCTCGTGAAGGACACTCGTACCGTCCACGTGTCGAATGAGGTCTCACCCGAGGAGCTCACACGGCTGACCGCCCCCACCGAGCAGACAGCCACGATGGCCCCGACAAAGCCGACACCAAGCGAGATTCAGCGCGCCGAGGACCTTGCCCTCACCGAGAAGCTGGCCGAGGAGGTCACACAGATCGACTCGAAGCTCACCTTCGAGCGCTTCGTCGCCGGTGAGGAGAACCGCTACGCGCTCGAGGCCGCAAAACAGGTCGCAAATGGCGACAACAAGAGCTACAACCCCCTTTTCATCTATGGAAAGAGCGGGTTGGGCAAGACCCACCTCCTAAGGGCCATCCAGAACTATATCGCCAAGAACGACCCCTCCCGCCGCTGCATCTATCGCGCCGCCGCCGACTTCGTGGACGACTACGTCATGGCTGCGACCGACCGCACGAGCGCCTCGGCCTCGAGCGTTCTCGCAGCGCGCTACCAGAACGTCGACGTCCTCATCATTGACGACATCCAGAACATGATGACGGCGGGCGGTACCATCCGCTTCTTCTTCAAGACGTTCAACTCGCTGATGAGCCATAACAAGCAGATCGTCCTCGCCGCCGACCGGTCGCCTTCCCAGCTGGGCATGGGCGACAGCAAGTTCGACGAGCGCGACACCTCGCGCATGGACTCGGGGCTCTCGGTATCCATCCAGGTGCCTGACTACGAGCTCAAGCTCAACCTCATCAACGCGTTCTACGAGCGCATGAGGCAGGACGCGATTGACGAGCACGTCGAAGGCGTTGTGGGAGACATCCCCGAGGAGATGCGCCGCTACATGGCGGAGCGCGCGGGAACCAACATCAGGGTCATCGAGGGCTTCGTGCAGTCATGCCTGATGCAGGCGAATCGCCGCGAGAGGGCCGGCCAGGTCATCAGCCGCGCGGACATCACCGAGATAGCCAACCAAAAGTGGCCGACGGGTCAGAGGGTTGTGACCGTCGACCACATCCAGCGCATCGTCGAGAAGTTCTACGACGTCGCGCACAGCGACCTCATCGGTTCCAAGCGCAACAAGGAGCTCATGGAGGCGCGGCATGTGGGAATCTGGCTCACGCGCGAGCTGACTGACAACACCCTGGCCGAGATCGGCAAGAAGTTCGGAGGCCGCACACACGCCACCGTCAAGCACAGCATCGCCTGGGTCGACGATTTCAAGAAGCGCGACCGCATCTTCCACGACCGCATCGAGACTTTGAGAGACTCGATCGTGGACGCGACCTGATGTTTACAACTCTGTAGAAGATTCTTCGAAACGTTGCGAAAAGTACCCGCTTGTTGTTGAGAAGGTTTTCTACAGAGTTTCAACTGTTCACGCATGATGAGTGAAACGCGCTATCTGCCAACGAACCACGATAGTCCTGACCTGCAACGACGTTAGTATTTAGACATTTCTACAACACCTAGTATCTCTATTAGTATTTATATATCTATATAGAAGAGAAAAGAGGAGCCCATGAAGTTCACCGTAAGTCAGTCCTCGCTCGCAAAGGCGCTCCTCGTCGTCTCGAAGGGCATGGCCACAAACTCCACCCTCGCATACCTCTCGGGCATCTATGTCAAGGCAGCCGAGGGCACGCTCGAGTTCCAGACCGCCAACCTCACGATCTCGATTCGTCACCGCATTGCCGCAAACGTGGAGGAAGAGGGCGTCACGGTCGTTTCGGGCAAGGTGCTCACGGGCATAGTCAAGACGTTGCCCGACGCACCTGTCACCTTCTCCATGGATTCCAGCACGCGCGTGGTCGAGATCTCGTGCGGCAAGTCGCACTTCAGGCTCAACACGCTCAATGCCGGCGACTTCCCCGAGTTCCCCGCCTTTGCCCTCGAGCGGTCTATCGAGCTGCCGAGTGCCCTGCTCTCCGAGATGGTTGACAAGGTGTACAAGGTGACCTCGCGCGATACCTCCCGTCCCATCCTGCAGGGCGTCCTGCTGTCGGTTGACCAGAACACCATCCGTCTCGTTGCGACCGACTCATACCGCCTTGCCGTCTGCGACTCCAATGTCGAAACCTCGTCGACTGACGAGGCATTCACGACCATCGTTCCTGGTGCGACCTTCCACGACGTCCTCTCGTCCCCGTCCATGACCGACCAGATCCTCGTGGGTACGACCGAGAGCCAGGTCGTCTTCGTCTTTGGGAACACGACCTATATCTCGCGCAAGATCGAGGGCAACTTCCCCAACTACCGGCAGTTGCTCCCGTCGACGTGCAACACCTCGATCAAGCTCGATCCCTCGCAGTTTGGCGGTGCGCTCAAGCGCGTGTCGGTCATCGCGTCCTCCAACCCGTCGGTGCGCCTCGACGCGGACGTGGACGGCAAGCTCATGCGCCTCTCGGCATCCTCTCCCGACCAAGGGGAGTCGTCCGAGATGATCGACGCGGACATCGAGGGTGCCAACATGTCCATCGCCCTCAACTTCCACTACGTCTTTGACTGCGTCAATGCGGTCGGCTCGAGCGACGCGCTGACCCTCGAGCTGCAGGGCTCCATGCAGCCGGCGATCTTCAAGGCCTACGGGAAGATCAACTACCTCTACCTGCTGATGCCGGTGCGGATGTAGAGCGTGGGCCTGCTGGTTGACTCGCTCGAGCTGCGCGACTGGCGGAACTTCGAGCATCGTGACATAGCCTTCTCGCCTGGGATGACGGTCCTGCACGGTCACAATGCGGTGGGAAAGACCAATACCGTCGAGGCGCTGCAGCTTCTGACGGCGGGTGCCTCCTTCAGGAAGCCCCGCCCCATCCAGCTCGTGCGCGAGGGGTGCCAGAATGCCCGCGCCACGCTCAACCTGCGTGGCGACGGGCGAGTGGTTGACGTGACGTGTCTTGTGGAGGGCGCGCGGCGCAAGTTCAGGCGCAACGGAAAGCCCTGCCAGTCGCAGGACGTTCCCGAGAGCCTTATGTCGGTGCTTTTCAACCCCGATGACCTTGCGTTCGTCAAGCGCGGGGCTTCGCAGCGACGTGACGAGTTGGACGCGTTTGGCAGGCAGGCCAACCGTGGGTTCGCGAAGGTGCTCGCCGCCTATCAGCGCGCCGTCGAGCAGCGCAACCGACTCCTCAAGGAGGATGACCCCAACCTCGCCCTGCTCGAGGCGTGGGACGCGTCCGTCGCTCTTGGTGGCGCGACGCTGCTTCTCGCGCGCCTCAGGCTCTTTGAGAGGTTGGTTCCCAAGGTGAGCGCAATCTACGCGCGAATCTGCGATGGCGAGGAGCTGGTGTGCTCATACGAGTGCACTTTGGGTGACGACGTCTCGGGAATGGCGCGCGACGAGCTGACCGCACGCTTCCTCGACCGACTTGCCGCAGGTAGGCGAGACGACCTGCGGCGCCAACAGACGCTGGTGGGACCCCACCGAGACGACCTCGCCTTTACGCTTGACGGTCGTGACGCGCGCACGTTTGGCTCGCAGGGGCAGCAACGTTCGGTGGTGCTGGCCTGGAAGATGGCCGAGGTGGAGCTTGCCGCGGAGATCCTGGGGGAGCAGCCGCTCCTTCTGCTCGACGACGTGATGAGCGAGTTGGACGAGCAGCGTCGCGCTGCGGTCGTGGGCTTTGTCCAGGAGGGAATCCAGACGGTGGTCACGACGACCAACCTCGGATACTTTCCTCCCGACCTCCTCGAGGCGTCGAGGGTGGTGAGCTTTGGTGGATAAGTGGGAGCTCGAGTTTGGCGGCGACGAGCCCAGCGGCATGGGCGAGCTCATGCACGAGGTCGTTGACGGCCACATGCAGTCGCGCATGTCGGCGAACCAGCGTGCCGCAGCGGCGTGGTATCGCGCCAACGGCGACAGGGAGCGGGCCCATACGACAGGGGTGTTCCTCAAGAAGTCCCGTGTGTCCGGTGCCGCTCCGATACTCGGTGTGTACGTCGACTCCCACGCGATGGCGACGGACTTTGGCGTCAACAAGGACATCTATCTCGCGCGCCTTGCGAACGTGGGCTTCGCGGTCTCGGGCATACAGTTCATGCCCTCGCGCAAGGGATACAGACCCACCCGCGCGGCGCGCGGGACCATTGCCGAGGCGGGGCCCGAGGAACTCCCGGAGCTGAGCGACGAGGAGAAGAGACGCGTTGAGTCGCTGGTCGCCGACCTCCCGGACGACCTCCGTTCGAGCGCTTCTAAGGCCATAGCCCTCTCGATGAAGCGCCAAAAGCACCAAACATCGAAAAACTGGGAACAAAGCTAAATTCTGGCCTCTGAGGGCGTTACGTGAAGTTTGCCCGTAATCTGGACCGCGGTTTTGGTTGTGGCCTGAACAAAACAAGGCCTGTAGTAGACTTATAAGGCTATGTGTTTGAATGGGCGCAGTGTGGTACCACCGCCTGCGCGGGGCACGCGGCTCGTCTGTGGCGCCCCAACCAAAGAGGATAGGAGCAACGTGGCAAAGAAGAACAATAACTCCTATGAGGCGTCAAGCATCAAGGTGCTCGAGGGACTCGATCCCGTCCGCAAGCGCCCTGGCATGTACATTGGCTCGACCAGTGCCTCAGGTTTACACCATCTGGTGTGGGAGGTAGTCGACAATTCGGTCGACGAGGCCATGGCTGGGTTCTGTACGCGCATCAAGGTGACCGTGCACCCCGATAATTCGGTGACGGTCGAGGACAACGGCCGCGGCATCCCCGTCGCCCGGCACCCTCAGAAGCGCATCCCCACCCTCGAGGTGGTCCTGACGGTCCTTCATGCGGGCGGCAAGTTCGACAACGATGCCTACAAGGTCTCCGGTGGCCTGCATGGCGTCGGCGTCTCGGTCGTCAACGCCCTCTCCAAGAAGCTCATCGCGCGCGTCAAGCGTGACGGCGGCATCTACGAGATGGAGTTCAGCCGCGGCAAGACCGTCCGCAAGATGGAGCAGGTCGGCAAGACCAAGACCACCGGCACCTCCATCACCTTCTGGCCGGACGACGAGATCTTCGAGACCACCGTCTACAGCTACGACACGCTCCACGACCACCTGCAGGAGACGGCGTTCCTCAACAAGAACCTCAAGATCACGCTGACCGACGAGCGCGAGCTCCAGCCCCGCGTCGACGAGTTCTGCTACTCGGGCGGCATCGTCGACTTCGTCAAGTTCCTCAACGAGGAGAAGACGGTGCTTCCCGGCATGGACCGCAACCCCGTCTACATCACCGGCACCTCCGCACCCGACGCGCCTGCCGATCAGAAGGGCGAGGTCGAGGTCGCGATGCAGTGGAACACATCGTTCTCGGGCACGGTCATGACCTTCGCGAACGACATCTACACCGACGAGGGCGGCATGCATCTCGAGGGCTTCCGTGCGGCGGTCACCAAGACCATCAACGACTACGCGCGCTCGCACAAGCTGCTCAAGGAGAAGGAGGCCAACCTCACGGGTGACGAC
>JAGAVX010000082.1 GCA_017941705.1 Atopobiaceae bacterium
AGCGTGCGAAGGAACCCATCCCCAACGCACGGCCAATGCACAGTCCAAAGGAGAGGGACATGGCAGAATCGATTGACTGGAACGAGGTCGTAACCACAGGAACAGCAGGCTTCGACTACCTGCGCGAAAGCATGCGCGGCGACATGACCGATGAGGAGATCGCCGCCCGCAACGTGATACCGACCACCGCGCCCGACGGGCAGCCGCACCGCATCATCGCCGAGGAGTACTTCCTCGAGAACGATGAGGCCACGCACTTCAAGCCCGAGAGCCCCGACGATCCGGGCCCGGCAGCCTTCGAGCCCGTCAAGCCGGGCGTCATGCGCGAGGGCAAGAAGATCACCGACCGCATTCCCATCAAGCTCGGCATAGAGAAGATCAACCCCAACAGCCCCGACTACTGGGGCCTCGCGAGCGTGATGACCGAGGAGGAGGCCGAGCTCACGCGCCACATGAAGGTGCGCGTGCCCGAAACCTTCGACGAGGTCGTCGCGGGATGCGGCATGGAGGCCGACCGCGTCCAGCAGCTGCTCGACAACCTCACCATCAAGGGCATCCTCGAGTACAACTGGGAGAACGAGGACGGCAGGAACCCCGGCCACGAGAAGCGCTACCTGCTACCCATGTTCGTGCCCGGATCAGCCGAGTTCACGGTCATGAACCAGCTCCAGATGAAGGAGCATCCCGAGATCGGCACCTTCTTCGAGCGCATGACGTATCTGCCGCTCACCGTTGCCACCAAGATGGTCCCGCCAGGAGGGGCAGGCATCGGCATGCACGTCATCCCCGTCGAGCGCGCCATCAAGCAGGAGAGCCACTCCGCAAGCGTCGAGCACATCTCCCATTGGCTCAAGAAGTACGACCGCTACTCCGCAGGCGCCTGCTCGTGCGTGGTGGCCGAGCGTGCACGCGGCGACAACGGCGGCCGTGACGCCCAGAACTGGTGCATCGGCGTCGGAGACATGGCGACCTACTGCGTCGAGACCGGCAAGGGCCACTATGTGACCTACGACGAGGTCATGGACATCCTCTATCAGGCCGAGAAAAACGGCTACGTGCATCAGATCACCAACATCGACGGCGAGGACAAGATCTTTGCCATCTGCAACTGCGATGTCAGCGTCTGCTACGCCCTGCGCACGAGCCAGCTGTTCAACACCCCTAACATGAGCCGCTCCGCCTACGTGGCGCACGTCGACACCGAGAAGTGCGTTGCCTGCGCGGGCTGCGTGGAGGTCTGCCCCGCCGGCGCCGCCCAGCTTGGCCAGAAGCTGCCGACCACGAAGGGCCCCGTGACCTATCCGCGTCAGCCGCTCCCCGACGCCATCAGCTGGGGCGAGGACGACTGGGACCCCGACTACAAGAACAACAACCGCATCGAGACGCACGACACGGGCACGGCACCCTGCAAGACCGCATGTCCCGCGCACGTAAGCGTGCAAGGGTACCTGCGCCTGGCGGCACAGGGCCGCTATCGCGACGCACTTGCGCTCATCAAGCAGGAGAACCCCTTCCCCGCCGTCTGCGGACGCGTGTGCAACAAGCGCTGCGAGGCCGCCTGCACCCGTGGCATCGTGGACGAGGCCGTGTCGATCGACGAGGTCAAGCGCTTCATCGCCGAGAAGGACCTCGAGGCGGAGCACCGCTATGTCCCCGAGCCGCGCATTCCGTCGCTGCGCGGACGCTTTGCCGAGAAGGTCGCCGTCATCGGAGCGGGACCGGCCGGCCTCTCCTGCGCCTACTATCTCGCCAACATGGGATACAACCCCACCGTCTTCGAGCGCGACGAGAAGCCCGGTGGCATGCTCACCTACGGCATCCCAGGCTACAAGCTGCCCAAGGACCTCGTGGCAGCCGAGATCGACGTCATGCGCGAGATGGGCGTCGAGATCCGCTGTGGCGTCGAGGTGGGTCGCGACATAACCATCCAGCAGCTGCGCGACGAGGGCTATGGAGCCTTCTACCTGGCCATCGGCTGCCAGGGAGGACGCAAGGCAGGCGTCGAGGGCGAGAATGCGGAGCAGGTGACGACTGCCGTCGAGTTCCTGCGTATCGCCCTGGCCGACCCTGACCACGAGGTCGCGGGCCGTACGATAGTCGTGGGCGGAGGCAACGTTGCCATCGACGCCGCGCGCGTCTCGGTACGCTGCGGGTCGTCC
The DNA here is from genome assembly GCA_017941705.1 of Atopobiaceae bacterium. Taxonomy (GTDB): domain Bacteria; phylum Actinomycetota; class Coriobacteriia; order Coriobacteriales; family Atopobiaceae; genus UBA1367. Next base: position 2,160 of record JAGAVX010000082.1, read on the forward strand.
GATGTGGCCATGTACTGCCTCGAGCAACGTGGCGAGATGCCGGCACTCCCCCACGAGATCCTCGAGGCCGAGGAGGATGGCGTCCACGTCGAGAACGGATGGGGCCCAGCGCGCGTGGAGCTCGACGAGGGCGGCAACGTGTGTGGCGTGACCTTCAAGCGCTGCACGCAGGTCTATGCGGAGGACGGGTCGTTCGCGCCCGTCTATGACGAGGACGACACGATCACGGTGCCCTGCGAGCACGTGGTCATGGCCATCGGTCAGGCCATAGAGTGGGGCAGCCTGCTCGATGGCCAGAAGGTCGAGCTTGGCCGTGGCAAGGGCGCCCTCGCCGATCCTCAAACCTACCAGACCGCCGAACCCGACATCTTCGTGGGTGGCGACGTCTACACCGGTCCGCGCTTCGTCATCGACGCCGTGGCGGCAGGCCACGAGGCAGCGATCTCGATCCATCGCTATGTCCAAAAGGGCTCGTCGCTTACCCTGAGCCGCAACCAGCGTCATTACGTGGAGCTGGACAAGACCGACATCATGCTCAACCCGATGGGCTACGACCACGCCGGTCGACAGATCCCGGACTGCGCCAAGGTCGAAAGCGTCGTGCACCGCTGGGACGACCCGACGCGCACCTTCACCGAGGAGCAAATCAAGTCCGAGTGCGCGCGCTGCCTGTCATGCGGCGCCAGCATCGTCGATCCCAACAAGTGCATCGGCTGCGGCCTGTGCACCACACGCTGCGAGTTTGACGCGATCCACCTGCGCCGCGACAACCCCGAGGCCTCGACCATGTGGCGCGCCGAGGACAAGGTCAAGGCAGTGCTCCCCTATGCGGCCAAGCGCGGGATCAAGATTCTGCGCAACAGGCTTGGTGGGGCGGAGCGATAGGATTCACACGTTGTGGGCCGGCTGCACTTGGATGCAGCCGGCCCACGTATGGGGTGCGAACATGCATGAACTGGGCATCGTCTTCCATATGATCGACACGCTCGAGGAGATCGGCCGCGAGAACGAACTCACGGCCATCTCTCGCGTGACGCTCGACTTGGGCGAGGTGTCTGGCGTGCTGCCAGACTACCTACAGGACTGCTGGCGATGGGCGGCCGACCGCACCGAGCTGCTGCGGAGCGCCACGCTTGACGTCCAGGCAATCGAGGCGGTGACGGTATGCAACAGCTGCGGACGCACCTATGGCACAATCGAGTACGGCAAGACGTGTCCTCACTGCGGAAGTCCCGATACCGTCTTGCTGCGAGGCCTCGAGATCGAGATCCGCGAGATCGAGGCCATGTAACGAACTTGCTTACAGAGAGGGGTGGCCATGCGCTCCGCCATCATCTTCTACTCGCTCGAAGGCAACACACGCACAGCGGCCAACCAGCTGGCAAAGACTCTCGGTGCGGACCTGTTTGAGATTCGCACGGTCAAGGAATACCCAAAGAAGGGCCTCGGCAAGTTCCTCATCGGAGGCAGGGACTCGTCGTTCGGACGCCTTCCCGCCCTGCAGCCCCTCGAGGTGAACCCTGCCGATTACGACGTGGTCGTGCTGGCACTCCCCATGTGGGCTGGCAAGGCCGCTGCGCCTATCAACAGCTTCATCAAGAGCCATGACTTCGGTTCCTCGAAGGTCGCGCTCATGATCTCGAGCGCGTCGGGTGATGCCGGATCATGCGCCAAGGACCTCGCCGCAAAGCTTGGGCGTAGCGTGGGCAACATGGCAACGCTCAGCCTCACGAATCCCGGCCGCATGGCTCCCGCCGAGCTGACTGAGCAAGTCAATGGCTTCGTGCGCACTCTGCGCGGTGAGGCAGGCGGAGCGTTCTGACAGGCTCTGCCCGCCTGCTCAACGCCCTCAGCCCCCGCAGATTCCACAGGGATGACGGCCCATGTCCTCCGCCTCCGAGACGCTCACCCATTCCATCGAGCGCGCTTGGCTGAGGCCCTGGCAGCTCTTGTCGTGGTGATACGCCTTGCCGGAGCCCGTCACGATGACCTGCCGCTCCTCGCCTTCCGGCTGCGGCACTTCCGTGGCATCCGAGGAGGACGCATCCCCGACAGGCTCCTCGACAACTGGTTCCGCACTGTCATCGGGCGTCTGGCCGTCATGCGGCACGACATCGTCTAGATCGTCGCGAATCTCACCTGCTGCAGTCTGCGCGTCCTCGGTTTTCGTGAACGTACCGGTCGCGTAGTCGATGGCGAAGCCCCGTGCGGCGTTAAAGACCTCGACTCGCTGGTTGATGGACCCGTCACTCGTAAGCACATCAACCAGCACACTGCGTGCCACGAGCTCGCTTCCCTCGTACACGGGCGTTGCGGCGTAGTAGACGCTTCCATCGCGATGCTCGTGCAGCCACGAGCGCGTCAGTCCCTCGGCATAGGCCATTCCGCCCTCGGAGCCATTGACGTTGGCACCCACGTTCTGCGTGCGCGTGGCAGTGATCAGGTTGCGCACCTCTTCGTCACCACCAAGCGACTTGGCGATCAGATGCGAGCGATTGAAGAGAAGGCCATGGTAGACAGTGCCATTTGGCATCGCTATGTCGACCTCTTCGTTGTACCCCCAACCCGAGGGTTCGATGTCGCTGGTATCGTCGCGGGAGCGCGCCATGCCAGCCTCCATCGAATCGTAGGTGACCGTCGCGACCGCCCCGGTCGCACGACCCAGCTCGTCGAGCTCGCCATACCAGACGGTTCCGGAAGCTGGCGCCTCCTGCGTGACAGCCGGCCCGAGCACGCGGTAGTAGTTTGTGTCAGCGTCCTGATCCCAGGAGGTATAGCTCGTCTGTGCGGGCTGCGAGACAGCGACCTCGGCGGCGGTGGCCTGCTGGCCCTCTGCCTCAGTGGGAGAGAAGCGGGAGGCGAAGGTGCCGACGCCAAACCCAAGAGCCAGAACGAGCGGTGCAGTCAAAAGCGACCTAAGGACACGAGATGCACGCATGGGACCTCCCGACTCTCGTCACACTACAAGCCTAGTCTGATGGTACCCAGTCGGTGCGACACAATTGCAGCCACATATGCATTTCTGTTGTCCTGGGGACCACACTCACGCGAGCGATTGCAGCAGGACCAGAAGATCCAGGAAGAAGAGATGCGGATCGCTCTTCGAGAGGTAGTCGCCCGAGAAGAAGGCGTGATCGACATGCAGGTCGGGCATGACGTTCCAGACGCCCTTCTCCACATTCCTCCTGTCGAGCGGCTTCTGGGGCGCGCCAAAGGGTGCTCGGGCAGAGATGGTGTTCACCAAGCCATCGTTGGCATGCCACCCCTCATCGATGACGCAGCCAGCTGCGGTTACCCCGCTATAGCTGCCCATAAGCGTGGCGGTCCTCACGAACAATGGATCCATCAGTGCAAGGTCCGGTACGCGCGAGCCGCCCTCCCCGGGAATAGTCGCATCACAGGCGACCGAGAGGTAATAGACGTGCGGGAGCGTCGCGATGCGCTCGTTCAGGGCTTGGGCGTTATCCACCAGCATGTCGTAGCTCGCCCAGTCGCGTTGGTCGCGATCGTCCATGTGAATCCTGGTATGGTGCTTGAGCACGCGATCGAGCAAGCGGTACTTGAGGGGCGTTCGCACGCGTGAGGTGTCAAACAGCGGATCACGCGTCAGGTCGTAGGCAGTCGTCCCATTGGTTGGCGCTGCCAGCGTCACTATCGCGGCAATGCGGTCGGCCATCCCACCCGCAAAGAGCGGCGAGAGCTCGTCCGCTGGCGTTGCCTCCCGCTCCTCCGCGCTCCCATTGGCGAGCAGCTCGCTCATGAGGCGTATGGTCGCACCCCCAAATGAGTGCCCGATGAGATAGAGCCTCGTATCGTCGTCCCAAGCGGGAATGAGCGGACAGCCAGTAAAATCGCGCCCGTAGCGCTCGTGCCCATTCTGCGCGCTATGCCCT